>NZ_BAAARV010000088.1:0-261162 GCF_039532525.1 Dactylosporangium salmoneum
GCGGGTGCGGCAGGCGTCGCGGGCGCGGGCGCGGCAGGCGTCGCGGGCGCGGGCGCGGCAGGCGTCGCGGGTGCGGGTGCGGCGGGTGTCGCGTCCGCGCGGTCGCGTCATGGCCGGTCGGAGGGCCCGGAGCCGGCCCCAGCGCTGCACGTGCGGGGCACCCTGCTGCCCTCCGGCGAGCGCCGCGACCTGTGGCTGGTCGGCGACCGGGTGACCTTCAGCCCCGTGGCCGGCGCGATCACGGTCGCCGACGAGGGCTTCATCCTGCCGGGCCTGGTCGACGCCCACTGCCACCTCGGGATCCAGCCGGGCGGCCGTCCGTCGGCCGACGTCGACGGCGCGCGGACGCTGGCGATCGTCGACCGGGATGCCGGGGTGCTGGCGATCCGCGACGCGGGGTCGCCGATCCCGTACCCGTCGCTGGACGACGACCACGACGTGCCCCGGCTGGCGCGGGCGGGGCGGCACGTGGCGCCCCCGAAGCGGTACCTGCGCGACATCGGCGTCGAGGTCGGCGAGGCCGACCTGCCGGGTGAGGTCACCCGCCAGGCGGGCCTGGGCAACGGCTGGGTCAAGCTAGTCGGCGACTGGATCGACCGCGGCGTGGGCGACCTGGCCCCGGCCTGGGACGTCGCCGCGATGGCCGGCGCGGTCGCGTCCGCGCACGCCGCCGGCGCCCGGGTGGCCGTCCATGTCTTCGCCGAGGAGTCGGTCGCCGCCCTGGTCCGCGCGGGCGTGGACTCCGTGGAGCACGGCACCGGCCTGTCCGAGGCCGACATCGAGGAGATGTCGCGCCGCGGCACCGCCCTCGTCCCCACGATGATCAACATCGCGACGTTCGGCGGCATCGCGGCGCAAGCCGAGGAGAAGTTCCCGGTGTACGCCCGCCACATGCTCGCCCTCCGCGACCGCTTCCCGTCGGTCGTCCGCGCCGCCCACGAGGCCGGCGTGCCCATCTACGTGGGCAGCGACGCCGGGGGCGGCATCAACCACGGCCTGGCCGCCGAGGAGATGCTCCTGCTCCACCGCGAGGCCGGCCTCTCCCCGGAGGCGGTCCTGCGCGCCGGCTCGTGGGGCGCCCGCGAGTGGCTCGGCTTCCCGGGCCTGGTCGAGGGCGGCCTGGCGGACCTGGTCGTGTACGCCGAGGACCCCCGCAAGGACCTCACCACCCTCCTGCGGCCGCGCCGCATCGTCCTGCGCGGCCGCGTCATCCGCTGACCCTTCGGCCGTCCCACCCGCGCACGTCCCTCGTGTCGTCCGGGGCCGCGGTTCGCTGGTTCGGCCTCGTTTGGCTCGGCTCGCGGGATGCATCGCCGCGCCCGTGCGCGCGACCTGCCGACACTGACGCGGGGGGCGCGGGGGCGCGGGGGCGCGGGGGCGCGGGGGCGCGGGGGCGCGGGGACGCGGGGACGCGGGGACGCGGGGACGCGGGGACGCGGGGACGCGGAGGGGTGGTCGGGCGCCGGGACATGAGGACGCGGGGCGCGGAGGCGCGGGGGAGTGGCCGGGCTTCCGGGACGCGGGGCGCGGAGGCGCGCGGGAGTGGCCGCGCTTCCGGGACGCGGGGCGCGGAGGCGCGCGGGAGTGGCCGGGCGCCGCGGGGGCACGAAGGCGCGAGGGCGCGCGGGAGTGGCCGGGCGCGGGGACACGGAGGCACGGGGGCGCGAGGGCGCGAGGGAGTGGCCGGGCGCGGGGACACGGAGGCGCGGAGGCGTGGGGACGCGGAGGAGCGGCGGGGCTCCGGAGCGCGTGGTGCGGCCGATACAATCACAGGCGTGCCGCTGCGTCCCGGAAGACCGGTCCTGCACCGGCACTTCACTCACGACACGCTGGTCTGGGCGCCGCTCACGCGGGTCGTGGCCGACGACGAGCAGGGCACCCGGCTATGGCTGGCGACCGGCAGCCCACTCATCCGGCAGGTGACCGAGGACGGTCAGGGGCCGCGCGACATGCCCTTCGCGGAGTGGATCGAGGCGCCGAAGAAGATCATCCACGACGTGTACCGCGGGCCGGGCACGCTGAAGTTCCATCCGCGCGGGGCGGCGTACTCCGTGTGGTGGCTCTTCGACCCGGCCGGGGGCTTCCGGGCGTGGTACGTGAACCTGGAGGAGCCCGGCGTCGCGTGGGACGACGGCGCGGTGGCCGGGGTCGACCTCACCGATCAGGACCTGGACATCTGGATCTGGCCCGACCGGAGCTGGGACTGGAAGGACGAGGACGAGTTCGAGGAGCGCCTCGCGTTCCCCGACGCGTACTGGGTGAGCGACCCCGAGGCCGTCTGGGCGCAGGGGCGCGCGGTCCTGCCGGCCATCGAGGCGGGCACCTGGCCGTTCGACGGGACCTGGACCGACTTCCGGCCGCCCGAGGACTGGGCCATCCCGGAGCGGGTCGCCGAGGGCTGGGACCGCCCCCGTGCGCGCTGACGAGCGACGCCGGCCCGACCGCGCGTGGGAATGCCGCACGCCCGGACGCCCAGTGGCATGCCGGGCAGGTTCGAGTGGTCGTCTCCCGCTGCCTCCGGGCCGGGACGGAGCTAGGGAGCGCGGTTGAGCGTCGTCTTCACGCCCGGGGAAGTGGTCATGCACCGCAACGTGCGGCGCGGGCGGATCGGGTGGGTGCGGCCGGCCCGCGTCGTGTCCGATGACGAGCGCGGCCTGCTGGTCTGGATCGCCCGCGACACGCCCGTGGTCAACGAGGTGTCCGGCGACGGTCGCGGGATGCGGTCGATGCCGTTCGCGGAGTACGTCACGCTCGGCACCGGGCTGCGGCACGGCACCTGGAACGGGCCCGGAGTGCTCAAGCTGCACCGGCCGGGCGACCTCGCGCACTCCGTGTGGTGGTTCCGCAACGACGGCGGCGAGTTCACCGGCTGGTACGTCAACCTCGAACGGCCGGCGGTGCGCTGGCGCGACCCGGGCGGGGCGGCCGGGGTCGACGTGACCGACGAGGACCTCGACATTCTCGTCGCGCCCGATCGCAGCTGGGAGTGGAAGGACGAGGAGGAGTTCCTCGAGCGGCTGGCCATCCCGGAGCACTACTGGGTCGCGGACGAGGCGGCGGTGCGCGAGGAGGGCCTGCGCGTCGTCAAGGAGATCGAGGCGGGCGCGTTCCCGTTCGACGGCACGTGGACGGACTTCAGGCCGCCCGCAGGCTGGGACATTCCGGGCCTCACGCCTGGATGGGACAGGCCGCCGGCGCGCTGAGGCGGAATTCGGGAAGGTTCCGGGGTCGTTTTTGCGCACGGTAGCGGGTCTGGCACAATAGTTTGCTGGTATCCGGTGTGCGTCGAGCCCTCTAACCCGGCGTAGCGCCAGTCCAACAGAGCAGCCGACGGCACCATCCCCACGGTGTCCGGGCGGTCGCTCGGCTTCCAACAGATCCAGGAGCGAGCAACCAAGTGGCCGTCAAGATCCGGCTCCTGCGGATGGGCAAGATCCGCAACCCGCAGTACCGCATCGTCGTCGCCGACTCGCGCACCAAGCGCGATGGCCGGGCGATCGAGTTCGTCGGGCTGTACCACCCGAAGGAGGAGCCCTCGCGCATCGAGGTCAACTCCGACCGCGTCCAGCACTGGCTCTCCGTCGGCGCGCAGCCGAGCGAGGCCGTGCAGGCCATCCTCTCCAAGACCGGCGACTGGCAGAAGTTCAAGGGCCTGCCCGCCCCGGCCGAGCCGCTGAAGGTGCGGGCGGCGGCGCCCGACCGTCGCGCGACGTACGAGGCCGAGGCGCAGGCCGCCGCCGGTCTCGCCGACGCGCCGAAGGCGGCCAAGAAGACCGCCGAGCCGAAGAAGAAGGCCGAGGCCGAGGCTCCGGCCGCCGAGGCGGAGGAGCAGTCCGGTGCCGGCGCCGGCGCGGAGGCCTGACGTGCTGCGCCCTGCGCTCGAGCACCTGGTCAAGGGCATCGTCGACAACCCTGACGATGTCCGCGTGCGCATGGTCGACTCCCGTCGCGGTCAGCGGCTGGAGGTCCGGGTCAACCCGGACGACCTCGGCACGGTGATCGGGCGCGGCGGCCGCACGGCCAAGGCGCTGCGGCAGGTCATCATGTCGATCGGCGGCCGCGGCGTGCGCGTCGAGATCGTCGACGCGTACTGACACATGCTGCTCGTCGTCGGCCAGATCTTCCGCGCGCACGGGGTCCGGGGCGAAGTCGTCGTGGACGTGCGCACGGACGCGCCGGCAGAGCGTTTCGCCGTCGGGTCGGTCCTCGAGACCGACTCGACGGCGGTGCGGCATCTGCAGACCGTCCCTCCGGGCGCGTGGCGTCCCCCGCCCACCCTCACCATTGAATCGGTACGCCCACACCAGGGCCGCCTCCTGGTGGTCTTCGAGGGCATCTACGACCGCAACCTCGCCGAGGACATGCGCGGCGTGCTTCTGTGCGTCGACAGCGCCACCATCCCGGCCAGCGAGGACCCCGACGAGTTCAACGACTACGAGTTGGTCGGGCTCGACGTGGTCGACGCCGCGGGGGAGCGGTTGGGCGAGCTGCTGCGCATCGACCACGCGCCCGCGCATGACCTGCTGGTGGTCCGCCTGACCGACGGGCGCACCGGCCTCGTGCCGTTCGTGCGAGAGATCGTGCCCGAGGTCGACGTGCCCGGGCGCCGCATCGTCGTCACCCCGCCGGAAGGCCTGTTCGACCTATGAGGCCCGCCGCAAGGCTCGCCCGGCCGGCAAAGGCCTCAGGAGGGCTCGCCCGGCCGGCAAAGGCCTCAGGAGGGCTCGCCCGGCCGGCAAAGGCCTCAGGAGGGCTCGCCCGGCCGGCAAAGGCCTCAGGAGGGCTCGCCCGGCCGGCAAAGGCCTCAGGAAGGCCCGCATGAGGGTCGACGTCGTCACCATCTTTCCCGAGTACCTCGCGCCGCTGGAGCTGTCGCTCATCGGCAAGGCCCGCACGAACGGCACGCTGCGGCTGGACGTGCACGACCTGCGCAAGTGGACGTTCGACGTGCACCGGACCGTGGACGACACGCCGTACGGTGGCGGCCCTGGCATGGTCATGCGCCCGGAACCGTGGGGCCTCGCCCTGGACGAGCTGGCCGGCCCGGACACGCACCTGATCGTGCCCAGCCCGGCCGGCGCCCCGTTCACCCAGGCGACCGCGCGCGCCCTGGCCGCCGACGAGCACCTGCTGTTCGCCTGCGGCCGGTACGAGGGCATCGACCAGCGGGTGTTCGAGCACGCCGCCGCGCGGATGCGGGTGAGCGAGATCTCGCTGGGCGACTACGTGCTCTTCGGCGGCGAGGTCGCGGTGCTCGTGGTCCTGGAGGCGGTCACGCGGCTGCTCCCGGGCGTGCTGGGCAACGCCGACTCGCTCGTGGAGGAGTCGCACGCCGACGGGCTGCTCGAGGCGCCCATGTACACCAAGCCGCCCAGCTGGCGCGGCCTCGACGTGCCCGAGATCCTGCGCTCGGGCGACCACGGCCGGATCGCCCGGTGGCGGCGCGAGCAGGGCCTGCAACGCACCGCCGAGCGGCGCCCGGACCTGATCGCGGCGCTGGAGGAACGCTCCCGCGGTACCGATCAAGGGGCCTGATTTCAGGTTCGGCGCGTCGATGTGGCAAAGTAGTGAGGTTGCCGCGGGCGGATGCGCCGGGCACCCATGATCACCAGACCCTCGCGCGCCGCGGAAGTAGGGCGTGCCTTGAGTGACGAGGAACAGTCGCGATGAACACGCTGGACGCGCTGGACGCACAGTCGCAGCGGACCGATATCCCGGGCTTCCGCGCCGGCGACACCATCAAGGTGCACGCCCGGGTCGTTGAGGGCAACCGGTCCCGGGTCCAGGTCTTCCAGGGCGTCGTGATCCGTCGCCAGGGCGCCGGCCTGCGGGAGACCTTCTCGGTTCGCAAGGTGAGTTTCGGCGTTGGTGTCGAGCGCACCTACCCGGTCAACAGCCCGGCCGTCGACCGGATCGAGGTCGTGACCCGCGGTGACGTGCGCCGCGCCAAGCTGTACTACCTGCGCGATCTCCGTGGCAAGAAGGCCAAGATCAAGGAGAAGCGCGAGACCAAGGTCAGCAGCTGACCGTACGGTCCACGAGAACGTCGACGGGGAGGAGCGCCTGGTGCGTTTCCTCCCTTCGTCGCGTCCGGGATCGGGTTATTCGGTCAAGTGGAGCCGGGCTCCCCAAAGTGGTCCAGTCCATCTAGGCTGACGCCGATGGCAAGCGACCCCTACGGCCGCGATGGTTACGACGATCGCGCCGACGACGTACACCCACGCAACCGCCCCTTCGACCAGGCGGCCGAAGAGCGTGGGCAGCAGCAGCATCCCTTCGGCGGCGTCAGCTACCCGGGGCACGACTACTGGGCCGCGACCGGGCGCCCGGACAACGCCGAGGTGCAGCGCACGTACGACGGCGGGTGGTCGCGTGACCGCGACACCCCCCAAGGCCATCAGGACGTCACCCCAGGGCGTGAAGTTGTGCCCGAGCGGCGAGGGGCCGAGCGCCAGGATCCCGACCGCCGCGGGCGCGACGACCGAGGCGACCGGGGCGACTGGAACCGGCCCAGCCGGGCCTGGGACGACCCGTACGGCTCGCGCCGGGGCCGCTGGGAGGACGAGCCGCCGCTGGTGCGCGACCGCGCTTTCGAGGACGAGGGCGGCTACGACCAGTCCGGGTACGGCGACCGCCGGGACCGCGGTGAGCGGTACGAACGCAGCTATGACCGGGGCGAGCGCTCCCTCGGATCGGGCTCCGGCGCCCGCGCCCGCGCGCGCGGCAACGACGACGATTCGGTGTCGACGTGGCGCAGCAAGGTCCGCCGCAAGCGCAAGAACATGCCGCTGTGGCAGGAGCTGCCGCTGCTGCTGATCGTCGCCTTCTGCCTTGCCGTGCTCATCCGCACCTTCCTGGTGCAGGCGTTCTTCATCCCGTCGGGCTCGATGGAGGAGACCCTCCTCGTCGGCGACCGGGTGCTGGTCAACAAGGTCCTCTACGACGTGCGGGAGCCCGAGCGCGGCGAGGTCGTGGTCTTCACCGGACCCGACACGTGGGCGCCGGAGAACCAGATCGACAAGGACGCCGGGTTCTTCGCGGAGCTCGGCCGTACCGTCGGGGATCTCGTGGGCTTCTCACAACCCGGCGAGAAGGACTTCATCAAGCGGGTCATCGGCCTGCCGGGCGACACCGTGGCCTGCTGCGACGTCGACGGCCGGGTCACGGTCAACGGCTACCCGCTCGATGAGTCCTCGTACCTCTACGAGGACTCGCCGCTGGACGCCGCCCCCAACCCGAAGCAGTGCACCGCGCGCCGCTTCGGCCCGATCAAGGTGCAGCCAGGCCAGATGTGGGTGATGGGCGACCATCGCGGCGTCTCCCAGGATTCGCGCTGCCAGGGCCAGGTGCCGATCGACAACGTGATCGGCCGCGCCTTCGTGATCCTGTGGCCGAGCAGCCGCTGGGGCTGGCTGCCGGTGCCCGATACGTTCAAGAACGTCCCGAAGCCGGCGGCTCTGGGGCCCCCGGGGCCGATCGTCCATCGCGCACCGAACGCCCCGCTGGTCCCAGACATCGTGCTTGCCCCGATCGCGGTTTCCCTCACGCTTTCGGCCCGTTCGGCGCGTCAGGAGCGGTTGAGGCGTCGCCGATGGTAACGAACACGTACCCTTCAGGGCGTGATTGACGAGCAGACCAAGAAGCCCAACACCTTCTGGCGCGAATTGCCGGTTTTGCTGGGCGTGGCGATCATCGTCGCCGTCGTGGTGCGGGCCTTCGTACTCCAGACCTTCTACATCCCGTCGGAGTCCATGGAGAACACCCTGCTGATTCACGACCGGGTCCTCGTCAACAAGCTGGTGTACGACTTCCGTTCTCCCCACCGCGGCGAGGTCATCGTCTTCAAGGCGCCGGACTCGTGGCGCAACGACCCGTCCGAAGAGGACTTCATCAAGCGGGTCATCGCGGTCGGCGGCGACCACGTGGTGTGCTGCGACGACAAGCAGCGGATCACGGTAAACGGCACGCCGCTGGACGAGACCTACATCTACGCCAATCCGGACGGGCTGCAGGACCTGCCGAGCGAGGAGCAGTTCGACGTCACGGTGCCCAAGGGTCGCCTGTGGGTGATGGGTGACCATCGATCGCGGTCGGGCGACTCGCGGTACAACTTCATCCGCACGAAGGATACGAACCAGGCCACGATCGCCGAGGACAATGTCATCGGCCGCGCCTTCGTGGTCTTCTGGCCCTTCTCGCGCGCGAAATGGCTCGGTGTGCCGGACACCTTCGAGAAGGTGCCGGATCCCGCGACGCGGTGAGGACGCCGTAGGCTCGTCGTATGACGGAGGCGGCGGCAGAGATTGACCGCAGAGCGGCCCGCGTGCTGCTGCTCGACCCGTCCGGGCGCGTGCTGCTGCTGCGCGGATGCGACCCGGCCCGCCCCGAGCACCAGTACTGGTTCACCGTCGGCGGCGGCCTGGAGCCGGGCGAGACGCTCGCCGACGCGGCCGTGCGCGAGGTCTACGAGGAGACGGGGCTGCGCATCGCCCCGGGCGACCTCGCGGGCCCGGTGCGCACCGACCGCGTCGAGTTCCCGTTCGACGGCCGGTGGTACAGCCAGGAGCAGTCGTTCTTCGTGGTGCGCGCGGAGGCGTTCACGGTCGATCTGTCCCGCCTCGTCGACTACGAGGCGGACTCCGTCGACGAGGCCCGCTGGTGGTCCGTCGGCGACCTGGACGCGACGGGGGAGCGGTTCTACCCCGCCGACCTCGCCACCCTGCTGCGGGAGGTGGGCTGAGCATGCTCGCGCCCCCGCGCACCGTCGTGCACCGCGCAGCGGGCCTGTGGGCCCTGGAGCGGGCCCTGCAGCGGCGGGGCTTCACCCGGGTCGCCGGCGCCGACGAGGCGGGCCGTGGGGCCTGTGCGGGGCCCCTCGTCGTGGCCGCCGTCATCCTGCCGCCCGGACGCCGCGGCGAGATCGACGAACTCAACGACTCCAAGCTGCTGACCGCGGCCGCGCGGGAGCGTATCTACGAGCAGGTGGTGCGCCGCGCGGAGGCGTGGAACGCAGTGATCATCCCGCCCGGCGAGATCGACCGCCGCGGCCTGCACGTGTGCAACCTCGCCGGCATGCGCCGCGCCCTCGCGGGCCTGTCGGTGCGGCCGGAGTACGCGCTGACCGACGGCTTCAAGGTCGACGGCCTCGGCATCCCTGGCCTCGCCGTGTGGAAGGGCGATCAGGTCGCCGCGTGCGTCGCGGCGGCCAGCGTGGTGGCGAAGGTCACGCGAGATCGGATCATGGAGCAATTGCACGAGTCGTACCCCGAGTACGGCTTCGACGAGCACAAAGGTTATGCGACCCCGGACCACGGCGCGGCCCTCGTCGCGCACGGCCCTTGCCCCGAGCACCGTTTCTCGTACGCGAACGTCGCGGCGGTGGGACGGCCGGGCCAGAGGCGCGGTAACGTCGGCGTGGCGCCCGGCGACGCCGCACGGGTTCCGGCGCAAGTGGGCGACAATGTGGCTATGGAAGGCGGACCGCGATGAGCGCCGAAGATCTCGAGAAGTACGAAACCGAGATGGAGCTGCAGCTCTACCGGGAGTACCGCGACATCGTCCGCCAGTTCTCCTACGTGGTGGAGACCGAGCGCCGCTTCTACCTGGCGAACCAGGTCGATCTGCACGTGCGCAACTCGGACGGCGAGGTCTACTTCGAGGTCGAGATGCACGACGCCTGGGTCTGGGACATGTACCGGCCCGCCCGGTTCGTGAAGAACGTGCGGGTCATGACCTTCAAGGACGTCAACGTCGAGGAGCTCGAGAAGCCCGACATCTCGCTGCCCGACAACGGCTTCGGCGGCTGACCCGGCCGGACATGATCGCGGGCCCGGCCGAGAAATTTTCGGTCAGCGCCGGGTCCGCATCGGCCGGCTGAGGCGGGTGTACAGGTACCAGGCGCCGCCCACGACAAGCGCCCCGACGATCAGGTACCCGATGAGGCCGAAAACCAGCTTGACCAGCCCCCAGGCGACCATCCCGACCACGATCAGGCCGATGATGACCAAGGCCGCCTTCAATGCGTTCATGCCGGTTCCCTCCCGTTGTGTCCGGTGCTTATAGCAGAAATCGCGGCACTTCGCGGGTTATCCACAAGCACCCAGTTATCCACAGAATAGCCATGATCGCGTTTGCCGGGTTCGCCGGTTTGGGCCACGCTCCCCGGCATGTTGAAGACCCTGGCTCGCCGTTTGCTCACGCTCGCCGCCTCCGCCCTTGCCGCCGCCAGTGCCGCCGTGGCCGCATTCGGCGCCGCCTTCGCCTCGCCTCCGGCCCCGGCCGACCCGCCCACGCCTCCGCCGCCGGCGGCCGCTCAGCAGGCGCCTGAGAGCCGTTACGAGGCCCCGCTGGACGGGCCGGTGACCGTGACCCGGCCGTTCGAGCCACCGTCGGACCGGTACTCCTCCGGCCACCGGGGCGTCGACCTGGCCGGCGTGCCCGGTCAGCTCGTGCGCAGCGCCGGGGCCGGCACGGTGATCTTCGCCGGGATGGTCGGCGGGCGGCCGGTGGTGAGCGTGGAGCATGCGGACGGGGTGCGCACCACCTACGAGCCGGTGACGGCCACGGTGGTGGCGGGGCAGGCGGTGTCGCCCGGGACGCCGTTGGGGCGGCTGAGACCGGGCCATCCCGGGTGCCCGGGTGACGCGTGCCTGCACTGGGGTCTGAAGACCGAGAAGGGGGTGTACCTCGACCCGCTCAGCCTGCTGCGCCCCGTTCGCGTCCGGTTGTACCCGTCTTCCGCGACCTAGTCTCCGCGACCTAGCGGGTGAGCAGCTTGGGTAGGCCTTCGGCGAGGCGCTGGTAGTCCTCGGGGCGGTTGTACACCTGCGCCGACAGCCGCAGCAGCGCGCGCCCGCGCCAGCCGGTGAGCCCGACCTCGACGCCCAGCTCGTCCGCGATCCGGCGGCGCAGCGCCGCGACCGCGCCGGGCTCGCCGGACACGGCCGGGGCCAGCGGCACCACCGTCATCGGCAGCCCGGTCGTGGCCGGCACCTCGGCGCCGAGCGCGCCGGCCACGACCCGCTGCCCGTACTCCGCCAGCGCCGCGTTGTGCCGCCGCACCGTCTCGATGCCCAGCGATCGCAGCACGAACAGCCCGGTGGGCGCGGCCAGCCATGGCGTGTAGTCGTGCGCCCCCACCCACTCCAGGCTGCCCGGGAACCCCGCGCCCTCCGACCACGACAGCACCAGCGACCGGATCCGATCCCGCCACGCCGGTGCGACGCTCAGCAGCGCCGTCCCGCGCGGCGCGAACGCCCACTTGTGGAGGTTGCCGACCCAGAAATCCGCCCCCAGCTGTGCCACGGGCTCGTCCAGGATGCCCGGCGCGTGCGCCGCGTCGACGTGGACCGCCGCGCGGTCGCCGCACTGCTCGCGCACCGCTTGGACGATCCGCCGCACCGGCAGCACGCGCGCGGTCGCGGCCGTGACGGAATCCACGATGACCAGCCGGGTGCGCGGCGTGATCGCCTCCCGCACGGCCGCGGTGACTTCCGCGTCATCGGGCGCCATCGGTACCCGCACGACGCGATGGACGGCCCCGGTTCGCCGGCAGGTGGCCGCCACGGCGAGGTCCACGGCGCCGTACCCGTGATCGGTCGTCAGGATCTCGTCCTCGGCCTCGAAGGGCACGCTGCCGAGCACGATCGACGTGCCGGTGGAGGCGTTCTCGACCAGCGCGGTACCGTCCGGATCGGCCCCCACGAACGCCGCGAGATGCCGCCGGACGTGCGCGATGCGCTCCTCGATCCCGACCGAGAAGAACCGGTGGGGATTGCCCTCCATCTCGTCCCGGAGCCGCTGTTGGGCCCGCTGCACCGCGATCGGCACCATGCCGAACGCCCCGTGATTGAGATGCGCGACGGTCGCGTCGGCGGAGAACAGCAGCCGGGCGCCGGGCAGCGGCTCGGGAGCGGACATGTCGGGCGCTACCGTCCCGTCACAGCGCGGCTTGCGCGGCCTGGGTCATATCCACGATCTTAGGGCCCGTTGGGCGCTCCCGCGCCTGGTTGCCGCCCTCTCACCCGCCCCTTTGCACTCTCTACTGCGTCCGCGTCCTCGCGTGCGCGTCCTCGCGTCCGCGGTCCTCGCGTGCGCGTCCTCGCGTGCGCGTCCTCGCGTCCGCGGTCCTCGCGTGCGCGTCCTCGCGTCCGCGGTCCTCGCGTCCGCGGTCCTCGCGTGCGCGTCCTCGCGTGCGCGTCCTCGCGTCCGCGGTCCACGCGTGCGCGTCCTCGCGTCCGCGGTCCACGCGTGCGCGTCCTCGCGTCCGCGGTCCACGCGTGCGCGTCCTCGCGTCCGCGGTCCACGCGTGCGCGTCCTCGCGTCCGCGGTCCTCGCGTACGCGTCCTCGCGCCCGTGGCTCGGCGCGCGTCCGCGCCGGTGGCTCGCGTGCGCGTCTTTGCGTCCGTGGCTCGCATGCCTCCGTGCCGGGCTGCTTGCCCGGATGCGGGGCTACGCGCGCGGATGCGCCTGCTCGTACGCGGCGCGCAGCCGCTCGATCGACACGTGGGTGTAGATCTGCGTGCTCGACAGCGAGGCATGACCGAGCAGTTCCTGCACCGAGCGCAGGTCCGCACCCCCTTCGAGCAGGTGCGTGGCGGCCGAGTGCCGCAGATCGTGCGGCGATGTGTGCGGCAGCCCGGCCGCGCGTGCGTACCCGTCCACGATCCGCCGCGCGGCCCCCGGCTGCAGCCGGCCCCCGCGCGCCCCGAGCAGCAGCGCCGTCCCGCTCTGCGGCCCCTCCAGCGCCGGTCGCCCGTGCCGCAGCCACTCGGTCACCGCCTGGTCGGCGGGCAGGCCGTACGGCACCGAGCGCTCCTTGTCGCCCTTGCCCACCACCCGCACGACGCGCCGCATCCGGTCCACGTCGCCGAGGTCCAGCCCGCAGAGCTCGCTGACGCGGATCCCCGTGCCGTACAGCAGCTCCAGCACCGCCCGGTCGCGCAGCCCGACCGCGTCCAGGCGCCCGGCCGGCGAGGTCACCAGCTTCTCGGCCTGGTCCGCGCGCAGGACGGTAGGCAGGTCCCGGTGCGCCTTCGGGCTGGCCAGCCGCTGCCCCGGGTCGGCCTCGATCAGCCCCTCCCGCTTCGCCCAGGCGGTGAATGTGCGCGCGGACGCCGCGTGCCGGGCCAGGCTCGTCCTGGCATCGCCGGCCGCCCGCCTCCGCGCGAGCCAGCCCCGCAACACCGTGAGCGTCAGGTCCGCCGGCGCGTCCGCGCCCTCGCTCGCCGCGTGATCCAGCAGGGAGACGACGTCGCCGACGTACGCCCGCACCGTGTGCACGGAGCGGTTGCGCTCCGCCGCGAGGTACCGCGCGAAGTCGTCCACGGCGTCTCGCATGGCCGTGGGCAGCCGTTCGTGCATCTCGGCCGTGCCGGCGACGGCCGCGTCCGCGCTTCCGCGCCCGGCAGTCCGCGCGGCCCCGCCGCCGGCCCGCTGCGTCGCGTCACCACGTGAGGCGGGCCGCCCGGCCTTGCGCGCCCCCGGCCGCCCGGCCTTGCGCGCCCCCGGGCGACCGCCGCTGCCGCCCTCGGCCGCGTCGTCGCCGCGCGGTGGCTCCTCGACGCCGGCGCCAGCGCGCCCGCCCCGCGCGGACGCGTCGACCCCAACGCGGGGGAGCCGACCCTCGGGATGCGGGAGCCCGTCGGTATCCGCCGCGCCCCGCGACGACTCGTTCGGACGTCTGGTCGCGTCGATGTCCGGCAACCGCGCGGGCACGATGGGCTCGCCAGCCGGCGTGGGGCCGGTGCCCCGAGTCTCGCCTGGCCGGTCCGCGGCATCGGCTCGTCCGGGCACTCCGTTGTGGTCATCTGCATCGCGCGGCCGCACAGGCACGGACGGCTCGTCAGGTCGTCCGGGCACTCCGTTGTGGTCATCTGCATCGCGGGGCCGCGCAGGCACGGCCGGCTCGTCAGGTGATGCCGCGGACTCCCCAGCCACGTCCGCCTTGTCGGGCCGCGCGGAGGCGGAGCCGGGCCCCCGCGACTTGACGGCGGGCTCGACGTCATCGCGACCGGACCGGCTGCCGGGCGCGGGTGCGCCGCGTCGCGTCGGGCGCGTCAACGGCGCTGCTGCTCTTCGAGGAACCGCTCGATCAGCCCGCGTACCACCGCGGCCATGGTGAAGCCGTGCTCGGTGCACCAGGCGCGCAGCTCGGCGTGCCGCTCCGCAGGCAGGCGGAACGTCACGAGCTGGCTCTCCTCGCCCGCCGGCAGTGAGCCGCCGAGCGCGCCGTGGCTGGCCGCCTGGCTCAGGTCCGGGGCGTCCATGAGGTTGCGCCCGCGCAGCTCGGGGCTGGTCAGCAGGGCGCTTTGGCCGACCGGGACGGTTCGGTTGAGCAGCCAGACGGTGAGCTCCTGGCGAGCGTCGGCCGGAAGTGTCTCGAGCAACGCCACGAGCTTGTCGACAGGAGCGGTCATACGGTCACGATAGCGCCCGCTATCCCGCTATCGCTATTGACCGGCTCCATCGCCACCACGCGCACGCCCTGAATCTCCTCCAGCAGCTCCGGCAGGGTCCGGTCAATCACCACGCCCGGAACGCTGACCAAGAACTCGTCCGTTGCCACGGCGCCGTCGCGGCCCAGCACGCGCATCTGGCGGATGTCCACGCCCAGGCGGCCGAGCAACGTGGTCACCTGGCCCAGGGAGCCGGGGCGGTCGGGCAGTTCGACGATTACGTGACGTAGCGACATGGGGCAAGCCTGACGACGCTGCGTTTCCCGGCAGTTACGACGCCACGTCGTGCGGCTTTCCGGAGAATCGTTGACAGAGTCAAGCGATCGCATGACGATGTCAACTATGACTATCGAGACGGTCGCCGCGTTTCGCCGGTTCAACCGCTTCTACACGAATCTCATCGGGGTGCTGCGGGCCGGGCTGCTCGACTCGCCCTATTCGCTCGCCGAAGCGCGGGTGCTGTACGAGCTGGCCAACGCGCCCGTGCCCGCGCTCGAGGTGGCCGGCCTGCGGCAGGGACTGGACATGGACGCGGGCTACCTGAGCAGGATCCTCGGCCGCTTCGAGGCCGACGGGCTGGTCGTGCGCGAGCGCTCGGACGCGGACGCCCGCAAGCAGCGGATCCGGCTCACCGACGCCGGCCGGACCGCCCAGGCCGAGCTGGACCGGCGCTCGGACGCGCAAGCGGGAGTGCTGCTGGGCGCCGCCACGGAAGGGGACCAGCGGCGGCTCGTCGGCGCCATGGGCGCGATCGAGTCGATCCTCACTAGCGCCGGCCCGACCGCGTCCGGCGTCCGCGCGGGGGCCGGAGCCGGGGCGGGCGCCGCCGCGCACGGTGGCGCGACGTCCGGGCGCACGGTGGTGCTGCGCCCGCCCGGGCCCGGCGACCTGGGTTGGGTCGTGCAGCGCCACGGCGCGCTGTACGCGGCCGAGTACGGCTGGAACGACGAGTTCGAGGGGCTTGTCGCGCGCATCGTCGCGGACTACGCGGAGTCGCGCGATCCGCACTGGGACCGCGGCTGGATCGCCGAGGTGGACGGCGAGCCGGTCGGATCGATCTTCTGCGTCCGCGCGGACCCGGGCGATGCCGCCGAGGGGCCGGGGCCGGCGGCCGGGCTTGCCCGCGGTACCACCGCGAAACTCCGGCTCCTGCTGGTCGAGCCCAAGGCTCGGGGGATGGGCGTGGGTGGTCGGCTGGTCGACGAGTGCGTCCGGTTCGCCCAGAGCATCGGTTATGCCGACATGGTCCTGTTCACGCACGACATCCTCGTCGAGGCGCGCCGCCTCTACCAGCGCGCCGGGTTCGTGCTCGACAGCGAGGAACGCAAGCCGGCGTACGGCCAAGATCTCGTCCATCAGCACTGGCGCAGAAATTTTTGAGCCGAGGCCCGGTAATGGCCACACCAGGGCTGGCCTGCGCCGCGACCCCGCTACATACCAAAGTCAAATAACCTGTCCGAATTTATCCACAAGCCCTCGGTTATCCACATGTTGATCTCCGTCGCGCCGCATTGATCGCTCCGGCCGGTCAGAGTCGCCCGCATGACGAACCGCAACCAGATCGTCGGCGCCTTCGGCGAACGCATCGCCTGCCGGTACCTCGTGTCGCAAGGGCTCGTGCTGCTCGACCGCAACTGGCGCAGCAGGGCCGGGGAACTCGACGTGGTCGCCCGGGACGGCGGCGACCTGGTGTTCGTGGAGGTCAAGACCCGCCGCAGCACCCGCTACGGACAGCCCGTCGAGGCGCTCGTCCCGGCGAAGGTCCGCCGCCTGCGGACCCTGGCCCGGATGTGGCTGGCCGACAGCGGCGAGCGCTGCGAACGGGTGCGCTTCGACGTCATCAGCGTGCTCGTGGGCCGATCCGTGGCCGTCCAGCACCTGCGCGGGGCGTTCTGATGGGGTACGCCATGGTCCGCTCCGTCGCCCTGCACGGCGTGGCCGGCGAGGTGATCGTCGTCGAGGCTGACGTGGCGCCGGGCCTGCCCAGCCTGGTCGTGTCCGGACTGCCCGACGCCGCGCTCAGCGAGGCCCGCGACCGCGTGCGCGCCGCCGTGCACAACTCCGGCGCGTACTGGCCGCAGCAGCGCATCACCGTCAACCTGCTCCCCGCCCATGTGCGCAAGCACGGTTCCGGGTTCGACACCGCCGTGGCGATCGCCGTGCTGGCGGCGGGTGCGGACCTCCCGATCGGCCGGCTCGCCGACGCGGTCGTCCTCGGCGAGCTGGGGCTGGACGGCACGATCCGCCCGGTGCGCGGAGTCCTGCCGGCCGTCCTGGCCGCCAGCCGGGCGGGGGTCGGTTTCGCCGTGGTACCGCAGGCCAACATCACGGAGGCGCGCCTGGTCCCCGACATCGAGGTCCGAGCCGCCGACTGCCTGGGCCGGATCCTCGGTTACCTCTACGGCTCGGAGAACCTGCTCGATCCGGTCCTCGAAGGTCCTCCGCCTGAGCCTCCCCCACTCGATCTCGCCGACGTCCTGGGTCAGGAGCGCGGCCGGCGGGTCATCGAGCTCGCAGCCGCGGGTCGTCATCATGTCGCGATGTTCGGTCCGCCCGGAGCCGGAAAAACGATGCTCGCGGCCCGATTGCCCGGCGTGCTTCCGCCGCTGTGCGATCAGGAGGCCATCGAGGTCACGGCCCTGCATTCGATTGCCGGCACCCTGGCCCCTACCGGTGCATTGATACGGCGCGCGCCGATCCAGGCTCCACACCACACGGCTTCGGTTTCCGCGCTCGTCGGCGGGGGCTCAGGGCTGGCCAAGCCGGGCGCCATCAGCCTTGCGCACCATGGGGTCCTCTTCCTCGACGAGTGCGCGGAATTTGCATCCGGCGTGCTGGACGCCCTGCGCCAACCGCTGGAGCAGGGCGAGGTTCGGCTTCGGCGTACATACGGTGAGACCGTTTACCCAGCGCAGGCCCAGCTCGTGATGGCGGCCAACCCCTGCCCGTGCGCGAAGCCGGGCGGTCGGCAGATGTGCCAATGTCCGTCGATCATCCGGCGGCGATATCAGGCCAGGCTGTCCGGACCGCTGATGGATCGGGTCGATCTTCAGGTCGATCTCGATCCGGTCCGCTCGGCGGCGCTGCTGAACACGGAGCACGTCGAGCCGTCCTCCGTGATCGCCAAGCGGGTGATGATGGCGCGGCAGGCGGCCACCGAACGATGGGGCGCGAGCGCCAGGACCAACGGGGACGTTTCCGGGGCGATGCTGCGGGACAAGCGGTTCCGGCTATCCCGCCAGATCCTGCGCCCGCTGACGGTCGAGATGGATCGGGGCCGCCTGTCGGCCCGCGGGTTCGAACGATCCGTGCGAGTTGCCTGGACGATCGCCGACCTCGACGGGCGCCAGCGGCCCGAGGCGGCGGACGTGCGGGAGGCGCTCGAGATGCGATCGAGGACGGCCCGATGAACGAGGAGCGGGTGTCGCAGATGGCGCTGGGCACGCTCGTTGAGCCCGGTAGCAGGGAGCTCGGCGTGCTGGTCCGCTCGGTCGGGGCGCAGGAGGCGCTGGCCCGGGTGATCGGCGGGTTCGGCATCTCGGCGCAGCTGGCCGGGGCCGTGCAGGCCAGGCTGCGCAGCGCCGGCGTGCTCGACGCGGCGGACCCGGGTGCGCAGGTGGCCGAGCAGATGGCGGAGCAGGCGGAGCGCAGCGGTGCGCGGATCGTCACCGCCGCCGACACCGAGTGGCCGCAAGCGCTCGACGAGCTGGTACGGGCCAGCCGCGAGGGCAACGTCCTGCGGAGGGACACGGACCCGCCCATGTGCGTCTGGCTGCGCGGTCCGCTGCGGCTGGACGAGGCGCTGGAGCGGTCGGTGTCGGTGGTCGGGGCGAGGGCGATCACGGGGTACGGCGGATATGTCGCCTCGGAGTTCGCCTTCGGGCTGGCGGAGCGGGGGTGGACGGTCGTGTCCGGTGGCGCGCTCGGCGTCGACGTGACCGCGCACCGCGGCGCCCTGGTCGCGGGCGGGCCGACGGTGGCGGTGCTGCCGTGCGGGATCGAGCGGGCGTACCCGGCGGCCAACGCGGCGGTGCTGGAGCAGATCGGCGCCGACGGGCTGCTGCTGACCGAGTGGGCGCCGGGGACGATGCCGCACAAGACGCGGTTCCTGACCCGCAACCGGGTCATCGCCGCCGCGACCAGGGGCACCGTGGTGATCGAGGCCGGTTCGCGCAGCGGGGCGCGCAACACGCTCGGGTACGCGCGGCTGCTCCAGCGCGCCGCGATGGTGGTGCCCGGGCCGATCAACTCGGCGATGTCGGTCGGCTGTCACCTGGAGCTGCGCCAGCCGGGCACGGTGCTGGTGACCCGGGTCGAGGAGATCATCGAGGAGGTAGGCGCGGTGGGGGAGCTGGCCGACCCGATCCAGGGCGCCGGGCGGCCCGAGGACGTCCTGGACCCGCTGCAGGCGCGGATTCTCGACGCCGTGCGCCCCCGCCGGGCCATGGCGGCGGAGCAGATCGCGGCCACGGCCGGGGTGAGCGGCCGCGACGCCCGGCGCGCGCTGCCGCTGCTGGAGGAGCTGGGGTTCGTGGTGTCGGGCGTGGACGGGTACCGGCTGCGCCGCGAACCGCGCGGACCGGTCGACGAGGAGGACCGGTGAACGCGTCAGAGCCGCTGCAGCCGGACGACCGCCTCGTCGAGCACCTCGTCGCGCTTGCAGAAGGCGAAGCGCACGAGCCGCCGGCCGGCCTCGGCGTCGTCATAGAAGACCTGCGTCGGTACCGCGACGACACCACAGCGTTCCGGCAACGACAGGCAGAACTCCACCCCGTCGGTGCCGCCCAGGGGCGTGATGTCGGCGGTGACAAAGTACGTGCCCTCGGGCTGCAGCACGGCGAACCCCGCCTCCGCCAGGCCCTTGCACAGGCGGTCACGCTTGCGCTGCAGGTCGTCGCGGAACTCCTGGTAGTACGACGATGGCGAGGCCAACGCCATCGCGACGGCGGGCTGCAGGGGGCCGGCGTTGACGTACGTCAGGAACTGCTTGACCCGCGTGACGGCCGACACCAGGGGACGGGGGCCGCACACCCAGCCGATCTTCCACCCGGTGCACGAGAACGTCTTGCCGGCGGAGGAGATCTGCACGGTTCGCTCCCGCATGCCCGGCAGCCCGGCCAGCGGCACGTGCGGCGCGGAGGCGTCGCTGAACACCAGGTGCTCGTAGACCTCGTCGGTGACGGCGAACGCGTCGAACTCCACGCACAGCGCGGCGATCTGGGCGAGCTCGTCGGCGGTGAAGACCTTGCCGGTCGGGTTGTGCGGCGAGTTGAGCAGCACCAGCCGGGTCCGCGGGCCGAAAGCGGCGCGCAGCTCGTCGGGGTCGAATGCGTACCTGCCGTCGGCGACCCGCAGCGTCACCGGGCGGCGGACGGCTCCGGCGAGGGCGATCGAGGCGGCGTACGAGTCGTAGTAGGGCTCGAAGCAGACGACCTCGTCGCCCGGCTCGCACAGCGCGAGGATGCTGGCGGCGATCGCCTCGGTGGCGCCGGCGGTCACCAGGATCTCGCCGTCGGGCTCGTAGTCGAGGCCCCAGAACGCCCGCTGGTGGGCGGCGACTGCGGTGCGCAGCTCGGGGACGCCGGGGCCCGGCGGGTACTGGTTGCGGCCTCCGTGGATCGCCGCGGCGGCGGCCTCCAGCATCGCGGCGGGACCGTCGGTGTCGGGGAAGCCCTGCCCGAGGTTGACGGATCCGGTGCGCACGGCCAGCGCCGACATCTCCGCGAAGATGGTGGTGCCGAACGGGCGCATGCGGGCGACGAGGTGGTCACGCGTGGCGTCAGTCACCCCCCGAGTATGCGGCCCGGGCCCGTCGCTCCCGCAGTCCGCGGCGCCCCGCGTGGCCGGACGCAGGTGGGCGAGCCCCAGCCGCAGCGGGCCGAGCCGGTCCGGGCCGCGGCTGGGCGCCCTGGCGGGAGCGGTCGGTCGATCGCGAGCGTGCGGGCTCTGGCCTGCGCGGCCGCCGGGTGCCGGACCGCGTGCACGACGGGCGGGAGCGGTCGGTCGATCGCGAGCGTGCGGGCTCTGGCCTGCGCGGTCGCCGGGTGCCGGACCGCGTGCACCGGCGGGAGCGGTCGGTCGATCACGGTCGCCGGGTGCCGGACCGTGTGCACCGGCGGGAGTGGTCGGTCGATCACGGTCGCCGGGCGCTGGGCCGGGAGGAGTCGCTGGGCGATCGGCTCGCCGGTGGGGCCGAGTTCGCCAGCCGCGAGCGGCCCGCGTCGGACCGTACGGGCTAGGGGGAGCAGGTCGCCGCCGGGCGAGCGCCGCGGTCGGCGCCGCGCCGCGTGCGTAGGGCCGGACCCGCGCTGGGGGTGAACTTGCGGGGGAGAACGGCCAACGAAACGAGCGGATGGGGATGGGGAGGTGTTGCTGGGCAGCGACGCAGATTACACGGACCTTTGCCGGGTGGCGAGGATCATGTCGAGGGCCTACCGTGACGTGCCGTGGATGGACGCCGGAACTTCACCCCGGGACCGGAGGCGGATTCCCGCTGGTACCCGGACGACCGTGGGTACGACGATCGCGGGTACGACGACCGCCGGGACGACCGGATGCGTGACGAGCGGGACCGGGACCGGGATCGGGACTGGGACGAGCGGGCCCGTGACCCGCGCGGCCGTGACGACGACCGGGGGTACGGCGAGGACCGCGGGTACGGCGGCGACGACCGGGGCTACGGCGGCGAGGACCGCGGATACCCCGCTGAGGACCGCGGGTACACGCCGACGCGGTACGCGGACGAGCGGGAGTACGACGACGGGTACCGGGTGCCGGAGCCGCGCAGCGGGAGCCGGGGGTACGCGGCGGAGACTTCCGGCTACGGCGACAGCCAGGGCGGGCAGTTCGGTGCACCGGCCGGCGCGGGCCGGGGTGGTGACGCGAGTGGTGACCTTTCGGGCGAGTTCGGCGGGCGGTCGCGGCGGTCCGAGGCGCTCGACCGCGCGGCGCTGCAGCGGCCGGTGTCCGGCGGGGCGACGTCGACCGGCGCCTCGGGTGGCGCCCTCGGCGTGGGCCCGAGCGGCCTCGGCGCCGGGAACAGCCCCGCAGCCCCGAGCGGACTGAGCACCACGAGCGGGCCGAGCGCCACCAGCGGACTGGCCGCCACGAGCGGAGCCGGCGCCGGTGGGCTCGGCGGACCGGGCGGGGGCTCCGCGCTCTCGTCGTCCGGCGCGCCGATCCCCGGGCTCGCCGCGGCGCAGGGCATGCCCACGTCGGGCGCCGGCCTCGGTGCGGGTACCACCGCGCCGGTGTCGAGCGGGCCGACCGGCGCGCCGCCGAGCGCGTTCGTGGCGCCCACCGCGCTGACCGCGGCGGTTCCGGTGCCCCAGCAGCAGGCGCCCCAGCAGCAGTACGGCGGCGGGCAGCCCGAGCCGGGCGGCGCGGTGTACCGCAGCAAGCGGCCCGGGCTGGCGGTCGTGCTCGTGCTGGCGACGATCCTGTTCGAGGTGCCGGTGCTGCGCCTGTTCGTCAACGCGATGACCGCGAAGGAGGTGCTGGTGGGGGCGACCCTGTCCGGCATCTTCATGATCCCGGCGCTGCCGATGTTCGCGCTCGGGCTGTACGGGCTCATCGGCGGGGCGGCCGCGGCGGCGCCCGGTGCTCGGGCGTGGCTGCGCACGCCGCTGGTCTACCTGCCGGTCGCGCTGCTCCTGTTCGTCTCCGCCGGCCTGGCGGCCTCCTGACGAGACGGCGGCCGCTGACCGACGGAGGCGGCCGCCGTCACCCTCCGTAGGCGCGGCGATCACGACAAACCCCCGCAAACAACACGGGACCGGGGGGATTCGAGGTTGCCGGGCCGCGGCGCGTACACTTTCCCCCGGCGACCGCACACCGTGCGGTCGACCTCGCGCGCCCTCCCTAGCCCGGTCGCACCGTTCTCTTGCGCCGGGTGAGTTTCCAAGGGCGGCGGCCGCCCTGGTCCCGATAGGCACGCCGGCAGACGACTGCGGCGTGCGCCGAGGGTTGAGACGGCCGACGACCAGGCGCCAGGACGGTGGGCCGACCGGCCCGCCGTGACAACCAGGATCGAAGGGATCCCGCAAACATGGCCGTGACCATGCGCCAGCTGCTCGAGAGCGGCGTGCACTTCGGACACCAGACCCGCCGCTGGAACCCGAAGATGAAGCGCTTCATCTTCACCGAGCGCAATGGCATCTACATCATCGACCTGCGCCAGACGCTCGACTACATCGAGAAGGCGTACGACTACATCCGCAACACGGTGGCCGAGGGCGGCTCGGTGCTGTTCGTCGGCACCAAGAAGCAGGCCCAGGAGGCGATCGCCGAGCAGGCGACGCGCGTGGGGCAGCCGTACGTCAACCACCGCTGGCTCGGCGGCATGCTGACCAACTTCCAGACGGTCTACAAGCGGCTGCAGCGGATGAAGGAGCTCGAGAGCCTCGACCTGACGGGGACCGCGCAGGGGTACACCAAGAAGGAGACCCTGCAGCTCTCCCGCGAGCAGACCAAGCTCAGCCGCACGCTGGGCGGCCTGCGGGACATGCAGAAGCTGCCGTCGGCGATCTGGGTGATCGACACCAAGAAGGAGCACATCGCCGTCGACGAGGCGCGCAAGCTGGGCATCCCGGTGATCGCCGTGCTCGACACCAACTGTGACCCGGACGAGGTCGACTTCCCGATCCCCGGCAACGACGACGCCATCCGCTCCGCGGCGCTGCTGACCCGCGTGGTCGCCGACGCGGTCGCCGACGGGCTGATCGCTCGCTCCGGGCGCGCGACCCGCGCCGACCAGAAGCCCGAGCCGGGCGTCGTGGCCGGCGACGAGCCGCTCGCCGAGTGGGAGCGCGAACTGCTCGAGGGCGCCAAGGCGACCGAGGCCGCTCCGGCTGCTCCGGCTGCTCCGGCCGCTCCCGCCGCTCCCGCCGCCGAAGAGAACCCCCAGGCGTAACTGCCCAGGCGTAATTCACAGAGCGAGAGAGAGTCATGTCCAACTTCACCGCCGCGGACGTCAAGCGACTCCGCGAACTGACCGGCTCCGGCATGATGGACTGCAAGAAGGCGCTCGAGGAGGCCGAGGGCGACTTCGACAAGGCCGTCGAGCTGCTGCGCATCAAGGGCGCCAAGGACGTGGGCAAGCGGGCCGGGCGCACCACCGCCAACGGCCTGGTCGCGCACCACGCCACCGGGCTGGTCGAGATCAACTGTGAGACCGACTTCGTCGCCAAGAACGAGGCCTTCGTCGAGCTCGGCCAGAAGCTGGCGGAGCAGGTCGACGCGGTCAAGCCGGCCGACGTGGACGCGCTGCTGGGCTCGAAGCTCGGCGACACCACGGTGGCCGACCTGATCCAGGCCGAGTCGGCCCGCATCGGCGAGAAGCTCGTCGTGAACCGCATCGCCGTGCTGGGCGAGCAGGTCGCCGTCTACATGCACCGCAAGAGCCCGGACCTGCCGCCGCAGGTCGGCGTCGCGGTCGAGTTCACCGGCAAGACCGATGAGGCGGCCGTCGCGGACGCCCGCGGCGTGGCGATGCAGATCGCCGCGATGCGGCCGAAGTACCTCACCCGCGACGAGGTTCCGGCCGAGGTCGTCGAGTCCGAGCGGCGCATCGCCGAGGAGACGGCCCGCGAGGAGGGCAAGCCCGACGCGGCCCTGCCGAAGATCGTCGAGGGCCGGGTGAACTCCTTCTTCAAGGACTTCGTCCTCATCGAGCAGCCCTCGGTCAGCGACAACAAGAAAACCGTCAAGCAGGTGCTGGCCGAGGCCGGCATCGAGGTGACGCGCTTCGTGCGGTTCGAGGTCGGCCAGGCCTGACCGGCCGAAACGAGCCAAGAGTGAGGGGGTCACGGTCCGCCGAGCACGGCGAGCCCGTGACCCCTTTTCCACACCAACGTCGAAAGGTGCGCACATGACGAACACCGCCGTTGATGCGGCCAGGCTTTCCCTGACCCCGGCCCCGATCGGGGCGCGGCGCGTCGTGCTGAAGCTCTCCGGTGAGGTGTTCGGTGGCGGCGCCGTCGGCGTCGACCCCAACGTGGTGCGCGCTATGGCCAGCCAGATCGCCGCAGTGGTGCGCCGCGGCGTGCAGGTCGCGGTCGTGGTCGGCGGGGGCAACTTCTTCCGCGGCGCCGAGCTGTCCCGGGCGGGCATGGACCGCTCCCGCGCCGACTACATGGGCATGCTCGGCACGGTCATGAACTGCCTGGCGCTGCAGGACTTCCTGGAGAAGGACGGCATCGACACCCGCGTGCAGAGCGCGATCAGTATGGCCCAGGTCGCCGAGCCGTACATCCCCCGGCGGGCGATCCGTCACCTGGAGAAGGGCCGCGTGGTGATCTTCGGGGCCGGCGCCGGCATGCCGTACTTCTCCACCGACACGGTCGCCGTCCAGCGCGCCCTGGAGATCCACGCGCAGACGGTGCTCATGAGCAAGAACGGCGTCGACGGCGTCTACACCGCCGACCCGCGCACCGATCCGACCGCCCGCAAGCTCGACCACGTGACCTTCGCCGAGGCGCTGGTCAAGGGGCTGCGAGTGGTGGACCAGACGGCCTTCAGCCTCTGCCAGGAGAACAGGCTGCCGATGCTGGTCTTCGGCGCGGAGGGGGAGGACAACGTCGCTCGCGCGTTGAGTGGTGAGAGGATCGGCACGCTCATCACCGCCGAGCCCGTCCCGGATCGAGGAGGACAGACCACGTGATCGAAGAGACGCTCTTCGAGGCCGAAGAGAAGATGGATCGTGCGATCGACCACGGCAAGGAGGAGTTCGCGGTCATTCGCACCGGCCGCGCGACCCCGGCCATGTTCGGCAAGGTGATGGTCGACTACTACGGCACCCCGACTCCGCTGCCGCAGATGTCCTCGATCGCGATCCCCGAGCCCCGCATGGCGATCATCAAGCCCTACGACACGTCGCAGATCGGCGCGATGGAGAAGGCGATCCGCGACTCGGACCTCGGGGTGAACCCGAACAACGAGGGTACGCAGATTCGCATCGTGCTGCCGCAGATGACCGAGGAGCGGCGCCGCGAGATGATCAAGGTGGCCCGCAACAAGGCCGAGGACACCCGCGTCGCCATCCGCAACGTGCGCCGCAAGGCCAAGGAGGAGCTCGACCGCATCGTCAAGGACGGCGAGGCCGGCGAGGACGAGGTGCGGCGGGCCGAGAAGGAGCTCGAGGATCTGACGCACAAGTACGTCGCGCAGGTCGACGAGCTGCTCAAGCACAAGGAAGCCGAGCTACTCGAGGTCTGATGGCCCATCTCGATCGGGCTCACCGGGCCCCCGACCCGACCCGGGCGCGGCAGGACGATGCCGCGCCCGAGCCGTCTGCGGAGATCATGGAAGCGACCACGCCGGAACCGGCCCCGCGCAAGAGCCGGGCGGGGCGCAACCTGCCGGCCGCGATCGGCGTCGGGGCCGGGCTCGGCGGCGTGGTCGTGGTCTCCCTGTTCGTCTGGAAGTGGCTGTTCCTCGGTCTCGTCATCGCCGCCGTGCTGGTCGGCGTGTGGGAGATGGTCCGCGCGGTCGGCGTCCAGAAGGCCCGCCCGCCGCTGGTGCCGCTGCTGCTCGGCTGCCCGCTCATGGTCTGCCTGGCCTGGTTCGGCGGTGCCGAGCGACTGCCGCTGGGCCTGCTCGCCACCCTGCTGCTCGTCTTCGTGTGGCGCTTCGCCGACGGGGTCGCCAACTACCAGCGCGACGTCACCGCCGGCGCGCTCATCGCCGTGTACGTGCCGTTCCTGGGCTCCTTCGCGGCCCTGCTGGCCTACCCCGCCGAGGACGGCGCGGTCCGGGTCCTCGTGACCATCCTGGCCGTGGTGCTGTCGGACACCGGGGGGTACGCCACGGGGGTCTTCCTCGGCAAACACCCCATGGCACCCTCGGTCAGCCCGGCCAAGTCCTGGGAGGGCTTCGCCGGCTCGATCGTGTGGACCGGGGCGGGCAGCGCCATCGCGTTGCCGCTGCTGCTCGACGACGCGGTGTGGTGGCACGGCGCGATCTTCGGCGTGGCCGTGTCGATCGCCTCCGTCCTCGGCGACCTCGGCGAGTCGCTGATCAAGCGGGACCTCGGCGTCAAAGACATGAGCAACCTGCTGCCCGGGCACGGCGGGCTGATGGACCGCCTGGACTCGGTACTGCTGGCCCTGCCAACGGCCTACGCGGTCCTGGCGTTTCTGGTGCCCTGGTCCAAGTGAGTCGCCCGGCCGTGCTGGCCAGCGGTCTTGGAGATCATGCCGCCGGGCATGGGACACTGGAAACGTCATGACGCAGCTGCCCGTACTGAACCTGTCCTCCGAGGCGACCGGCACCACCCCGACCGGCCGCCGCGCCACGCTGCCCCCGCGCCACCTCGCCGACCTCGACCTCGCCGGCCGCCGGGCCGCGGTCACCGAGCTCGGCGAGCCGGCCTTCCGCGCGCAGCAGATCTCCACGCACTACTTCGGCCGCCTCGTGCGCGAGCCGGAGGAGATGACCGACCTGCCGGCCCGCACCCGCGAGGCGATCACCGGGACGCTGCTGCCGCGGCTGCTGACCCCCGTCAGCGAGCTCGCCACCGACAACGGCACCACCCGCAAGACGCTGTGGCGGCTGCACGACGGCGCCCTGGTGGAGAGCGTGTTGATGGGGTACTCCGACCGGGTCACCGTCTGCGTCTCCAGCCAGGCCGGCTGCGGCATGGCCTGCCCGTTCTGCGCGACCGGCCAGGCCGGCCTGACCCGCAACCTGTCCACCGCGGAGATCATCGACCAGGTCGTGTGGTTCGCCGGCCTGGCCGCCCGCGGCGCGTTGCCCGGCTGCCCCGACCGGCTCTCGCGGATCGTCTTCATGGGCATGGGCGAGCCGCTGGCCAACTACAACCGCGTGATCGCGGCCGTGCGGCGGCTCACCGAGCCAGCGCCCGAGGGCCTGGGCCTGTCGCAGCGGCACATCACGGTGTCGACCGTCGGGCTGGTCCCCGCGATGCGGCGGTTGACGCAGGAGGGCCTGTCGGTGACGCTTGCGCTGTCGCTGCACGCACCCGATGATGATCTGCGCGACACGCTCGTACCGGTCAACCAACGTTGGAAGGTCGCCGAAGTGCTTGATGCCGCGTTCGAGTATGCGGCTCGCACTGGTCGGCGCGTGTCCATTGAGTACGCAATGATCCGGGATGTGAACGACCATCCGTGGCGGGCGGATCTGCTCGGCCGGCTCTTGTCCGGCCGTCTCGCACATGTCAATCTCATCCCGCTCAATCCGACACCGGGTAGCCAATGGGACGCCAGCCCGAAGCCGGTTGAGCGGGAGTTCGTCCGGCGCCTCCGGGCTGCCGGTGTTCCCACTACAGTGCGTGACACCCGGGGTCGGGAGATTGACGGAGCCTGCGGGCAGCTTGCGGCCTCCGGAGGTGGCAAGGTGGGAGAGCGTGAAAGCGGCTTGCTAGCACGGCGAGCGAACGAGGAGACACAGTGAGTCAGGGTCAGCGGTTCCGGCGCCGTGCGATGCGTCGGGGATACAAGGTCGACGAGGTCGACTCGTTCCTCGACCGGGTGGAAGCAACCCTCTCCGGAGACCCGATGGGTGCGCCGGTGAGCGCCCAGGAGGTCCACGACGTGGTCTTCCGCGTCCGCTTCGGCGGATACGACGAGTGGCAGGTGGACCTGCACCTCGACCGGGTCGAGCGCCAGCTGGCCGAGCACGAGGAGCGCGGCAGCGGCGGCTTCGGCCGGGCCCTGGACTCCCGCAGCGGCGAGCTGCGCATGGCACCCGAGCGCATGGAGCCGCAGCGGATGCCGGAGCGCCCGGACCGCATGGAGCCCCAGCGCATGCCCGAGCGCATGGAGCCGCAGCGCATGCCGGAGCGCCCGGACCGCATGGAGCCCCAGCGCATGCCCGACCGGGTCGGCATGGCGCCCCCGCCGCAGGACCGCATGGGGCCCCCGCCCGGCGCCGACCGCATGGGCCCGCCCCCGATGGACCGGATGGGCCCGCCGCCCATGGACCGGCCGATGGACCGCATGGCCCCGCCGCCGCCCGGCGCCCCGCTGCCCCAGCGTCCGGGCCAGCCCCCGGCCGGCGCGCCGCGCGACGCCGGCTACGGCCGGTACGACGAGCCCACCTACGGCGGGGCCTTCGACGACGACCGCGGCGGCTACGACCAGGGCCCTCGCGGCCAGCGCGCGGACATGACGGCCGAGATCCGCATGGACCGCCCCGAGCCCCCGACCTACGGCGGCGCACCTATGCCCGACCGCGACCCGTACGGCGCCCCGCCGGAGCGCGACCCCTACGGCGCCCCGCCGGAGCGCGACCCCTACGGCGCCCCCCCGGAGCGCGACCCGTACGGCGCGCCGGCCGACCGCGACCCGTACGGCGGCCCCCAGGGCGCCCCGCCGGTCCAGCACCAGTCGACCGAGGTGGCCCGCATCGACCAGCTGCGCCGCACGTTCCAGCTGCGCCGCTTCGGCAGCGGCTACGACCGCGCGCAGGTCGACCGGCTCTTCGAGGGCGTGATGGCCTCGCTGACCGGCCGCGGCGGCCCGCTGACCGACGGCGACCTGGACCCGTCGCACTTCAACCTGGTGCCGGGTGGCTACTTCGAGGCCGAGGTCGACGCGGCACTCAAGGAGGTCCGCGACATCGTCACGCGGCGTCGCTGACCGATCACGACACGTGCGAAAAGGGCGCGTCCGGGACATCCGGCCGCGCCCTTTTCGTGTGCACAGTTCGAAACATGACACTCACTCGCAGTCGCGCAGCGTGAGCTTGCCCTTGCGGGTGTATGAGATCAAAGAGCTTTTGCTTGGCTCCGGTTCGCGCAACCAGGGCGCCGTTGCTGCCGTCAGCGCCTGGTCTGGGTCGATCAGAGCGAAGCCTCATCGAGCCAGACTTGGCGAAGCGGACGGCCCTGGCGGGCCTCCCTGCCAGGGCCGTGGTGCCAAGAGCGTCAGCGCAGGCCGTTGCGGCGCAGCACCCAGTCGCCGACAAGCGCGAGGATCAGCACGCCGGCGCTGACGATGATGAAGATGTCCTCGACGTGGCCGCGGTGGTTGCCGACGAGCATCGTCAGCAGGATCACCGCCGACACGCCCGCGCCGATGCGGGCCGCGCGCGGGTTGCCCGGCTTGTGCTGGTCGGGCGAGGTCACTGGCTCGTGCTCGGACACTGCTTCGTCCTTTCGGCGATCGTGGTGCGGGAGCGAGGCTCCCTACCAAAAGTCTGTCATGCGGCACCGCCACGGATGGTTGCGGGTCGGTCGGGTAGCGTCGGAACGCAACGTGCGGTACCGACGAGGAGGATAACGCGGTGCGTATTACCGGGACCGGCCACGCCAGCCTGCGCATCGACACGCCGGCCGGGAGCATCCTGTGCGACCCGTGGGTCAACCCCGCCTACTTCGCCTCGTGGTTCCCCTTCCCCGACAACTCCCAGCTGGACTGGGAGGCCCTCGGCGACTGCGACTACCTCTACGTCTCCCACCTGCACCGCGACCACTTCGACGCCGAGCACCTGCGGCGGTTCGTGTCCAAGAAGGCGACCGTCCTGCTGCCGGAGTTCCCGACCAGCGAGATGCGCGACGAGCTCGAGGCGCTGGGCTTCACCCGCTTCCTGGAGACGAAGACCAACCAGGTGCACGAGCTCGACGGCGGCCTGAAGGTCATGATCCAGGCGCTGACCTCGCCGACCGACGGGCCGATCGGCGACTCGTCGCTGTGGGTCGAGTACGACGGCGTGCGCGTCCTCAACCAGAACGACGCCCGCCCGACCGACCTGACGACGTTCCACGCCCTGGGCCACGTCCACGCGCACCTGCTGCAGTTCTCCGGCGCGATCTGGTACCCGATGGTCTACGAGCTGCCCGAGGCGGCCAAGCGGGCCTTCGGCAAGCAGAAGCGGGACCGGCAGTTCGACCGGACCTTCCGCTACATCGACGACCTCAAGGCGTCCAACGTCATCCCGATCGCCGGCCCGCCGTGCTTCCTCGACGACGAGCTGTGGCAGTTCAACGACATCTTCGGTGACGAAGGCAACATCTTCCCCGACCAGTGGGTGTTCCAGCAGGAGTACGCCAAGGTCGGCGGCACCAACTCGACCGTGCTCCTGCCCGGCTCCGTGATGGAGCTCACCGCCGACTCGGCCGAGACGACCCACCCGACCGACGTCGAGGAGTTCTTCGCGCACAAGCGCGAGCACCTCGAGGAGATGCGCGAGCGCAAGCGCCCGGTGATCGAGGCGGCCAAGGCGAGCTGGCGGCACCCCGAGGTCGACGTGCTGGCCGAGATGAAGCGGCGCATCGAGCCGCTGCTGGACGAGTCGGTGTACCTCGCCAAGGGCGTCGGCGGCCCGGTCCGCTTCGACCTCGTCGGCTACGACGGCGAGTCCGTCGAGTCGATCGTGGTCGACTTCCCGGGCAAGGAGGTGCGCCACTACGACGACGAGAAGGTCCGCTACCGGTTCCGCACCGAGCGCGCGCTGATCGAGCACCTCCTGTTCATCGAGGAGGTCGACTGGGTCAACTCGCTCTTCCTGTCCTGCCGCTTCTCGGCCGCGCGCATCGGGCAGTACAACGAGTTCGTCTACTCGTTCTTCAAGTGCCTCTCCGAGGAGCGCCTGCAGTACGCCGAGGGCTGGTTCGCCGAGCAGAAGCCCGACGCCGAGGACATCAAGCTCGGCGACTGGGTCGTCCAGCGCCGCTGCCCGCACCTCAAGGCCGACCTGACCCGGTTCGGCATCGTCGACGGCAAGACGCTCACCTGCCAGCTGCACGGCTGGAAGTTCGACCTGCCCAGCGGCCGCTGCCTGACGAGCGTGGGCCACGAGCTGCGCTCCCGCCCGGCCGGCACCCCCGCCCCCGGTGCCGACCCGGACGCCGGAACGTCGGGTGTGGCCCCCATGGGCGGCGAGCCGGTCGAGGCGGCGGCGGGCGGCGAATAGGCGGCCGTGCTCGACAAGGTCCGCAAGCTGCTGGCCAAGGCCGAGGACCCGGCGTGCACGCCGGAGGAGGCCGAGGCCCTGACGGCCAAGGCGCTCGCGCTCGTCGCCAAGTACGGCATCGACCAGGCCCTGCTCGACGCCCGCGAGGAGCGTGCGCCGGTCGTCGGCAACCGGCTGGTCGAGCTGTCCGCGCCGTACCTGCGCGAGAAGGCCTACCTGCTGCACGTGGTGGCCGCTGCCCTGCGCTGCCGGTCGATCCGCCTGGAGCGGCGGGCCGCGGACGGCCTGCGGGTGTCGGTGCACCTCTTCGGCTTCGAGTCCGACGTGGCCGGCGCCGAGCTGCTGTTCGCCTCGCTGCTGGTCCAGGCCGCCCGGGGGCTGCTCCGGGAGCCGGTGCCCGCCGGGGAGCAGCCCGCCGCCTGGCGCCGCTCGTGGCTGGTCGGCTTCGGCGCCGCCATCGCCCACCGCTTCGAGGCCGCCGCCGCGCGCCTGTCCGAGCCCGAGGCGCCGGGCACCGCCCTCGTCCTCGCCGACCGGGAGCACGCGGTCGACCTGGCCGTGCAGGAGCAGTACCCGAACGTCAGGACCGGCCGCCGCCGGCGGCTCAGCGGGGGCGGCTTCGACGCGGGCAGCGCCGCCGGTCACCAGGCCGACCTGGGCGGCGCCCGGGTCGCGACGGCGAGCCGCTCCGAGCTCACCGGCTGACCGAGCCGCCGGGATCGGGCTTTTCCGACAAGTCGGGCACTCCGTGCCACGACTTGTCGGATTTATACGGTGTCGGGGTATAAATCGGATAAGTCGTGGCGCGCCAGCGCCCGACTTATCTGGCTTGATCTTGGCGTGGGAGTCGTCGCGGGTCTTGGCACGGCGGCGCTGGCAGGGAGGCCCCCCCAGGGCCGACCGGTGTCTGACGGGAGCAACGGCCCCCTGGTTGCACGGACCGGAGCCATGCAAAGGCTCTTCACCCGAGCGGGAATTTGCGTCGCGCGGGGGCGGCGCAGGCGGCATTCTTCTTGGTGCGGGGCGGCGAGTGACGACCGCCGTTGATGCCCCGCCGGGCCGGCCCCTCGTCATCGGGCCGATCGAGGCCACGGTGTCCCGCCGCGGCGAAGGTGTGGTGGCACCGCGACCGGCCCCATCGCCCACACCTCCGGGGAGCGTCCCTTTCCAGGAGGTGTTTCATGTCGTACCGCGTGCTGTCCGCCGAACTGTCCGCCCATACCGGGGCGTCGATCCGGCTCTGTGGCTGGGTGCATCGCCGGCGGGTGCTGGCCAAGGTCACGTTCCTGATCGTGCGCGACCGGGCCGGGCTGGCTCAGGTCGTGGTGCCGCCCGGGGTGGCCGTGCCGGGGGAGGAGTCCGTGGTCGAGGTGACCGGGCGGGTGGTGGCCAACCCGGTCGCGCCCGGCGGGTTCGAGGTGGCGTACGAGGGGATCGAGGTGCTGTCGGAGGCGGAGCCGCCGCCCGTCGAGCTGTTCCGGCCGGCCGTCGAGGCGGGGCTGCCGGCGCTGCTCGACCATGCCGCGGTGAGCCTGCGTCACCCTGCGCGACGGGCCGTGTTCGCGGCGTCCGCGGCGGCGGTCAAGGCGTTCCGGGCCACGCTCGACGGGCTCGGGTTCACGGAGGTGCACACGCCCAAGATTGTCGGATCGGCGACGGAGAGCGGGGCGAACGTGTTCGCGCTCGACTACTTCGGGCGGCCGGCGTACCTCGCCCAGTCGCCGCAGTTCTACAAGCAGACGATGGTCGGGGTGTTCGAGCGCGTCTACGAGGTGGGGCCGGTGTTCCGGGCCGAGCCGCACGACACGTCGCGGCACCTGGCGACGTACACGTCGCTCGACGCCGAGCTCGGGTTCGTGCGCGACCACCGGGACGTGATGGCGGTGTTGTCCCGGGTGGTGCGGGCGATGGCGGAGGCCGCCGGGCTGAGCGAGGTGCGGCTGCCCGGCGAGATCCCGGTGGTGCACTTCACGGAGGCGCTGAAGATCGCCGGGGCGGCGCCGGACGAGCCCGACCTCGCGCCCGAGCACGAGCGGACGATCGGGGCGTGGGCGCTGGCCGAGCACGGGTCCGACTTCGTGTACGTCGAGGGGTACCCGATGGCCAAACGGCCCTTCTACACGCACCCGCAGCCGTCCGACCCGCGCTGGTCGAACTCGTTCGACCTGCTGTTCCGGGGGATGGAGCTGGTGACCGGCGGGCAGCGGTTGCACCGCTACGCCGACTACCTCGCCGCGCTCGGGCCGCAGGCGGAGGGCCTCGACGGGTACCTGGCCGCGTTCCGGCACGGCATGCCCCCGCACGGCGGCTTCGCCATCGGGCTGGAGCGGTTCCTTGCCCGGCTCACCGGGGCGGCCAACGTGCGCGAGACCACGCTCTTCCCGCGGGACCTGCACCGGCTGGCGCCGTAAATCGTTTGCCGGGCCAGCTATGATGATCTATAATTTGAAACATGCGTACGAACGGGGACGGCATCTGGGATTCACCGCGCTGATGAATGGGGGCGCGCGTTGTGCGCGTCGCGTTTGCCCAGCTCGTACCGCTGTTGATCAGTTCCAGCGGGGGCTTGGGAAGGCATGAGTGATGCGGCCGGCGGGGGGAGATCGCCGGCCGCGTCGCCGCGTTTGATCCACAGTGGACGGCGGATCCTGTGAAGGTTTCCCGGGCGGTGTGTGCAGGGCGCGGTCCGGCCCCGTGGCGGCCTGACACAATGAAGGGGTGATCCCTCGCGAGATCGTGCTCCTCGGCTCGACCGGGTCCATAGGCACCCAGGCGATCGACATCATCCGCCGCAACCCGGACCGGTTCCGGGTCGTCGCGATCGGGGCCGGCGGCGGCAACGTCGACCTGCTGGCCCGCCAGGCCCTCGAGCTCGGCGTCGATGCCGTCGGCGTGGCCCGGGCCTCCGTCGCCCAGGACCTGCAGCTCGCCTTCTACGCCGAGGCCCAGCGCCGCGGCTGGGCGACCGGCGGCTTCCGGCTGCCGAAGATCCTCGCCGGGCCGGACGCGATGACCGAGCTGGCCGAGTGGCCCTGCGACATGGTGCTCAACGGCGTGGTCGGCTCGCTCGGCCTGGCGCCCACGCTGGCCGCGCTGCGGGCCGGACGGACCCTGGCCCTGGCCAACAAGGAGTCCCTGGTCGCCGGCGGCCCCCTGGTGCGCGCCGCGGCCAAGCCCGGCCAGATCGTCCCGGTCGACTCCGAGCACTCCGCGCTCGCCCAGGCCCTGCGCGGCGGCACCCGCGACGAGGTCCGCCGCCTGGTGCTGACCGCCTCCGGGGGCGCCTTCCGTGGCCGCACCCGCGAGCAGCTCGTCGGCGTCACGCCGCAGGAGGCCCTCGCCCACCCGACCTGGGACATGGGGCCCGTCGTCACGATCAACAGCGCCACGCTGGTGAACAAGGGGCTGGAGGTGATCGAGGCGCACGAGCTGTTCGGCGTGCCGTACTCCGCCATCCAGGTCATGGTTCACCCGCAGTCGGTCATCCACTCCCTGGTCGAGTTCACCGACGGCTCCACGCTCGCCCAGTGCAGCCCGCCCGACATGCGCCTGCCGATCGCGCTCGCCCTCGGCTGGCCCGACCGCGTGCCCGACGCCGCGCCGGCCGTGGACTGGACGACCGCCCACACCTGGGAGCTGCGGCCCCTCGACGAGGAGGCGTTCCCGGCGGTGGCCCTGGCCAAGGCAGCCGGGGAGGCCGGCCGGTGTCGCCCGGCGATCTACAACGCGGCCAACGAGGAGTGTGTCGCCGCCTTCACGGCGGGTGATCTGCCGTTCCTCGGCATCGTGGAGACGCTCGAGCGGACCTTGGCCGAGGCCCCGGATTTCGCCGAACCAGGTACCGTCGATGACGTGCTCGCCGCCGAAACCTGGGCGCGGGCCCACGCCCGTGCGCTCATCGCGTCGGGCGCCGACCGGAGAGGGGCCTGATGACCTTCGCGCTGGGCATCGTCCTGTTCGCCCTGGGCATCTTGATCGCCGTGTCCCTGCACGAGATGGGCCATTTCTGGACCGCTCGCTGGTTCGGGATGAAGGCGACCCGGTTCTTCATCGGCTTCGGCCCGACGATCTTCGCGTTCAAGCGAAACGGCGTCGAGTACGGCGTGAAGGCCCTCCCGTTCGGGGCGTTCGTGAAGATCGTCGGCATGACCCCGGCCGAGGAGGACATCGACCCCGAGACCGGCAAATCGGGCGCCGATGACCCGAAGGCCATGTGGCGCTTCCCGGTGTGGAAACGCACGATCGTCATGGCCGCGGGGTCGATCTCCCACTTCGCGCTCGCCCTGATCGTGCTGTGGATCCTCTTCTCCTTCGTCGGCATCCCGGACGGCAACAAGATCAACCAGGTGCCGGTCCGCGTCGGCAGCGTCGCCCAGTGCGTCAGCACGAAGTTCGAGATCGACCCGGCGACGCACACCCAGAAGGCGTGCGACAAGGACAAGGACCCCAAGAGCCCGGCCGCCCAGCTCGGCCTGCAGCCGGGCGACGTGATCCTCGCCGTCAACGGCAAGCAGATCCAGGGCAACCAGGCGCTGCGCGACGAGCTCAAGGCCGACGCCGGCAAGAACGTCGCGGTGCAGTACAAGCGCGGCGACCAGACCCTCTCCGGCAACGCCGATATCCCGGTCGCCGAGCGGATCAAGTCCGACGTCGACCCGAGCAAGACCGCCGACCAGATCACCAAGGACGACCTGGAGCAGGGCGGGCTGCTCGGCATCACCGTCGCGTACAAGACCACCGACCTGCCGGTCCTGCGGTACGGCCCGGTCGACGGCGCGGGCCAGACGTTCTCGGCCACCGCCACCCTCGTCGAGCGGACCTTCGAGTCGCTCAAGGGCATCCCGGAGCGCGTCCCGAACCTGTTCAAGGCCATCTTCGGCGAGAAGCGCGACCCGAACACCCCCGTCAGCGTGGTCGGCGCCAGCCGCATCGGTGGCGAGCTGTTCGAGGCCGGCGACTGGGCGACCCTGCTGTCGCTGTTCGCGACCCTGAACCTGTTCTTCGGCATCTTCAACCTGTTCCCGCTGCTGCCGATGGACGGCGGGCACATCGCGATCGCCTGGTTCGAGCGCGTGCGGTCCTTCATCGCGGCCCGGATGGGCCGCCCCGACCCCGGCCGCGTGGACTACTACAAGCTGGCGCCGATCACGCTGGCCGTGATCGGTGTCCTCGGCGTCTTCGTCCTGCTGACGGTGACCGCCGACTTCGTCAACCCGATCACGCTGAAGTAATGCTCGTTCTCCTCACGCGAAGGTAAGGGCGCATCCCTATGACCGCTGTCAGCCTCGGCCTGCCCGCAGTGCCGCCGCCCTCGCTGGCGCCCCGGCGCAAGTCCCGTCAGATCATGGTCGGCTCGGTGCCCGTCGGTGGCGGCGCACCGGTGTCGGTCCAGTCGATGTGCACCACACTCACCGCGGACGTCAACGCCACGCTGCAGCAGATCGCCGAGCTCACGGCGTCGGGCTGCCAGATCGTGCGCGTCGCCGTGCCGAGCCAGGACGACGTCGAGGCCCTGCCGGCCATCGCCAAGAAGTCGCAGATCCCGGTGATCGCCGACATCCACTTCCAGCCGAAGTACGTCTTCGCCGCCATCGACGCCGGCTGCGCCGCGGTCCGCGTCAACCCGGGCAACATCCGCCAGTTCGACGACAAGGTCAAGGAGATCGCCAAGGCCGCCTCCGACGCCGGCGTGCCCATCCGCATCGGCGTGAACGCGGGCTCCCTCGACAAGCGGCTGCTGGAGAAGCACGGCAAGGCCACCGCCGAGGCCCTCGTGGAGTCGGCGCTGTGGGAATGCTCCCTGTTCGAGGAGCATGGCTTCCGCGACATCAAGATCTCGGTCAAGCACAACGACCCGGTCGTGATGATCCGCGCCTACCGCCAGCTCGCCGAGCAGTGCGAGTACCCGCTGCACCTGGGCGTCACCGAGGCCGGCCCGGCCTTCCAGGGCACCATCAAGTCCTCCGTCGCCTTCGGCGCCCTGCTGGCCGAGGGCATCGGCGACACCATCCGCGTCTCCCTCTCCGCCCCGCCGGTCGAGGAGATCAAGGTCGGCAACGCCATCCTGGAGTCCCTGGGCCTGCGCGAGCGCGGCCTGGAGATCGTCTCCTGCCCGTCCTGCGGCCGCGCCCAGGTCGACGTGTACACCCTGGCCGACCAGGTCCACGCCGCGCTGGACGGCTTCCCGGCCCCCCTGCGCGTCGCCGTCATGGGCTGCGTGGTGAACGGCCCCGGCGAGGCCCGCGAGGCCGACCTGGGCGTGGCGTCGGGCAACGGCAAGGGCCAGATCTTCGTCAAGGGCCAGGTCATCAAGACCGTCCCGGAGTCGCAGATCGTGGAGACCCTGGTCGAGGAGGCCCTGCGCCTGGCCGAGGAACTGGGCGTCGACCTGCCGGAGGAACTGCGCGGCGTGGGCCCGTCGGTCACCGTGCACTAGGGGCGCCGTCACGCTGCGCATTTCCACCCAAGGTCAACTTGGAGCCATCTGTTACGGTGGATTGAGCAGCGCGCCGCCGCCGGGGTCCGACGCCTGAGTACCCTCACCCGTCGCCGGCCCCTCTGGAGGACGCGGCCCCTGGCCCCGGAACGCGCTGAGAAAGCGCGCCGCGGCCCGGGGCGACCGCGGCGGCGAGTGGTGGTTTGCCGGTCGCTCAAAATGGTTAGGGTTGTGGGAGCCTGGGGTTGCGGGGCAGTACTCCGCGGGGGTGAAGCGGGCCTGGGCGAGCGCGCGGCCGCCCGGCGGCGCGCCGTTCACTGGCCCGAGGGTATGTGCAGCCGTACCCCGACGGATCTGGCAGGCTGGTACGCATGCTGACGGTGGCAGCGCGACTGCTCGGCGACGCCGAGCGCGGGTCGGTGGAGCGGCTGCTCGATCGAGACCCGTTCGGAGGAGCCCAGGTCGCCGAGCGCGTGTCGATGGCCGGTCTGGCCTGGTGGCGGCAGGACGCGCGGATCTTCGGCTACGGGTCGCGGCGCAACCTCGAGTCGCTGTGCTGGATCGGCGCGAACCTCATCCCCGTGCATGCGTCCACGGCCGCGGTGGCGGCCTTCGCCGAGATGGTGGCGGGCGAGCCGCGCGGATGCTCGTCGATCGTCGGGTCGGCGGACGCGGTGCTCGGACTCTGGTCCCACCTCGTGCCGACGTGGGGGCCCTCCCGGGACGTGCGGCCCAACCAGCCACTCATGGCGATCAGCTCGCCGTCGCCGATCGCGCCCGATCCCGAGGTCCGGCTGGTCCGGCCCGACGAGATCGACGCGCTGTTCCCCGCCGCCGTCGCCATGTACACCGAGGAGGTCGGGGTCTCGCCGACCGCCGACGGCGGCGAGCGGTCCTATCGCGAGCGGATCGGGGAGCTCGTGCGGGCGCGGCGGGCCTACGCGCGGTTTCACCACGGCCGGGTGATCTTCAAGGCGGAGCTGGCGGTGGTCACGCGGCACACCGCCCAGATCCAGGGGGTCTGGACCGATCCCGAGCTGCGCGGGCACGGGCTGGCCACGGCGGGGATCGCGGCCGTGGTGAGAGACGCGTTGCGCAGGGTGGCGCCATCGGTCAGCCTGTATGTCAACGACTACAACACGGCGGCCCGGCGCGTGTACGAGCGCTGCGGGTTCCAACAGGTCGGCACGTTCGCGACGGTTTTGTTCTAATCCCGGACAAATCGCCCGTCCGGGGCGCATGATCAACGAGGGACCCCCCAACGCAGGCGGCCGAACGAGGGGATGCTCGGATGGGCCAGATGACCCGGCAGATCGGGCCGAACACGACCCGGTACTACTGGTACCCCGGCGACAAGAAGGAGTGGCTGCGCGCGCTGCTCGCGGTGGTGGCCGGCGGGGCGGTGCTGGGGCTCTCGTACCTGCTCCTGCGCAGCTGGCTGGTGTCCACCGTGCTCGGGCTGTCCGCCGCCAGCGGGGTGTTCGGGTTCAATCTCGGGCGGCGGGACCTCGCCGCGGCCGAGGCGCTCAACGCGCGGACGCCCCGGCGCGAGGCGGCCTCGGCGGCCGGGCGGGGGGCCTGGCGCGGGTTCGCCGAGGGGGCGGCGGCCGCGTTCGCGGCGCTGATCATCGTGCATCTGCCGGCCACCGGGGTGGTCGCGGACTGGCTGCTGCCGCTGGTGCCGGCGGTGGTCGGGGGGATCGCGCGGCAGGCGGCGCTGCTCACCGTCCGGCTCAGCCACCAGTCCGAGCGGGCCTCCGAGTTCGCCGGGCCGGATGCGGCGCGGCGCAATGCCGAGGACGAGCCGACCCGGCGGGTGGGCGACGACCCGGATGCGACCGTGACCCGGCCGGTCGCCGCCGATCCCGACGCCACGCGGGTCGCCTGAGCGGCACGGCCGCGGCCCCGGCGGCACGGCCGCGGACCCGCCTACGGTGCGGGCATCGCGGCGGGCGGCAGGTGGCGCTCCAGCGCGGAGCGCAGCGCGGCGCGGCCGGGTTGCGTCAGCCAGGTCACGACGGTGAACGTGTCGCGACCGTCGTGGGTCCTGGGTCGTGGCATCGACGGGCTACCGGCGGGGACCGCGACACCGTGTGGTCCGGTCGGTGTCGCCTCCAGCGACGGGGTGCCCCAGCGCCGGACGAGGCGCACCGTCTCCAGCGCCGGCCACCGCACCAGCATCGGATACGAGCCCTGACTGGCCAGCTCCAGGCCGGCACTGGAGATCCGCAGCCAGTCCCGGCACCACCGCCAGCGCAGCAGGGCGAACGTCGCGGCGTAGGTGATCGATCCGGCAAGGGTGTTGCCGCCCAGCACCAGCCACTGCGCCACGGACATCGGGACGGGTGCCGCCGCCAAAGCGATGAGCAGCACAGAAGACACCGCCGCGGATATCGTCAGCGCAAACCCGAACGAGCGCCAGAAGCCGGGACGGAACGTAACCGCGTCCGCGGCGGGCAGAGGAATCAGTTCCGGGCGCGGCATGCCGTCATCATATCGATGGAATGCGCCCACGCAGGCCGCACAGCACGTCAGCGGCGTGGGTGCCGGGGGCCGCGGTGTAGAAGACGACCCGCTGGCCCTGCTCGTCGGCGTGCAGCAGCTGGCACTCGAGGACCAGTTCGCCGTGCACGGGATGGGTCAGGGTCTTCACCGTGGTCCGCCGCACGCACACCCGGTGCTCGTTCCAGCGGCGCGTGAACTCCGGGCTGGCGGCGTGCAGCCGGGCGATCAGGGAGCGGATGCCCTCGTCGTCCGGGTACCGCACGGACGCCGCCCGCAGGTCGGCCAGCGACTCGTCGGCGAAGGCCAGGGCCTCGGGCGGGGAGTCCGGGGTCAGTGGCCAGGGGCCGCAGAAGGCGTTCCAGATCATGTTGCGCTCGGGCGGGGGCTCGCCCATCAGCCGGACCGCCATCGCGTTCCAGGCCAGGAGGTCGTACTTCGCGTCGATCACGAACGCCGGGGTGTCGTCGAGCCGGTCGAGGAGGTGGCGGATGCCGGACGAGACGATCTGGCTCGGGCCGGAGGGCGGGCCGGGCTGCTCGCCGGCCAGCTGGAAGAGGTACGCGCGCTCGTCCTCGAACAGCCGCAGCGCCCGGCCGAGGGCGGCGAGCACCTGCCGCGACGGGCGGGGGCCGCGGCCCTGCTCCATCCGCGCGTAGTAGTCCACCGAGATGCCGGCCAGCCGGGCGACCTCCTCGCGGCGCAGGCCCGGCGTGCGGCGGCGCGTGCCCGCGGGCAGGCCCGCGTCGGACGGGCTGACCCGCGCCCGGCGGTCCCGCAGGAAGTCGGCCAGCAGCGCCCGGTTCATGTGTTCCATGCTGCGCGATCCCGCCCGCCCGAACCAGGGACCGGCGATCCGATGTTCGCCGCGTCTCTCCCGCCGGGCGCCCCCGCGCCCGACGGTTGGAGCCATGACGACCAAGACCGCCCTCGTCACCGGGGGCAACAAGGGCATCGGGCTGGAGATCGCCCGGGGGCTGCGCGACGTCGGGTTCGAGGTGCTGCTCGGGGCCCGCGACCCGATCCGCGGCAAGGAGGCGGCCGAGGCGATCGGGGCGACCGCGGTGCCGCTCGACGTGACCGACGAGGACTCGATCGCCCGTCTCGCGGAGGGGATCGAGGTGCTCGACGTCCTCGTCAACAACGCCGGCATCCTGCTGGAGCGCGGGGCGCCGCCGAGCGGGATCCCGGTGCAGATGCTGCGGGACACCTTCGCCGTCAACGTGTTCGGCGTGGTGGCCGTGACCAACGCGCTGCTGCCGGCGCTGCGGCGGGCCCCGGCGGCGCGGATCGTGAACCTCGGCAGCGGGCTGGGGTCGCTCGCGTACGCCGCGGACGCGGAGCACGTGTATGCGCGCAATCCCCTGCTGGCGTACAACTCCTCGAAGTCGGCCCTGAGCGCGGTGACGCTCGCGTACGCCAACGAGCTGCGGGGGACGTCGATCAAGGTGAACGTCGCGGACCCCGGGTACTGCGCCACCGACCTGAATGGGCACGCGGGGCCGCGCACGCCGGGGCAGGGCGCGGTCGCGGCGATCCGGCTCGCGACGCTGCCCGACGACGGGCCGACGGGCGGCTTCTTCGACGAGGAAGGGGCAGTGCCCTTCTAGGGCGCGGTGAGGAAGGGGCGGTGCCCTTCTAGGGCGCGGTGAGGAAGGGGCGGTGCCCTTCTAGGGCGCGGTGAGGAAGGGGCGGTGCCCTTCTAGGGCGCGGTGAGGAAGGGGCAGTGCCCTTCTAGGGCACGGTGAGGAAAGGGCAGTGCCCTTCTAGAGCGACGCGCGGGCGTGGGCGAGCCACGCGGCCGCGGCGGGGCTGGTCGGGCCGGAGCGCCGCCAGGCCAGCCCCAGGCGCCCGCGCAGAGACGGGCGGACGATGCGCAGCGCGTGCAGGTGCGCGCGGTGGCGGGCGATGGAGGACGGCAGGATGGCCACGCCCAGGCGCCGCGCGGCCAGCTGCTCCAGCACCGCGGGGGAGCCCGCCTCGAACGCCACCCGCGGCGTGAAGCCGGCCGCCGCGCACGCCTCGTCGAGGATCGCGCGGATGCCGCCGCCGCGCGGCAGGCAGATCAGCGCGCGGTCGCGCAGCGCGGTGAGCGGGATCGTGTCCCGGCCGGCGAGCTCGTGCCCGGGCCACACGGCGGCGTCGATGGCCTCGTCGGTGACCACGTGGACGTCCAGGCCGTCCGGGTCGGCGGCGCCGAGGGCGACGATTGCCGCGTCCAGGCGGCCCTCGCGCACGTCGTCGACGAGCCGCTCGGACGCGTCCTCGACCAGCGTGATCTCGACCAGCGGGTGGCGGGCGTTGAAGTCCGCGAGGATGCCGGCCAGGTCGACGGTGTGCGAGGTGACGGTGCCGATCGCGACGCGCCCGCGCGTGAGGCCGGTCAGCTCGTCGACGGCCTGGCAGGCGCCTTCCACGGCGGCCAGCGCGGCGCGGGCGTAGGGCAGCACGGCCCGCCCGGCCGCGGTCGGGCGCACCGCGCGGGCGGAGCGGTCCAGCAGCGGCTGGCCGAGCTCCCGCTCCAGCTTGCGGATCTGCGCGCTCACCCCGGGCTGGGCGATGTGCAGGCGCGCGGCCGCGCGGGTGAAGCCGCCCTCCTCGACGACCGCGACGAGGTACTCCAGCTGGTGCAGCTCCATAACCGATGATTCTAGATCCGATCGGGAACCGTTCTTGGAGTTCTGCGCGCGGGTGCGGCACGGTGGAGACATGACCATCAAGGCCGAGACTCCCGAGGACATCACCCGCCTGTTCGTCGAGCGGGCCAACGCCGGCGACGTGGACGGGCTCGTCGAGCTCTACGAGCCGGACGCGGTGCTCGCGTACCCGCCGGGGAGCACCTCCGTCGGGCACGACGCGATCCGGGCCGTGTTCGCGACGATGCTCCAGCACGTGCCGAGGTTCGAGCCGGAGGACGCCCTGCCGACCGTCCGGCACGGCGACCTCGCGCTGACGTCGACCGCGGCCAAGGACGGCACGGGCGGCCGCGTGCAGGTCGTGCGCCGCCAGGCCGGCGGCGGCTGGCTCCGGGTGATCGACCGGCCGGAGCAGCGCGGCTAGCCGCGGATTCGAGTCATGTTGGGGTCGTACAGCGGATCCTGGCGAACCACGCCCGGCACCCAGCGGTCGAAGACGCTCACGTCGACCGGGGTGCCGGCGGGGACGTCCCCGGGCAGGTAGGCGAAGGCGATCGACGCGCCGACCCGGTAGCCGAACCCGCCCGACGTGACCCGCCCGGCCGGCACGCCGTTGACGCGCACCGGCTCGCCGCCCAGGCAGACCGTGCCCGGGTCGTCCAGCACCAGGCAGCGCAGGCGGCGCGGGGGCGGCCCGGCCGCGCGCGCCGCCAGCAGCGCCTCGCGGCCCAGGAACGGCTTGTCCAGGCGCACGAACTGGCCCAGGCCGGCGGCGAAGGGGTCCGTGTCGGTGGTGAGGTCGCTGCCCCACACCCGGTAGCCCTTCTCCAGCCGCATCGAGTCGATCGCGCGGTAGCCGCCCGGGCGCAGGCCGAACCCGTCGCCGGCCTCGAGCAGCAGGTCCCACAGGGTCAGCACGTACTCGGTCGGGGCGTAGAGCTCCCAGCCGAGCTCGCCGACGAACGTGACGCGCTGCGCGAGGACGGGGACCGGGCCGGCGAAGAGGCGCTCGGCCCGCATGAACGGGAAGTCCAGCGGGGTGTCGGTGAGCGGCTGCAGGACGTCGCGGGCGCGGGGGCCCCACAGGCACAGGCAGCCGTAGGCGCCGGTGACGTCGTCGACGAGCGCGTCCGCGCCCGCGGCCAGGGCGTGCTTGCGGATCCAGTCGGCGTCGCGCACGCCGCTGGCGGTGCTCGTCACGACGCGGAAGTGGGCGTCGGCCAGCCGGGTGACCGTCACGTCGGCCTCGATGCCCCCGCGGGCGTTGAGCATCTGGGTGTACGTCATGGCGCCCACCGGCCGGTCGACGTCGTTGGCGCACAGGTGCTGCAGCAGGCCGAGCGCGCCCGGGCCGCGCACGTCGAGCTTGGCGAAGGACGACTGGTCGAACAGCCCGGCCGCCGACGCGGTCGCGGCCACCTCGCCGGCGATCGCCGGGGACCAGTGCCGCCCGGCCCAGCCCTTGGGGCGCTGGGCCTGCGGGGTGAGCGCGGCGTTGGACTCGAACCAGTTGGCCCGCTCCCAGCCGGCCTTCTCGCCCAGGGCGGCGCCCAGGCCGGCCAGCCGGGGCCAGACGGCGGAGCGGCGCAGCGGCCGCGCGGTCGCCCACTCCTGGCCGGGGTAGACGACGTCGTAGTAGCGGGAGTAGCCGTCCAGCGCCCGCGCGGACGCCCAGCGGCGCGACGCGCTGTGGGCGCCGAAGCGGCGTACGTCCATCGTGGACACGTCGTACTCCGGCGTGCCGTCGGCGATCCACTCGGCCATCACCTTGCCGACGCCGCCGGCCGCGGCCAGCCCGTGCACGCAGAAGCCGGCGGCCACCCAGAGGCCGGCGACCGGGGTCTCGCCGAGCAGGAACTCCCCGTCCGGGGTGAACGCCTCCGGGCCGTGCACGACGCGGGCCATGTCCAGCTCGCGCAGCGCGGGGACGCGGTGGCGGGCGTTGGCCCACGACTCGGCGAAGGTGGCGAGGTCGGGCTCGAAGAGGGTGCGCGGCGCGTCCAGCGGGGCGCCGGACTCCGGGCGCCAGAGCGCGGGCTCGCGCACGTAGCCGCCGACCAGCAGCGCGGTGTCGTCGGCGCCGCGGAAGTACACGATGCGGTCCGGGTCGCGCACCGTCGGCACGGCGTCGGTCGAGGCGCCGCCCGGGAGCGGCTCGGTCACGACGTACTGGTGCTTGATGGGCACGATCGGCAGCTCGACGCCGGCCAGCCGGGCGACGTGGCCCGCGGCCGCGCCGGCGGCGTTGACGACCACCTCGGCGGCGATCGGGCCGGCCGGGGTCATGACGCCGCGGACCCGGCCGCCCTCCACGGCGATGCCGGTGACCTTCGTGCCGGTGACGATGCGCACGCCCAGGCGCTCGGCCCCGGCGGCCAGCGCGGCCGCCAGGCGGGCCGGCTCCAGCCAGCCGTCGCCGGGCAGCCAGCCGGCCAGGCGCACGTCGGCGACGTTGAGCAGCGGCAGCCGGTCGAGCGTCTCGGCCGGCCCGAGCAGCGCCATGTCCAGGCCGTAGGTGGTGGCGGAGCTCGCCTGGCGGCGCAGCTCCTCGACCCGCTCGGGCGTTGTGGCCAGGCGCAGGCCGCCGACGCCGCGCCAGCCGGGGTCGAGGCCGGTGAGCTCGCGCAGCTCGGCGTAGAGGCCGGAGGAGTACATGATCATGCGGGTCTGGCTGACCGTCGAGCGCAGCTGGCCGACGAAGCCGGCGGAGTGCCAGGTCGTGCCCTCGGTGAGCGCGTGCTGCTCGAGCAGCAGCACGTCGGTCCAGCCGAGGCGGGCGAGGTGGTACGCGATGGAGCATCCGGCCACGCCGCCGCCGATCACGACCGCGCGGGCGGCGCGGGGCGGCTCCGTCTCGATCGACATCGCATGATTGTGAACCCGGCGATGTGCCGCGGAAAAGGTCTGAACGCGTGCCAACTGTTTCCGGCTGGTAAACGTGAGGATCGCTCTTGACGGGCGGCTTACAGCGGCGTTAACTCGGTCCCACTATGACGCCGATCACTTCGAGCTGGCCAGGCCAAAGGCGTTAAAGGCCTGGTTTCGCCCGAATTCGGCGCGGCGAAGGGGCCGGATGCCATGAGTGCGGTGCCGTCGGTCGCGGACCTGCTGGAGCGGGTCCCGTCGTGGGTGGGCCGCGCGGTCGAGTGGCGCCGGCTCGAGGGCGGCCTGTCGCACCACGTGTACCGCGTGGACGTCGACGGCGTGCCGTACGTGCTGCGGGTGCTCGAACCGGCCGTGTCCGCGGCCGGGCTCGGCATCGCGCCCGAGCGGGAGATCGCCAACACCCGCGCGGCCGCGGCGAGCGTCGGCGCCCAGGTCTACGCCGTGCTGCCCGACGTCCCGGCGGTCGTGCTCGAGTTCCTGCCCGGGCGCACTCTCTCGGCGGCCGAGGTGCGCCGCCCCGAGGTGATTCCGGCGCTGGCGCTCGCGTGCCGCCGGCTGCACGCCGGGCCGGCCTTCGACAACGACTTCGACATCTTCGCCAAGCGGGAGGAGCTGCTGGGCGTCTGCGCGCGGCACGACCTGCCGCTCCCGGGCGGGTACGCCGACCACTCGTCCACAGTGGACGTGATCCGGGCGGCGCTCGCGGAGGCGGCGCTGCCCGCCGTACCGTGCCACAACGATCTCCTCGCGGAGAACTTCATCGCGACGTCCAGCGGCGTGCGGATCGTCGACTACCAGCTCTCCGGCAACAACGACCCGGCGTTCGAGCTCGGCGACATCGCGGCCGAGGCGGACTACGACCCGGACCAGGCCGGCCGGCTGGCCGGCGCCTACTTCGGCCAGGCGCTCACGCCGGCGCTGCTGGCCCGGGTCCGGCTGTTCCAGATCGCGTCCAACGTCACCTGGGCGCTGTGGTTCACCGTCCACCATGGACTCCTCGCTGCCGCCCGCGGCGGGGATGCGGTGGGCTTTGACTACGACGCCGAGGCGGCCGACAAGTGGGGCCAGGCGCGCGACGCGCTGGAGGACCCCGGGCTCGGGCGCCTGCTCGGCACGGTGACCGGAAGGAACACACCCACCCCCAACACATAGGAGGTGCCCATGACGGCTACGTCGACTCAAGCCGATGACGACGAGAAGCGTCTCGCCGAGCTGGGCTACAAGCAGGAACTGCGGCGCAAGTGGAGCGGGTTCTCCAACTTCGCCATCTCGTTCTCCATCATCTCGATCCTCGCCGGGTGCTTCACCACCTTCGGCCAGGCCTGGATGAACGGCGGCCCGATCGCCATCTCCTGGGGCTGGCCGCTCATCTCGATCTTCATCCTGATCATCGGCTTCTGCATGTCGGAGCTGGTCTCGGCCTACCCGACCGCGGGCGGGATCTACTGGTGGGCGGCCCGGATGGGCAAGCCGGTGCACGGCTGGTTCACCGGCTGGCTCAACCTCGTCGGCCTCGTCGCCGTCACCGCGTCGGTCGACTACGGCTGTGCCACCTTCCTCAGCCTCGTCCTGGACGCCTACACCTCGTGGGACAGCACGAACCTGTACCTCACGTTCCTGCTCTTCGTGGTGATCCTGTCCGCGCACATGGTCATCAACATCTGGGGCCACGCGATCATCGACGTGCTGCAGAACGTCTCGGTGTGGTGGCACGTGTTCGGCTCGGCCGTGGTCGTGCTGATCCTGGTCTTCGTGCCCGAGAAGCACCAGAGCCTCGAGTTCGTCTTCACCCAGCGGTTCAACAACTCCGGGTACTCCGACGCCACCTACTGGTTCCTGGTGCTGCCGTTCGGGTTCCTCCTCACGCAGTACACCATCACGGGTTTCGACGCTTGTGCCCACGTCTCGGAGGAGACCCTCGGCGCCTCGAAGGCGGCCGCGCGGGGGCTGTGGCAGTCGATCTTCTACTCGGCCATCGGCGGCTGGATCCTGCTGCTGTCGTTCCTCTTCGCCGCGACCGACGTGGACGCCATCACCAAGGCCGGCGGGTTCTCCGGCGCCATCTTCGAGACGTCGCTGAGCCCCGGCTTCTTCAAGGCCGTCATCCTCATCTCGACGATCGGCCAGTTCTTCTGCGGGATGAGCTGCATCACCAGCATGTCGCGCATGACGTACGCGTTCAGCCGCGACCGCGCGGTGCCGGGCTGGCGGCTGTGGTCCAAGGTGGACCGCAACGGCACCCCCGTCAACGCCATCGTCGGCGCCTCGATCGCCGGCCTCGTGCTGACGCTGCCGGCCCTGTGGAAGAGCCCGACCGGCGTGCCGACCGCGTTCTACGCCGTCGTCTCCGTCGCCGTCATCGGCCTCTACGTCGCCTTCCTCATCCCGATCTACCTGCGGCTGCGCATGGGCGACCGGTTCGTGCCGGGGCCGTGGACGCTCGGGAGCAAGTACAAGGTGCTCGGCTGGATCGCCGTGATCGAGATCGTCATCGTGTCGATCTACTTCATCATGCCGTTCACGCCGGCCGCGGTCCCGGGCAACGACGGCTTCACCTGGACCGCGGTGAACTACGCGCCGCTGGCCCTGTTGCTGGTCATCGGCGGCGCCGCGCTGTGGTGGGCGGTGTCGGCCAAGCACTGGTTCAAGGGCCCGATCCGCACCATCGACGAGGCCGTGGCCGAGGACACGGCGGCCGTGACGGAGTAGGAGATGATGGTTCCGGGCCGCGCGGTCGCGTGCCGGCCCGGGACCGTCGCGGGGAGGTCGGATGCCGGTGGCTGCGGAGCCCCTGTCGGGCGTGCCGATGTGGCGGCCGGTCCGGGGCGGCAACGCCTTCGAGATCACCGTCGCCCGGCTGGCCCAGGCGATCCGGCTCGGGCTGGTGCCGGTAGGTGAGCGACTCCCGCCCGAGCGCGAGCTGGCGGAGCGGCTCCAGGTCAGCCGGGTCACGCTGCGGGAGGCGATCGCCGCCCTGCGCGAGGCCGGGTTCCTGGAGTCGCGCCGGGGCCGCTCCGGCGGCACGTTCGTGGTCCGGGCCAACGGGGAGCCCACCGCGGCCGAGCCGGCCCGCGACGCCGCGGAGCTGGCCCGGGAGATGGGCGACGCGCTGCACGACGCGCTGGACTTCCGGCGGGTGCTGGAGCCGGGCGCGGCCGCGCTGGCCGCGACCCGCGCGCTGGCCGCGCCCGACCGCGCGCACCTGGTCGCGTGCCTGGCCGCCGCGCGGACGCGTGACCCGCTCACCCGGCGGGTCAACGACTCGCGGCTGCACCTGGCGATCGCCGCGGCCGGCGGGTCCACGTCGGTGGCGGCCGCGATCGCCGACGTACAGCTGCGCCTGGACCGCCTCCTCGCGGCGATCCCGGTGCTGCGGCGCAACCTCGACCACTCCGACGCCCAGCACGAGCGCGTGGTCGAGGCGATCCTGGCCGGCGACCCGCACGTGGCGCGCAGCGAGATGGAGCAGCACTGCGACGCCACCGCGGCCCTGTTGCGCGGCCTGCTCGGATGAGCTTATGGTTTCTTTCCAGACCTTTAGGGGACGGGACGTCAGATGTTGACCGTGGAACAGCTGCGCATCGCCGTTGACGAGGGCGAGATCGACACCGTCATCGTGGCCGTCACCGACATGCAGGGACGGCTACAGGGCAAGCGCTTCCACGCCGCGCACTTCCTGGCCGACGTCGTCGCGCACGGCACCGAGGGCTGCAACTACCTGCTCGCCGTCGACGTGGACATGAACACGGTGGACGGCTACGCGATGTCCTCCTGGGCCGGCGGCTACGGGGACTTCGCGATGATCCCCGACTTCGCCACCCTGCGCCGAATCCCGTGGCACCCCGGCACCGCGCTGGTCCTCGCCGACCTGCGGCTGCTGTCCGGCGGCTCGGTCACCGCGTCGCCCCGCCAGATCCTGCAGGCCCAGCTGGGCGCGCTCGGGGGCGCCGGGTTCACCGCCTACACGGGCACCGAGCTCGAGTTCATCGCGTTCCGGGACTCCTACGAGGACGCGTTCCGGCGGGGGTACCGCGACCTGACCCCCGTGACTCTGTTCAACTCCGACTACTCGCTGCTGCAGACCGCGCGCGTGGAGCCGCTGCTGCGCCGGATCCGCAACGAGATGGCCGGCGCCGGGCTCGTGCCGGAGAGCGCCAAGGGCGAGTGCAACCTCGGCCAGCTCGAGATCGCGTTCCGGTACGACGCCGCGCTGGCCAACGCCGACGGGCACGTGCTGTACAAGAACGGCGCGAAGGAGATCGCCGCGCAGGAGGGCGTCTCCATCACCTTCATGGCCAAGCCCAACGCCCGCGAAGGTAACTCCTGCCACATCCACTTCTCGCTGCGCTCGGTCGCGGACGGACGCCCGGCCGTGGCCGGGGACGGGCCGCACCACCTGTCGCCGGTGTTCGCCTCCGCCATGGCCGGCATCCTGGCCACGATGCGCGAGTTCACCCTCTTCTACGCGCCGAACATCAACTCGTACAAGCGCTTCCAGGCCGGCTCGTTCGCCCCAACCGCGGTGCGCTGGGGCGTGGACAACCGCACCTGCGCGCTGCGCCTCGTCGGGCATGGCCCGTCCATGCGGGTCGAGAACCGGGTGCCGGGGGCCGACGTGAACCCGTACCTGGCCATCGCCGCCATGGCCGCGGGCGCGCTGCACGGCATCCGCGAGGGACTGGCGCTGGAGGACGTGTACACCGGCAACGCCTACGAGGACGCCGCCGCCCCGCGGGTGCCGGCCACGCTGCGCGAGGCGCTGCAGCTGTGGGAGGGCAGCGCGGCCGCGCGGGAGGCGTTCGGCGAGGACGTCGTCGCGCATTACGCCAACATGGCCCGCATCGAGCTGGCAGCGTTTGACGCGGCGGTTACCGACTGGGAGCTGACCCGCGGCTTCGAGCGTCTCTAGGAAGGTTCTCCATGCACGACGTCATCTCGCCGGTCACCGAGGAGGTCGTCGCGACGGTTCCGTCGCTGACCGAGGAGGAGACCGACGCCGCGATCGAGCGCGCCCATGCCGCGTTCGCCACCTGGCGCGCGGTCGCGCCCGGCGACCGCGCGCGGCTGCTGCGCCGCTTCGCCGCCGTGGTCGACGCGCACAACGAGGAGCTGGCCCAGCTCGAGGTGCGCAACGCCGGGCACACCATCGGCAACGCCCGCTGGGAGGCCGGCAACGTCCGCGACGTGCTGAACTTCTACGCCGGCGCGCCCGAGCGGCTCAGTGGCCGCCAGATCCCCGTCGCCGGCGGGCTCGACGTCACCTTCTACGAGCCGCTCGGCGTGGTCGGGGTCATCGTGCCCTGGAACTTCCCCATGCCGATCGCCGGCTGGGGCTTCGCGCCCGCCCTCGCGGCCGGCAACACCGTGGTGCTCAAGCCGGCCGAGCTCACCCCGCTGACCGCGATCCGGCTCGGCGAGCTGGCCCTGGAGGCCGGGCTGCCGGAGGGCGTGTTCACGGTACTGCCGGGCAAGGGCTCCGTCGTGGGTCAGCGCTTCGTCACCCACCCGCTCGTGCGCAAGGTCTGCTTCACCGGCTCCACCGAGGTCGGCAAGCGCATCATGGCCGGCTGCGCCGAGCAGGTGAAGCGGGTGACCCTGGAGCTGGGCGGCAAGAGCGCCAACATCGTCTTCGCCGACGCGGACCTCGCCAAGGCGGCCGCGTCCGCGCCCGGATCCGTCTTCGACAACGCCGGCCAGGACTGCTGCGCGCGGTCGCGGCTGCTCGTGCAGGCGAGCGTCTACGACGAGTTCATGGGGCTGCTGGAGGAGTCGGTCAAGGCGTTCCGGTGCGAGGACCCGGCCCTGGACAGCGCCCAGATGGGCCCGCTCATCTCGGCCGGCCAGCGCGACACGGTGCGCTCCTTCGTCTCCGACGACGCGATCGCCTTCCGCGGCACCGCCCCCGACGGCCCCGGCTACTGGATGGCCCCGACCGTGCTCACCGCCCGCTCCACCCAGGACCGGCACTGGCGCGAGGAGATCTTCGGCCCCGTCCTGTCGGTGCTGCGCTTCGACGACGAGGACGAGGTGATCCGGCTGGCCAACGACACGGAGTACGGACTGTCCGGCTCGATCTGGACCCGCGACCTGGGCCGCGGCATCCGCGTCGCCCGCGGCGTGGAGTCGGGCAACCTCAGCGTCAACTCGCACTCCTCGGTGCGCTACTGGACCCCGTTCGGCGGGGTCAAGCAGAGCGGTCTCGGCCGCGAGCTCGGCCCGGACGCGCTCACCGCGTTCAGCGAAGTCAAGAACGTCTTCTTCAGCACGGAGGTTTAGGTGCAACGTCTGCAGGACCGCGTCGCGGTCATCACCGGCGCCGGCAGCGGCATCGGCCTCGCGACCGCGCGGCGCTTCGCGTCCGAGGGCGCCAAGGTGGTCGCGGTCGACCTCAACGAGGACGCCGGCAAGGCCGCCGCCGAGGAGGTGGGCGGCGAGTTCGTCGCCGCCGACGTGGCCGACGAGGCCGCGGTCAAAGCCCTCTTCGACGGCGTCGCCGAGCGCTACGGGCGGCTGGACATCGCGTTCAACAACGCCGGCATCTCCCCGCCCGACGACGACTCCATCCTCGACACCGGCCTCGAGGCGTGGGAGCGCGTGCTGAAGGTCAACAGCACCAGCGTGTACTTCTGCTGCAAGTACGCCATCCCGCACATGCTCGCCCAGGGCAAGGGCTCCATCATCAACACGGCCAGCTTCGTGGCCCTCATGGGCGCGGCGACCTCGCAGATCGCCTACACCGCCTCCAAGGGCGCCGTGCTGTCCATGACCCGCGAGCTCGGCGTGCAGTTCGCCCGGCAGGGGGTGCGGGTCAACGCGCTGTGCCCCGGCCCGATCGCCACCCCGCTGCTCATGGAGCTCTTCGCCAAGGACCCGGAGCGGGCCCAGCGCCGCCTCGTGCACGTGCCGATGGGCCGCTTCGGCACCCCGGAGGAGATCGCGGGCGCGGTCGCGTTCCTGGCCAGCGACGACGCGTCGTTCATCACCGCCTCGACGTTCCTCGTCGACGGCGGCATCACCGGCGCCTACGTCACGCCGCTGTGAGCGCGCGGCCGCTCGTCGGGATCACCGCCTACGCGGAGCCGGCCCGGTGGGGCGTCTGGGACACCCGCGCGGTGCTGATCCCGGAGGCCTACGTGCGGATGGTGCAGGCGGCCGGGGCGCGCCCGGTCGTGCTGCCCGCGGACGACCTCGGCGGCCCCGCGGACGCGGCCGGCCTGGTCGCCCGGCTCGACGGCCTCGTGCTGGCCGGTGGGGCCGACATCGAGCCGTCCCGCTACGGCGCGGCCGCGCACCCGGCCACGAAGACCCGGCCCGACCGCGACGCGGGCGAGCTGGCCGTGCTCGCCGCGGCGCTGGAGGCCGACCTGCCGATCCTCGGCGTGTGCCGGGGCATGGAGCTGCTCGCCGTGGCCTACGGCGGCTCCCTGACCCAGCACCTGCCGGACCTGCTGGGCAGCGAGCGGCATCAGCCGGCCCCCGGGGTGTACGGCGCCCACCCGGCCCGCTTCGCGCCCGGCTCCCGGGCCGAGGCCGTGTTCGGGCCGGTCGCCGAGGTGAACTCGTACCACCACCAGGCGGTCGAGAAGCCCGGCACCCTCGCGGTGACCGGCTGGGCCGACGACGAGGTCGTCGAGGCGGTCGAGGACCCCGGGCGGCGCTTCGTCCTCGGGGTGCAGTGGCACCCCGAGGAGGCCGGCGATGTGCGGCCCTTCGCCGCGCTCGTCGCCGCGATCTGAACTAGGTTCGGAGTATGCGGATCGGGTTCGGACTGCCGGTGTCGGGCACGTGGGCCACGCCAGGCCCGCTCGGGCGGGTCGCGGTGGCGGCCGAACGGGAGGGGTACGACTCCCTCTGGAGCTTCCAGCGGCTCCTCGTCGGGGCCGACCAGCAGCTCGAGCCCGTGTATCGCAGCGTGCTGGACCCGCTGGTGGCGCTGGGCTACGCCGCCGCCCTGACCGAGCGCATCCGGCTCGGGGTGGCGGTGCTCAATCTGCCCTTCGTCTCGCCCGCGTACGTCGCCAAGCAGGTCGCCACGCTGGACGTGCTCAGCGGCGGGCGGATCGACCTGGGTCTGGGCACCGGCTGGTCGGAGGCCGAGTTCGCGGCCACCGGCGCCCAGGGCGGCAAGCGGGCCGCGCGGTCGCGCGAGTACGTCGCCGCGCTGCGCACCCTCTTCCGCGACGAGGTGAGCGAGTTCGGCGGCGAGCTCTACACGGTGCCGCCCAGCCGCATGGCGCCCCGGCCGGTGCAGCCGGGCGGCGTGCCCATCCTGCTCGGCGGCTCCGTGCCGGCCGCGCTGCGCCGGGCCGGGGAGATCGCCGACGGCTGGATCAGCCGCAGCGCGCACGACCTGACCCAGATCCACAAGGACGTGGCGCTGGTGCGCGCGGGCGCGGAGAAGGCCGGGCGCGACCCGGACGAGTTGCGCATCGTGTGCCGCGGCGTGCTCTTCCGGCCCGAGCGGGGCCTGCTCGACGGGTCCTGGGAGAAGATCCGCGAGGACGTCGCGTGGCTCGGCACCCAGGGCGTCACCGAGGTCTTCTACGACCTGAACTGGGATCCGCTGGTGGTCGGCGAGGACGTGGACCCGGTCGCGGCCGAGGAGCGGGCCCTGGGCATCCTGCACAACCTCAGCCCGATGGGTCTAAGTTGAGGTCATGTCGCGACCGGTCATCGGCCTGACCACGTACGCCGAGGAAACCCGCTTCGGCCTCAACGACACCTTCTCCGCAGTCCTGCCGCTCTCCTACGTGCACGCGGTGCACGCCTCGGGCGGCCGGGCGGTCCTCGTCACCCCGGACGACCCCGACATCGACGTGCTCGACGGCCTCGACGGGATCATGTTCACCGGCGGCTCCGACGTGAACCCCGACCTCTACGGCGAGCCCCCGCACGCCACGACCAAGGTCAAGCCCGAGCGCGACGCCGCCGAGCTGCTGCTCATGCAGGCGGCGCTCGCCGCCGACCTGCCGCTGTTCGGCATCTGCCGGGGCATGCAGCTCATGTGCGTCGCCTACGGCGGCCGGCTGCACCAGCACCTGCCCGACGTGCTCGGCCACCACAACCACCGGCCGGTGAGCGGGCCGAAGTTCGGCGAGCACCCGGTGCGGCTGGCCCGGGGCTCCCGCGCGGCGGCGGTGCTGGGCGAGGCGGTGATCGTCAACTCGTTCCACCACCAGGGCTGCGCCGACCCGGGCCGGCTCGTGCCGACCGGCTGGTGCCCGGAGGACGACCTCATCGAGGTCGTCGAGGACCCGTCGAAGACATTCACGGTCGGCGTGCAGTGGCACCCGGAGGACACGACGGACTTCCGCCTGTTCGAGGCCTTCGTGGCGGCCGCCCGCGCCCGCCGGGACAATGTAGCCACACGCCCATAACCGGGCTGGCCTTCGGCCGCGAGGACGCGCCGGCCTCGGCCGTGAGGGCGCTGCTGGCCGCGCGCTAGGAGGCGGCCTCGTCGCCCGTGCGGTGCTCGATGCGCAGGTCAGGCGCGTTCTCGCGGTAGTCCTCGCGGTCGTCGGAGTCCTGCAGTACGGCCTCGGCCTGGGCCTTCGGGTCGTCGCTGCCGGCGGTGCGCTCCTCCGGCAGCAGCTGGGCACGTTCGCGGATGCGGTCGTCATCGATCATGCCTGGGTGGTTACCCGGACAGCCTGGAGTTGATGCGCGTTAGGCTTCGGGCCATGAAGGTTCGCGCCCCGCTCGCCCCCGGCACGCAGACTCCCTGGCGGCAGGTTCCCGCCAATATCGTGCGACCCGAGTACGTCGGCAAGCGCGCGCCCGCCAAGCATCGCGGATCGGACGTGCAGCCGCCGGAGATCATCGAGAAGATGCGCGTCGCCGGGAAGCTGGCCGCGCAGGCGACCGTGCTGGCGGGGGAGCACGCCCAGCCCGGGGTCACCACCGACGAGGTCGACCGCGTGGTGCACGAGTTCCTGTGCGACCACGGGGCGTACCCGTCGACGCTGGGTTACAAGAGCTTCCCGAAGTCGTGCTGCACCTCGCTCAACGAGGTCATCTGCCACGGCATCCCGGACTCGACCGTGATCGAGGACGGCGACATCCTCAACGTCGACGTGACCGCGTTCATCGGCGGGGTGCACGGCGACACCAACCAGACGTTCTGCGTCGGCGACGTCGCCGAGGAGGACCGGCTGCTGGTCGAGCGGACCCGCGAGGCGATGATGCGCGGCATCCGCGCGGTCGCGCCCGGGCGCCCGCTGAACGCGATCGGCCGGGTGATCGAGGCGTACGCCAAGCGCTTCCACTACGGCGTGGTGCGCGACTTCACCGGGCACGGCATCAACGAGGTCTTCCACACCGGGCTCTACGTGCCGCACTACGACAACCCGCGGCTCACCACGATCATGGAGCCCGGCATGACGTTCACCATCGAGCCGATGATCACGCTGGGGACGCACGAGTACGACATGTGGAAGGACGGCTGGACCGTCGTCACCAAGGACCGCAAATGGACCGCGCAGTTCGAGCACACGATCCTCGTGACGGAGGACGGGTACGAGATCCTGACGCTGCCGTGAGCGTTCTGGAGCTGAGCGAAGCGGAGGCGGCGGCGTGAGCCACCCGGCGGCGGACGACGCGCACCATCACTCCGACGTCTCGGGCGGATGGCTGCGGGCCGCGGTCTTCGGGGCCATGGACGGGCTGGTCACCAACATCGCGCTGATCGCCGGGGTCGGCGGGGGCGGGGTGGCCACGCGCGACATCGTGCTCACGGGCTCGGCCGGGCTGGTGGCCGGCGCGATCTCCATGGGGCTGGGCGAGTTCACCAGTGTCCGCGCGCAGAACGAGCAGGTCGCGGCCGAGGTGCTCAAGGAGCGTCAGGAGCTGCAGCGGTACCCCGAGGCAGAGGCCGCCGAACTGGCGCGCATCTGGCAGGACCGCGGCGTGCCGGCCGACCTGGCGCTCGAGGTGGCCACGATCCTGGGGCGCAATCCCGACGCGGCCGTGCGCGTGCACGCGCAGGAGGAGCTGGGTGTCGACCCGGCCGACGTGCCGTCACCGTGGACGGCGGCGATCTCCTCGTTCATCTGCTTCTCGCTGGGGGCCTTCGTCCCGCTGCTGCCGTACCTGCTGGGCGCGGCGTCGCTGCCGGTGGCGCTGGGAGCGGGCGGGGTGGGGCTGTTCGTGGCGGGCGCGCTCGTCGCCCGCTTCACCCGGCGCCCCTGGTGGAGTTCGGGGGCCCGGCAGCTGCTGCTGGGAGCGGCGGCGGCCGGGGCTACCTATCTCATCGGTCATCTCATCGGGGTGGCGGCATAGGTCTCGCGGCCTGTGCCGCCCCGGGGGCAGGTGTTCCCCGAGACGGCAGGCTCACGAGACGGCGTTTGTCGTTGAACGATGCAGCATTTCCTCAACGACGCGGCTGCATCGTCGGACCGGCCCACGCGGTGCGGCGCATGATCGGGTCCTCCTCTCGTCTTGACGCTCGTGGCGTGATGCAACGATCGTCGCCTGCCCGACTCCCCGGCGGGGGGACGCGGCGGAGCAGTGGCACGACTTCGGGAGTCCTCGGAGTTCTACTCGGGTTTGCCCGGGAATGCCGGAACCAGCGGGGTGGTTCCGGCGGCCTTGCGGAAGCCCACGCCGCGCGTTGTGCAGTCGACGAGGGCGTCGAGCGCCACCTTGCGCACGTCGCCGTCGGTGGCCGGCAGGGCCAGGCGCCACTGGGCCGCCGTGCGGTCCTCCAGCAGCGCCGCGAGCTTCAGCGCGGAGGCGCGGTCGGTGACGGCGTACGGCAGCTGGTACGACGCGGCGGTCGGCGGCGGGCTGACCCCGGCCCCGGCCAGCCGGACGGTGAGCGCGTCGCGGCGGGTGCGGTGGGCGTTGTCGGCGTCGTGGGCCAGGGCGGCCGCCGCGGCGTCGAGCCTGGGGCCGAGCACCCCGTAGCCGTAGATGGCGGCGTGCTCGGCCTGCAGCGCGGCCACGAGCCGTTCGTCGGCGGGGGTCACCGCAGCACCTCCTGGTGGCCGGCCCGGCAGGCGGCGATGGAGCCCAGCAGCGCGGCGCGGTAGGACGGCGCGGCCAGGCAGGCGGTCTCCGCGTCCTGGCGGGCGGTCTTCTCGCGGGCGGCGAGGTCGGACAGCGCCGCGCTCTGCTCCGTCGGCACGGGCGCGGACGCGGCGGCACTGGGGTCGGCCGACTCCGACGCCGCCGGGAAGGGCCCCTTCTCGGGCACGCCGATCTCGCGGGCCAGCGCGACGACGTGCTGGTCGTGGTCGTCCTTCAGCGGGCCGAGGCGGTCCTGCAGGGCCGGGAAGGCGGTGAGGACCTCGGCATACCGGTCGCGAAGCGCCACCGTGCGATGCAAGAGCGGCAGCAGTACGTCGGGAGCCTGGCTCGGCTGCGCGGCGGGCTTCGTGCCGAGCGGGTCGCAGGCCGCCACCGAGCCGGCCGAGGCCGCCACGGCGGCGGCGAGGAAGGCGCGTCGGTGGATCAGCACGCCGCCTAGTGAACACCATCCAGGCGATTTGTGCGGCACCGCGTCCGGGGTGGTTCCGCGGGTGGTGCTTCCTGGCGGGCTCGCGCGGGGGCCGTCGCGGGCCCGCGGCCGGGCGTTGATCGCGGCCTCCGCCGCCGACGATGCGCGGCGTGCATCCGGCTTCCTGGCGGCGGCGTAGGGCCTGCCTTCGGCTTCCTGGCGGCGGCGTTGGGGCTGCCTTCGGCTGCCCGGCGGCGGCGCGGCTCTCGTTTTCGGCTGCCCGGCGGCGGCGTGGGCTGTCGCTTTCGGGTCCGGATTCCGGGGGTGACGTGGGGCGCGGGCGTGCGGGGGCGCGCGGCCGGGTGGCGTTCGGAGCGCCGCTGAGACGTTCCGAGTCGCGTCGCGTTACGCTCTGCACGAGCCGCCCGCGCGTGCAGACGCAGGCGGCGTTGAGGCGTGCGCCCGAGCGGGTGCCAGAAGGAGGGGTGTCGATCAATGGCGCAGCAGCATCGACAGCGCCTCCTCGCGGTGGTCGAGCCGGTCGTCGCGGCCGGCGGATACGACCTCGAGGATCTCACCGTCTCCCGCGTCGGGCGGCGGCACCTGCTGCGCATCGCGGTCGACAGCGACGCTGGGGTGGATCTGGACGCGGTGGCCGAGCTGTCCCGTGGCATCTCGTCCGCGCTCGACGCGGCCGAGGCGGGCGGCGACGAGCTGATCGCGGGCGAGTACGAGCTGGAGGTCGGCTCGCCGGGGGTGGAGCGCCCGCTCACGCTCCCGCGACACTGGCGGCGCAACCGCACCCGGCTGGTCAAGGTGAACGCGGCCGGGCAGGAGCTGACCGGGCGGGTGCTCGCCGCCGACGACGCCGGGGTGACCCTCGACGTGGACGGCGACCGGCAGACCCACCCCTACGCCGACCTCGGCCCGGGCAGGGTCCAGGTCGAGCTCAAGCGCCTTGCCGAACTGCCCGACCCCGAAGATGAAGACATCGACGAAGAAGACGACGACGAGGAAGGGGAGGACGGGGAATGAACATCGACCTTGCGGCCCTCCGCGCCCTGGAGCGCGAGCGCGAGATCCCGTTCGAGACCATCCTCGCGGCGATCGAGACCGCGTTGCTGACCGCCTACCGGCACACCGACGGGGCCAACCCGCACGCCCGGGTCGAGATCGACCGGCGCACCGGCGCGGCGTCCGTGCTCGCGCAGGACCTCGACGAGGACGGGGCCATCGTGCGCGAGTACGACGACACCCCGCACGACTTCGGCCGGATCGCGGCGATGACGGCCAAGCAGGTCATCCTGCAGCGGCTGCGCGAGGCGACCGACGAGGCGCACTTCGGCGAGTACGTCGGCCGCGACGGCGACCTGGTCACCGGCGTGATCCAGGCGCACGAGGCGCGGGCCGAGAAGGGCATCGTCACCATCGACCTCGGCAAGATCGAGGGCATGCTGCCGGCCGCCGAGCAGGTCCCGGGCGAGCGCTACGAGCACGGCCAGCGGATCAAGGCCATCGTGGTGCACGTGGCCAAGGGCTTCCGCGGTCCGCAGGTCACGCTGTCGCGCTCCCACCCGAACCTGGTGAAGCGGCTCTTCGCGCTCGAGGTGCCGGAGATCGCCGACGGGACCGTTGAGATCGCCGCGATCGCCCGCGAGGCCGGACACCGGACGAAGATCGCGGTACGTTCGACCGTCGCCGGGGTGAACGCGAAGGGGGCCTGCATCGGCCCGATGGGCCAGCGGGTGCGGGCCGTCATGAGCGAGCTGCACGGTGAGAAGATCGACATTATCGACTGGTCGGAAGACCCGGCGCAGTTTGTCGGAAATGCCCTTTCTCCCGCGAAAGCGCTCAACGTCGAGGTCGTCGACGCGGCCAACCGGGCCGCCCGGGTGACCGTCCCGGACTTCCAACTTTCCCTGGCCATCGGCAGAGAGGGCCAGAACGCACGGCTCGCCGCGCGGCTCACCGGATGGCGGATCGATATCAGACCGGACAACGCTGCGGACAGCAACGTCGATCACGTCACCGGACCGGGCGCGGCGCGCGCCGAAAGTGCAGGGTAGACTTCTTGACGGTACGTCGCACGCCCCCGGCTGGCATGCCCGCGATTCCGGCTACGCCGGTTCGCACATGTATCGGATGCCGGAAGCGTGCGTCATCCTCCGAGTTGCTGCGATTTGTCGCGATCGAGTCAGCCCCTGGCCAGTTCAGGGCGGTGCCCGATCCGGCTCGCAGACGGCCGGGTCGGGGAGCGCACCTGCATCCTGATCCGGCTTGCCTCGCGCTAGCGGAGCGTCGGCGCGCCTTCGGGCGTGCTCTGCGCCTCACCGGGGTCTTCGACGCCGGTCCGCTGGCCGAAGCCGTCGCCTCGGCGGCGGTGACGGAGCCGGAGCATACGCAGTGACCGGAACCGCCGGTGGTGGGAGCGCGACGCCCCACCCGGACACGCAAGGTAGGACGACGGACATGAGCACACGATGAAGTCCCTGAGATGACCAGGCTTCAAGTGCACGAGTGAGGTCGGAGCGGAACTTGCCGCCCGGCCTCGAGGTGAGGAGTGTAGTGGCAGGCAAGGCCCGCGTACACGAGCTGGCGAAAGAGCTCGGGGTCGAAAGCAAGACCGTGCTCGCGAAGCTGCAGGAGCTTGGCGAGTACGTGAAGTCCGCATCCAGCACGGTCGAGGCGCCAGTGGCGCGCCGGCTGCGTGCGAGCTTCGAAAACGGTGGGGGATCCGCTTCGGCGCCCTCCGCACCTCCTGCGCCGGCCCCGTCGGCTCCGTCGTCGGCCCCCGTGCCGTCGGCCCCGCGCCCGACGCCGGCAGCCAAGCCCTTTGCGCCGCCGAAGCGACCCCAGCCGCAGGCCAGCGGCGGACAGAGCGGTTCCGGAGGCGGGGGCGGCCGTGGCCCCGTGCCCGGTCCGCCGCGCCCGCAGCCGCCCGCGGTTCGTCCGACGAGCGCACACGACATCGAGGTGGCGGCGGCCGAGCAGCGTGCCGCCGCGCTGAAGGCTGAGCAGGAGGCGACCCTCAAGGCCGCCCAGCAGGCCCGTCAGCGTGAGAACACCCGGCGCGACACGCCGCAGCCGCCCAGCGGCGGCGCTTCGTCCGCGCCCACGCCCGGCCCGCGTCCGGGCCCGGCGCCTGGTCCGTCCTCGGCCGGCACGCCGGCTCCGGGCGGTCCGCGTCCCGGTCAGGGTCCGCGCCCGGGTGGCGCGCGTCCCCCGGCCCGGTCCCCGGGCAACAACCCGTTCGGCGTCTCCGGCGGCGCTACCCCGCGCCCGCCGTCGCCGGGCAACATCCCGCGGCCCAACCCGTCCTCCATGCCCCCGCGGCCCAACCCGGCCTCGATGGGCGGCCCCCGGCCCAACCCGTCGCAGATGCCGAGCCAGCGGCCCGGTCGTCCCGGCGGCCCCGGCGGTGACCGTCCGGCCCGTCCGGGCGGCGGCGGTGGCGGCTTCCGTGGCGGCCCCGGTGGCGGTGGCGCCGGCCGTCCCGGTGGTCCGGGCGGCGGCGGTGGCGGTGGCTTCCGTGGCGGTCCCGGTGGGGGCGGCGGCGGTGGCGGTGGCTTCCGTGGCGGTCCCGGTGGGGGCGGCGGCGGTGGCGGCGGCTTCCGTGGCGGCCCCGGTGGCGGTGGCGCCGGTGCCCCGGCGGGCACCGGCGGTGCCGGTCGCCCGGGCGGCGGCGCGGGCGGTCGCGGCCGTGGCGGCGGCGCCGCGGGTGCCTTCGGGCGTCCGGGTGGCCGGCCGACCCGTGGCCGCAAGTCCAAGAAGCAGCGCAGACAGGAGTTCGACAACCTCTCCGCGCCCACCATGGGCTCGGGCGCCCCGCGCGGGCAGGGTCAGACGATCCGCCTGCCGCAGGGTGCGTCGCTGTCGGACTTCGCCGACCGGATCAACGCGAACCCGGGCTCGCTCGTCCAGGAGATGTTCAACCTGGGCGAGATGGTGACGGCCACCCAGTCGTGCACCAACGAGACGCTGCAGCTGCTCGGCGAGCACCTCGGCTTCGACGTGCAGATCGTCAGCCCCGAGGACGAGGACCGCGAGCTGCTGGCCCGCTTCGACATCGACCTCGACGCCGAGGTCGACGAGGAGCGCCTGGTCATCCGGCCGCCGGTCGTGACCGTCATGGGTCACGTCGACCACGGTAAGACGAAGCTGCTCGACGCGATCCGCTCGACGAACGTCGCGGCGGGCGAGGCCGGCGGCATCACCCAGCACATCGGTGCCTACCAGGTCCGCGTCGACCACGATGGCGAGGACCGCGCGATCACCTTCATCGACACCCCGGGTCACGAGGCGTTCACCGCCATGCGTGCCCGTGGTGCCCAGGCCACGGACATCGTGGTCCTGGTGGTCGCGGCCGACGACGGCGTGATGCCCCAGACGATCGAGGCGCTCAACCACGCCCAGGCGGCCGAGGTGCCGATCGTGGTCGCGGTGAACAAGATCGACAAGCCGGAGGCCAACCCGGCCAAGGTGCGTCAGGAGCTGACGCAGTACGGCCTGGTCGCCGAGGAGTACGGCGGCGAGACGATGTTCGTCGACATCTCGGCCAAGAGCCGGATCAACATCGAGGGTCTCCTCGAGGCGGTCCTGCTCACCGCCGACGCCGCGCTCGACCTGCGCGCGCCCGTCGACGGCCCGGCCCAGGGCATCGCGATCGAGTCGCACCTCGACCGCGGCCGCGGCCCGGTCGCCACCGTCCTGGTGGAGAAGGGCACGCTCAACGTCGGTGACTCGATCGTCGCCGGGCGGGCCTACGGCCGCGTCCGCGCGATGCTCGACGAGAACGGCAAGCCCGTGCCGCACGCGGGTCCGGCCCGTCCGGTCCTCGTGCTCGGCCTGACCTCGGTGCCCGGCGCCGGCGACACGTTCCTCGCCGCCGACGACGACCGCACCGCGCGTCAGATCGCCGAGCAGCGGCAGGCCCGCCGCCGCGCGGCCGAGATGGCGGCGCGCACCGGCCGGGTCACCCTGGAGACGCTGTTCGACCAGCTCAAGCAGGGCGAGAAGACCACGCTCAACCTCATCCTCAAGGGTGACGGCTCGGGCTCGGTCGAGGCGCTCGAGGACGCGCTGGTCAAGATCGTCGTGTCCGACGAGGTCCAGCTGCGGATCATCCACCGCGGTGTGGGTGCCGTCACGCAGGACGACGTCAACCTGGCCAGCGCCTCCGACGCGATCATCATCGGGTTCAACGTGCGGGCCGAGGGCCGCACGCGCGACCTGGCCGACCGCGAGGGCGTGGAGATCCGGTACTACACCGTCATCTACCAGGCCATCGAGGACATCGAGTCGTCCCTCAAGGGCCTGCTCAAGCCGGTCTACGAGGAGGTCGAGCTCGGCCAGGCGGAGATCCGCGAGGTCTTCCGCTCGTCGCGCTTCGGCAACATCGCGGGTTGCATCGTCCGTACCGGCCTGATCCGGCGCAACAGCAAGGCGCGCCTGATCCGCGACGGTGCGGTGGTGTCCGACAACCTGTCGATCGCCGGCCTGCGCCGCTTCAAGGACGACGCGACCGAGGTCCGCGAGGGCTTCGAGTGCGGTATCACGCTCGGGTCGTACAACGACATCCAGGTCGGTGACGTCATCGAGACGTGGGAGCTGCGCGAGAAGCCGCGTACCTGACGCGTATCGACCTCTGGGGGCCGCGGACCTTGTCCGCGGCCCCTTTTGGCATACGGCACTCCTCGAAGCTCCAGGGCCACCGGCGTAACGTCGGTCACATCATGGAGCTTTCGTGGTGGTCGATCGAGGTGCGCGACGGGGAGTACCCGGCCCGCGCGTGGCGCGACGCTTACAGCGCCCCACTCATCGAGGCCGCGGTCACCCATGGCGCCGGCGACTGGTCGTGGCGCTCTGAGGACTTCGGGATGGTCTTCGAGATCGGCTTCGCCGACGCCGAGGACTGGCAGCGCTTCCGGCAGCTGCCCGCGGTCGTGGCGGCGCTGGACGCCGTCGCGCCGGATTCCCTGTACGTGTACCGCGGGCGGGGTGGGAGCGCGGGGGCGGTGCAACGGCGCCGTCGAGGGCCGCTGCCGGCCGCCGGGGCCGCCGCCCTGCCGGTGGAGCCGGAGCCGATGATCGTCGCCCGGCCGCGGGTGCTCGCCGACGCCCTGTAGGTGCTCCGCCCTTCCCGGCAGAGACCGGACGCATCCGACATTCCGGTCAAGCGGGCGAGCGAAAAAACGGGCGGCGGATCCGCCAGGCTGGGGGATAGGATCTTGCGCCGTGTATACCGGTACCGCGGTCTTCGACCTTCTCCTGCCAGATGACTCGCGATCGCTCAAGGCCAAGCGTTCGTACGTCCGGCCTCTGATCGCCTACCTGCGCAAGTTCGAGGTCTCCGTCGCCGAGGTCGGGGCCCTCGACCTGACGGGCCGGACCGAGGTCGGTATCGCCGTCGTGGCCGCCGAGGCGGCCCACGTGCGCGAAGTGCTCGACACTTGCGAGCGTGCCGTAGCCGGCCGCCCGGAGTTCGAGCTGCTCTCCGTGCGCCGCCGGTTGCACGGCGGCGACGACGAGTAATCCTGGCTTCTCGGCGCGGCCCCACGGGCGGCGCGCGGGTACTGTCAAGGCGTTGGTCAGATCATCAGGTTCACGGGCCGGCCGGGAGGCCGCCCGGCGGGCCGTTTGGCTGCGGAGGTGTTCGAGATGACGGATCCGGCGAAGGTGCGGCGGCACGCGGAGCGCGTGCGCGAACTGGTCGCATCGGTGGTACGGACGCAGATCAAGGACCCCCGGCTCGGCATGATCACGATCACCGACGCACGGATCACCGCCGACCTGCGCGAGGCCACCGTGTTCTACACGGTCCTCGGCGACGCGGCGGCCCAGGCCGGCACCGCGGCCGCCCTGGAGAGCGCCAAGGGTCTGCTGCGCTCCACCGTGGGCAAGGCGCTGGGCCTGCGTCACTCGCCGAGTCTCACGTTCGTGCACGACGACGTGTCCGAGCACGCCAAGCACATCGACGAACTGCTGGCCAGTGCCCGCAGCGCCGACGCCGAGGTCCAGCGCCTCGCCGCCGGCGCGCACTACGCGGGCGATTCCCAGCCGTACAAGGTGGACGACGAGGACGACGCGGACGACCTTGGAGTCGGCGGCGCCGACGACGAGGTGGTCGTCGGCCAGGACCGGCGGTGACCGGGCTCGCGCCTGGCCACGTACCGGGCGCGGGCTCCGCTGCCACTCCCGCCACCCCGCTCGGCGCCCCGGCCACAGGCCCGGGCGCCGCGCGGGCTGGCGGTCCGGACGCGCCGCCCGTCCCGGGCGTTGAGGCCGGTGCAGATGCTTTGCCGGCGGCCGGATCGGCCGCCGGGCCGGGCGTTGAGGCCGGTGCCGCAGCAGGGGCTGTGACGGCCGCCGGGCCGGGCGTTGAGGCCGGTGCCGCAGCAGGGGCTGTGACGGCCGCCGGGCCGGGCGTTGAGGCCGGTGCCGCAGCAGGGGCTGTGACGCCCGGCGGGCCGGATGCTGAGACCGGAGCAGCGGCTGTGACGGCCGCCGGGCCGGGTGCTGAGACTGGAGTGGCGGCTGTGACGGGCGCCGGCGAGGCGCGGCCGGACGAGTCGGAGTGGGCGGCGGCGGTGGCGGCACTGCGCGGCCTGCCGTCCGGGGCCCGGGTGCTGCTGGCGTGCCACGTCAATCCCGACGGCGACGCGCTCGGCAGCATGCTCGGCGTGGCGCTGGGCCTGCGCCGGATCGCGGGCGAGCTCGGCATCGGGCACCTCGCGGCGACGTTCCCGGGCCCGCTGCGGCTGCCCGAGCCGTTCGACTCGCTGCCGGGCGCCGGACTGCTCGTCGCGGAGGAGGACGCCGACCCGGCGCCCGACGCGATGCTGGTCTTCGACGTGGCGAGCATCGAGCGGCTCGGCGGTCTCGCCGGCCGCCTGCGGGCCGCGCCGGTGGGCATCGTCCTCGACCACCACGCGTCGAACCCCGGCTTCGGGGCCATCAACCTCGTCGACCCCACGGCCGCCGCGACGTCGGTGCTGTCCGACGGGTTGTTGCGGCGGCTCGGCGTACCGCTGGATCCCGAGATCGCCGAGTGCCTCTATGTGGCGCTGGCCACCGACACCGGCTCCTTCAAGTTCGCCTCCACCACGCCCGCCGTGCACGGGCTCGCCGCGCGGCTCATCGCGACCGGCATCCCGGTGGGCGAGATCTCCCGCCGACTCTTCGACACCCGGCCGTTCGGCGCCGTCCGGCTCTTCGGCGTCGCCCTGGAGCGCACCGTGCTCGAACGCGAGGGCGCGGGCGGGCTGGGGCTGGCCTGGACGTACCTCACGATGGACGACCTCGCCGAGCACGCCCAGCCGCCGTCGGCGGTCGAGGCGCTCATCGACACCGTGCGGTGCGTCGCCGAGGCCGACGTGGCCTGCGTGGTCAAGCCCGTGCGCGCGGGGGAGTGGTCCGTGTCGCTGCGCAGCAAGGGCGCGACCGACGTGGCCGCGGTCGCCGTGGCGCTCGGGGGCGGCGGGCACCGCTTCGCCGCCGGGTTCGGCGCCACCGGCACGGTCGCGGAGGTCCTGGAGCGCATCCGCGCGCTGCTGCCCTCGCCGGCCGCCCGGGGCCAGGCCGGTCAGGGTTAACCCCAGGGGAATATCCGGGTGACGGCGGCTGGCCGGAGGGCTTCAGCGGCGGTGACAATCGATACATGGACCGCCCCGAGCTGGCTGCCGAGGTCGACCGGGTCTGGGCCCGGCCGGTCGTGCTCACGCCCGTCTTCGCGCTGGTGTCGCTCGTCGGCGGGGCGCTGCCCTCCTTCAGCCTCCGCGCGAACCTGCTCGTGCTCGGGGCCGGGGGCGCGCTGTTCTGGCTCGGCGTGTCGGCCGCGGTGCCGCGGCGGCCCGCGCCCGCGCGGCTGCCCCGCGGTGCGGCCTGGTGGCTGCTGCCGGTGCTGCTCTTCGGGCTGGTGGAGGGGGCGACGTTCCTGAACGGGACGTCGGCGTATCCGACGCTGTCCCGCCTGGCCGATCCCGTGCTGGAGCACTACTGGGCCCGCGCGGCCGCGTACTTCGGCTGGCTGTGGGCCTTCTGGGCGATGGTGCGCCGGTGAGCGCCGGGCAGGTGCTCGTCGCCGCGTTGTTCACGGTCGCGCTCGGGCTCTTCGCCGCGGTCGAGGTCGCGTCGCGCCGGGAGGGGTCGCGGGTGCCCGGCCTCGGGGACGTGTGCGCGGCCGTCATGCGGTACCGGGTGGGGCCGCTGCCCGTCGGGCGGATCGCCATGTTCGGCTTCTGGTGGTGGCTCGGCTGGCACTTCCTGGCGCGCTGAGCTGCGATTTCGATCTGACGGGAGTGCGACACGCCGTTCCAGATTCCGGGATATCGTCGCACATGCTGGAACTGAACGATAACTTAGTCGGCATGCGCACAGTACGAATTCTTCGCTGCCCGCCCTGGGACGCCCGCACCTGAGCGCGGGAACCCGGTGGCGGGGAACGGCCGATCGACCATGCCGCCGGAAGCGAGGACCTTGTGCGCCACAACACGTGTAATCAGGCTGACATCACCCACGTCGGTCTCCTTGCCGTGCGTTGTGCGTGTCCACCGGTGACCCCGGCGCGACCGAGCGCGCACACACCACCAGCACCATCCAGCAAAGGAGACCAACATCATGGCTGACCAGCCGAAGCCCCAGCCGAAGCCGCAGGAGCCGGCCACCGACACCCGCGAGCGCGCCCGCGCGGCCCTGCAGATGTCGATGGACCGCCGGGGCTGACCGGCCCAGCGAGTCGACACAAGCTCCGGGAAGCCGGGACGCCCCCGCAACGACGTCACGGTTTCCCGGAGGTTGTGCCGGAACATTTGCTTGGTAACTGCCGTTGAGCGCAGCGGGCCTTACTATGACCGCGTGACGGTCGATCAGACTTCGACGATGCGCCGGGTCGCCGTGCTGGCGGTCCCGGCGCTCGTGGTGCTCGCCGCCGAACCCCTCTACGTCCTCGTCGACACCGCCGTCGTCGGCCACCTCGGGCGGGCGCAGCTCGCCGGTCTGGCCATCGGCGGCTCGGTCATGTCGTTCGCCGTGTGGCTGGGCACCGTCCTCGCGTACGGGACCACCGGCCGCGCGGCCCGCCGCTTCGGCGCCGGCCAGCGCGCGGAGGCGGTCGAGGAGGGCGTCCAGGCGTCCTGGCTGGCCCTCGCCGGCGGCCTGGTCATCCTGCTCGTCCTGGAGGCCGCGGCCGGGCCGCTCACCCGCGCCCTCGCGGGCGGGGCCGGCGACGTCGCATCCAATGCCGAGGGCTGGCTGCGCATCGCCGCGCTCGGCGCGCCCGGGCTCATGCTCGGCACGGCCGGCAACGGGTGGATGCGTGGGGTGCAGGACACCCGCCGCCCGCTGTACTTCGTGCTCGCCGCCAACGGGCTCTCCGCCGCGCTGTGCCCGGTGCTGGTGTACCCGGCCGGCCTGGGGCTCACCGGGTCCGCCGTGGCGAACGTGGCCGCGCAGAGCGTCGTCGGCATGCTGTTCGTGCGGGCGCTGGCCACCGAGCGGGTGCCGCTGCGGCCCCGGCTCGAGGTCATCTGGCGGCAGGTCACGCTCGGGCGCGACCTGCTGCTGCGCGGGGCGGCGTTCCAGGCCTGCTTCCTGTCCGCGTCCGCGGTCGCGGCGCGCTTCGGCGAGGCCGCGCTCGCCGCGCACCAGATCGCCATCCAGCTGTTCTTCTTCACCGCCCTGGCGCTGGACGCGCTCGCGATCGCCGCGCAGTCGCTGGTCGGGGCCGCGCTCGGGGGCGAGCGCGTGGCGGAGGCCCGTGACCTGGCCCGCCGCGTCACCGTCGCCGGGCTCGTGGCGGGGGTGGCGTTCGCGGCGCTGGTGGCCGCGGCCCTGCTCGCCGTGCGCCCGTGGTTCGGCGCGGACGCGCAGGTGTACGCCGAGGCCCGCCACGCCTGGTGGTTCTTCGTGGCGATGATGCCCGCCGCCGGCGTCGTCTTCGCCCTGGACGGGGTCTTCCTGGGCGCGGGCGACGTGCGGTACCTGCGCAACCTGACGCTGGTCAGCGCCCTCGGCGGCTTCCTGCCCGGCATCTGGCTGGCCTACCTGCTCGACTACGGCCTGCGCGGCGTGTGGGCCGCGCTGACGCTGTTCATCGCGCTGCGCCTGGCCGGCCTGCTGTACCGCCTCTCGGGAGAAGGATGGGCCGTAGCGGGCGCCGTGCGGTGAGCGCGGACCGCCGGGCGCAACCGCGGTGGGCCGTGGCGGGCGCCGTGCGGTGAGCGCGGACCGCCGGGCGCAACCGTGGTGGGCCGTGGCGGGCGCCGTGCGGTGAGCGCCGACCGGCCGGACGCAACCGCGGCAGGCCGCGGAGGGCGCCGTGCGGTGAGCGCGGACCGCCCGGGCGCAACCGTGGTGGGCCGTAGCGGGCGCCGTGCGGTGAGCGCGGACCGCCCGGGCGCAACCGTTAGGGTGGCGCGCATGGCACAGAAGGCGGCGACCCAGGGCGGCCTCGTCGTCGTCGACAAGCCCGGCGGCATGACCTCGCACGACGTGGTGTCGCGGATGCGCCGCCTCGCGCGGACGCGCCGCGTCGGGCACGGCGGCACGCTCGACCCGATGGCGACCGGCGTGCTGATCGTCGGGGTGGAGAAGGCGACGCGGCTGCTGACGTACGTGATCGGCAGCACCAAGGAGTACACCGCGACGATCCGGCTCGGCGAGGCCACCGTCACCGACGACGCCGAGGGCGAGGTGGTGGCGCGCGCGGACGCGGCCGGCGTGAGCGACGAGGCGATCGCCAAGGGGCTGGAGCCGCTGCGCGGGGACATCATGCAGGTGCCCAGCGCGGTGTCGGCCATCAAGGTCAACGGTGTGCGGTCGTACCACCGGGTGCGCTCCGGCGAGGAGGTCACGCTCGACGCGCGGCCGGTCACCGTGTCCCGGCTGGATGTGCTGGCGACCCGGCGCGTGGGCGCGCACATCGACCTGGACGTGGACGTGGCCTGCTCGTCGGGGACGTACATCCGCGCCCTCGCGCGCGACCTGGGCGCCGCGCTCGGGGTCGGCGGGCACCTGACGGCGCTGCGGCGCACCGCGGTCGGGGCGTTCACCCTGGCCGAGGCGGTGCCGCTGGAGGAGCTCGCGCAGCGGCCGGACCCGGTGACGATGCCGCTGCCGGACGCGGCCGCGCGGTGCTTCGCGCGCCGGGACGCCACCGAGGAGGAGGCGCGGACGCTCTCGCACGGCGGGCCGCTGGCACCGGTCGGGATCGAGGGGCCGTACGCGGTGTTCGCTCCGGACGGCACCGTGCTCGCGGTCGTGAGCGAGCGGGAGGGCAAAGCGCGCCCTGAGATCGTGCTGGTGCCGTAGCAAAAGTAGGCTCTGGGCATGCAGCGGTGGCGGGGAACGCAAGCGGTGCCCGGTGGCTGGGGCCGCGCGGTCGCGACGATCGGCGTGTTCGACGGTGTCCACCGTGGACACCAGCAGATCATCGGGCACGCCGTGAAGCGGGCCGGCGAGCTGGGTGTCCAGTCGGTGGTCGTCACGTTCGACCCCCATCCGGCCGAGGTGGTGCGGCCCGGGTCGCACCCGGCCGTGCTGACGGAGCCGGGGCGCAAGGCGGAGCTGATCGAGGCGCTGGGCGTCGACGTGCTGTGCGTGATCCCGTTCACCGCCGAGTTCTCCCGGCTCTCGCCCGAGGAGTTCGTGCACGACGCGCTGGTCGAGCACCTGCACACCACGCTCATCGTGGTCGGGGAGAACTTCCGGTTCGGCCACAAGCAGGCCGGCGACGTGGAGCTGCTGCGCAAGCTCGGGCGGACCTTCGGCTTCGGCGTCGAAGGCGCCACGCTGGTGGCGGACGAGGGGACGGTGTTCTCCTCGACGTACATCCGAAGCTGCGTCGACGCGGGGGACGTCGTGGCGGCGGCGCGCGCGCTCGGGCGGCCCCACCGGGTCGAGGGCGTGGTCGTGCGCGGCGACCAGCGCGGCCGGGAACTGGGCTTCCCGACCGCGAACCTGCTGGTGCCGGCCAACGCCGCGGTGCCGGCCGACGGCATCTACGCCGCGCGGCTCAACCGGGAGCGGACCGGGACCGCCCACCAGGCGGCCGTGTCGATCGGGACCAACCCGACGTTCTCCGGCCGGGAGCGCCGCGTGGAGGCGTTCGTGCTCGATTTCGAGGGTGACCTGTACGGCGAACGGGTGAGCCTGGACTTCGCCGGGCGGCTGCGCGAGCAGCGCACCTACCAGGCGATCGAGCCCCTGATCGCGCAGATCGCCGAGGACGTCGCGCAGGCCCGGGAGGTGCTGCGCAGCGGTCCGATGCGCGGGTGAGCCCGGCGGTCTGTTAGCCTTACGTTGACGCCGGGTGACCGGCGGGGGTCAGGCTGCCTGCACGACGCCGCGGGAGCCGGCCGACGAATCCACGGTAAAGGGAGAACATGGCGCTCGATTCTGCGCAGAAGACCGAGATCATGTCGAAGTACGCGACCGCCGAGGGTGACACCGGTTCGCCGGAGGTCCAGGTCGCGATGCTGACGAAGCGGATCGCGGACCTCACCGAACACCTCAAGCAGCACAAGCACGACCACCACAGCCGGCGCGGCCTGCTGCTGCTGGTCGGCCGTCGCCGCCGTCTGCTGAACTACCTGCAGCGCAGCGACATCGCCCGCTACCGCTCGCTGATCGAGCGGCTCGGCCTGCGGCGATAACGACGCACCGACGGGGGAGTGGCGACAATGCGCCGCTCCCCCGTCGAGTAGTGACACACTGGAATGGCAGCGCCCCGCCGAGCGGGTCGGCGCACCGGTCTCCGGTAGTGGCTTCCGGGAGGGTCCCACAGCGACCCCACAACCCCGTGAGCTTCGATCGAAGACCGGCCGCAGACAGCTCCGCCTAGGGCGAACCACAACCCAAAGGGAGCAGTTCAACAACATGACCGAGCAGAGTACTCTCGGTAACCACAGCAGCACCGCGGTCATCGACAACGGATCGTTCGGCACCCGGGAGATCACCTTCTCCACCGGGCGGCTGGCGCGCCAGGCGGCGGGCTCCGCGCTCGCCCAGCTCGGCGAGACCGTGGTCCTCTCCGCGACGACCGCCGGCAAGCAGCCCAAGGACCAGTTCGACTTCTTCCCGCTGACGGTCGACGTCGAGGAGCGCATGTACGCGGCCGGGCGCATCCCCGGCTCGTTCTTCCGCCGCGAGGGCCGGCCCAGCGAGGACGCGATCCTCACCTGCCGGCTCATCGACCGGCCGCTGCGCCCGAGCTTCGTCAAGGGCCTGCGCAACGAGGTCCAGGTCGTCGAGACGGTCCTCGCCCTCGACCCGGCCCACCCGTACGACGTCGTGGCCATCAACGCCGCCTCGTTGTCGACCAAGCTGTCGGGCCTGCCGTTCTCCGGCCCGATCGGGGCGACCCGCATGGCCCACGTCGACGGGCAGTGGGTGGCGTTCCCGACCGTCGAGGAGCTCACCCGGGCCACCTTCGACATGGTCGTGGCCGGCCGGGTCCTGCCCGACGGCGACGTGGCCATCATGATGGTCGAGGCCGAGGCGACCGAGCACACGGTGGCCCTGGTCGCCGGCGGCGCGCCCGCGCCGACCGAGGAGGTCGTGGCCGGCGGCCTGGAGGCCTCCAAGCCCGCGATCCGCGAGCTGTGCCGGGCCCAGGCCGAGCTGGCCGAGGTGGCCGCCAAGCCGGTCCAGGAGTTCCCGGTCTTCCTCGACTACCAGCCCGACGCCTACGAGGCCGTCGCCGGCGCGGTGAAGGACGAGGTCGCCGAGGCCCTGCGCATCGCCGCCAAGGCGGAGCGCGAGGAGGCCCTCGACCGGATCAAGGAGGCCGCGTTCGAGCGCGTCGGCGGCCAGCTCGAGGGGCGCGAGAAGGAGATCGGCGCCGCGCTGCGGTCGCTGACCAAGAACGAGGTCCGGGCCCGCGTGCTGCGCGAGCAGGTCCGCATCGACGGGCGCGGCCCGCGTGACATCCGGCCGCTGACCGCCGAGGTGCAGGTCCTGCCCCGGGTGCACGGCTCGGCGCTGTTCGAGCGGGGCGAGACCCAGATCCTGGGCGTGACCACGCTGAACATGCTGCGCATGGAGCAGACGCTGGACACGCTGGCGCCCGAGAAGTCCAAGCGCTACATGCACAACTACAACTTCCCGCCGTACAGCACGGGCGAGACCGGCCGCGTGGGCGCCCCGAAGCGCCGCGAGATCGGCCACGGCGCCCTGGCCGAGCGGGCCCTCATCCCCGTGCTGCCGACCCGCGAGGAGTTCCCGTACGCGATCCGGCAGGTGTCGGAGGCGCTGGGCTCCAACGGCTCGACGAGCATGGGCTCGGTGTGCGCCTCGACGATGGCCCTGCTGTCGGCCGGCGTGCCGCTGAAGGCCCCCGTCGCCGGCATCGCGATGGGCCTGATCTCCGACGAGGTCGACGGCAAGACGCAGTACGTGACGCTGACCGACATCCTCGGCGCCGAGGACGCGTTCGGTGACATGGACTTCAAGGTCGCCGGCACGCGGGAGTTCGTGACCGCGCTGCAGCTGGACACCAAGCTCGACGGCATCCCGTCGGACGTGCTGGCCGGCGCCCTGCAGCAGGCCCACGACGCGCGGCACGTCATCCTCGACGTGATGGCCGAGGCGATCGAGTCGCCGGCCGGCATGAGCCAGTACGCGCCGCGGGTCACCACGGTCCGCATCCCCGTCGACAAGATCGGCATGGTGATCGGCCCCAAGGGCCAGACCATCAACGCGATCCAGGACGAGACCGGCGCCGAGATCAGCATCGAGGACGACGGCACGATCTACGTCGGCGCGACCGACGGCCCGTCGGCCGAGGCCGCGGTGGAGCGGATCAACGCGATCGCCAACCCGACGATGCCGAAGGTCGGCGACAAGTTCCTGGGCACGGTGGTGAAGACGGCCGCGTTCGGCGCGTTCATCTCGCTGCTGCCCGGCCGCGACGGCCTGCTGCACATCTCCAAGGTGGGCAACGGCAAGCGGGTCGACAAGGTCGAGGACTTCCTCAACGTCGGCGACAAGGTCGAGGTGCAGATCGCGGACATCGACAACCGCGGCAAGATCTACCTCGACAAGGTCCTGGCCGAGGGCGAGGTCGCGGCGGCCGCGCCGGCCGAGGGCGGCGAGCGCCCGGCCCGCGAGCCCCGCGGCGACCGTGGCGGTGACCGTGGCCCGCGCCGGGACCGGGGCGACCGTGCCCCGCGCGCCGCGGCCGCGGCCGAGGGCGAGGGCGACGCCCCCGCCGGCGGCGAAGAGGGTGGCGAAGGCGGGGAGTTCCGTCGTCGGCGCAGCCGGCGCGACTGACCCATGGCGAACCGGGCCTTGACCCAGACCCTGTCCGACGACCCGATGGGTGGCACGGTGCGGCGCACCGTGCTGCCCAACGGGCTGCGGATCCTGACCGAGTCCATCCCGTCGATGCGCAGCGTGTCGTTCGGGGTCTGGGTCGGCATCGGCTCGCGTGACGAGACGCCCGCGCTGTCGGGCGTCTCGCACTTCCTCGAGCACCTGCTCTTCAAGGGCACCAAGCGGCGCTCGGCGCTGGACATCTCCGCCGAGATCGAGGCCGTCGGCGGGGAGACGAACGCGTTCACCGCCAAGGAGTACACCTGCTACTACGCGCGGGTGCTCGACGCCGACCTGCCGCTGGCCATCGACATCGTGTGTGACCTGGTCACCGACTCCGTCCTCACCGAGGCCGACGTCGAGACCGAGCGGGGCGTGATCCTCGAGGAGATCGCCATGCACGACGACGAGCCGGGCGACGAGGTCCACGACGTCTTCACCGAGGCCATCTACGGCAACCACCCGCTCGGCCGCCAGATCTCGGGCACGGTCGCGACCATCTCGGCGCTGACCCGCAAGCAGATCGACGGGTTCTACCGGCGGCGGTACCGCCCGGAGACCATGGTCGTCGCGGTGGCCGGCAACCTCGACCACGCGAAGGTCGTCAAGGCGGTGCGGGCGGCGTTCGACCGGGCCGGCTGGGGCGACTCCCCGGCGGTCCCGGCGCCGCGGCGCTCGCGCACCAGCCGGGTGCCGGCCCGCTCCGGGCAGATCGTGGTGCACAACAAGGACACCGAGCAGGCCCACCTCGTGCTGGGCTGCACCGGCTTCCCGCGCCAGCACGACGACCGCTTCGCCGTCGGCGCGCTCAACAACGTGCTCGGCGGCGGGATGTCCAGCCGGCTGTTCCAGCAGATCCGCGAGCAGCGCGGGCTGGCCTACTCCGTGTACTCCTTCACCTCGCAGTACAGCGACGCGGGGCTCTTCGGCGTCTACGCCGGCTGCGCCCCCGGCAAGGTGGAAGAGGTGCTGGCGATCACCCGCGACGAGCTTGCCCGGGTCGCGTCCGAGGGCGTGACCGACGCCGAGGTCGAGCGCGGCAAGGGCATGCTCAAGGGCGCCGTCGTGCTCGGGCTCGAGGACACCGGCTCGCGGATGAGCCGCCTGGGCAAGGGCGAGCTGCTGTACGACGAGCTGCTCTCCGTCGACGAGATCCTCCGCCGCGTCGACGAGGTCACCCCCGACCAGGTCCAGCGGGTGGCGAAGGAGCTGCTCAGCCGGCCCATGTCGCTTGCCGTGATCGGCGACTTCGAGGACGGGGCGTTTACCGGCGCCCTCGACTGACGGGTGGGCGTACCACCCGATAGTTTGTTGTCGTGACCGAAGCTGTGGAGCCGATCCGGGTCGGCGTGCTGGGCGCGCGCGGCCGCATGGGCACCGAGGTGTGCCGCGCCGTCAACGAGAGCGACGACATGGAGCTCGTCGCGATGATCGACGACGGCGACCCGCTGGCCGGGGCGGCCGACGCGGGCGCACAGGTCGTCGTGGACTTCACCACGCCCGACACGGTGCTCGGCAACCTGCGCTGGTGCATCGACCAGGGCATCCACGCCGTCGTCGGCACCTCCGGGTTCACGGCCGACCGGATCGAGGAGGTACGCGGCTGGCTGGACGGCAAGCCGGGCGTCGGCGTGGTCATCGCCCCGAACTTCGCGATCGGCGCGGTGCTCATGATGGAGTTCGCCGAGCGCGCGGCCCGCTTCTTCGAGTCGGTCGAGATCGTCGAGATGCACCACCCGAAGAAGATCGACGCCCCCAGCGGCACGGCGCTGCGCACCGCGCAGGTGATCGCCGAGGCCCGGGCGGCGGCCGGCCTCGGCCCGGTGCCGGACGCCACCAAGGAGGAGATGGCCGGCGCCCGGGGAACCGACGTGGAGGGGGTGCGGGTGCACGCGCTGCGGGCCACCGGCCTCGTCGCCCACCAGGAGGTGCTCTTCGGCACCGCGGGGGAGACCCTCACCCTGCGCCACGACTCCCTCGACCGGACTTCCTTCATGCCGGGCGTACTGCTGGCAGTGCGCAGCGTGATCAGGCGCCCCGGGCTGACCGTGGGCCTCGGCCCGCTGCTCGGCTGAGCCCCGGCCGCCGTCTCACATTGCGGGAAGTGCTCGCAAAAATTCGGCGGCAGGAGCGTCACGCGCCGGTAACGGGAACCTCGGAGTCCGGTTCGAGCGAGACGTGCCAGCGCAGCTGCGGAATCAGCATGTCGTCGACGTCCAGCGATCGGCGGGCCCCGTCGGGGGCCCAGCCGGCGCTCTCCAGAAATCGACCGGTAACACGGTCGTCAGCGAACGTCCATGCAAGCGCTGTCGTGAATCCGTCAGAACGCCACAAATCCACACTTGCCGCCAGCAAACGGCTGCCGTGGCCGCGGCGGCCCCAGCGGGGCTCGACCAGCAGGTCAGTGATGGCGGCGGTGGCCTCGAATGCCTTGTCAAGGGCCGTGTGATCTTCGTCCGGGGCGAGTGCCGTGTCATCTGCCGGACCTGACGCTGCGAAGCCCACGACGTATGCTGACTCGGGTCCGGCTTCCGGATCCGAACCCGGCGGATCGACTTGTTCGACCGCCACGAGGACCCGGTGTGCTGGACTCGGTGGTTGCGCGATTGCTTCCCGCCACTGGCGGGTAATCCATTCCTCGTCCAAGCGGTCGAGGACGTGTCGCGGCAGTAGTCGTCGGTAGGCGACCCGCCAGGTCGTGAGTTGGATGCGCGCGATCTCGACGACGTCGTCGAGCCGCGCCGGACGGACGAACCCGAGCGTCATGAAGCAGCAGCCTACGGATTTTGTGTGAAGCGCAACGCGGCGGGGTAGCGCCCGCACGTCACAGTTGGCCCGCGGGACCGTTGAGTCTTGCAGGGAGAACACCGGCAGCAGCACCAGACAACCGGCAGCAGCAGCGAGCGACTGGGAGGGCAGAACAGGTGGCGGAGCAAGGACGGATCGCCGAGTCGACGGCCGTCCGACCCAAGCCGAGGCCCGCGGTCAGGAAGATGCTCACCGTGGCGGGCGTGTGGCTCGCCGTCGGCGGGTTCCTGGCAGTGGCGGCGGCGCACAACGGGTTCTTCGACCTCAAGGTCTACTACGGGGCGATGCACTACTGGATCGACCGCGGCGGCGACATCTACGACTACCTGACGCCCGGCACCCAGTACGGCTTCACCTACCCGCCGTTCGCGGCGGCGCTGATGTCGCCCATGGTGCTCATCAGCTGGAACACCGCGATCGTCATCAGCGTCGCCATGAACGTCCTGGCCATGCTGGCCATCCTCACCTGGCTGCTCAAGCCGGTGTTCCAGCGCCAGGGCTGGTCGTTCTGGTACGCGATGGGCATCGCCGGGGCGATGGCCGCCGCGTTCGAGCCGATCCGCGAGACGGTGAACTTCGGCCAGGTCAACATCCTGCTGCTGTTCCTCGTCGTCGGCGACCTGATGCTGCTGGTGCGCAAGGGCAACCGCCTCGGCGGCATCGGCATCGGCCTGGCCACCGCGATCAAGCTCACCCCGGGCGTGTTCATCCTCTACCTGCTCATCACCAAGCGCTGGCGGGCCGCCGCCGTCTCGGCCGCGACCGCCACGGCCGCGACCTGGGCCGCTGCCACGTTCGCGCCGGACGCCTCGCGGGTCTTCTGGACCGACGCGATGTGGAACACCGACCGGGTGGGCTCGCCGACGTTCGTGTCCAACCAGGCACTCACCGGGCTCGTCGGGCGGCTGTTCAACCCGGACCCGATGAAGCCGCTGTGGGCGCTGCTGGTGCTCATCACCCTGGCCGTCTGGTACTGGCGGGCCCGCCGCGCGATCAAGGCCCGCGACGAGGTCGCCGGCCTCGCGCTCACCGGCCTCGTCGGCTGCATGGTCAGCCCGATCACGTGGATCCACCACCTGGTCTGGGTGCTGCCCTCGATCGTGGTGCTGTTCGACTACGCCACCGACCGCTCGCTCGACCCGCGCCGCAAGCGCAACCTGGCGATCGCCTTCGGCTTCTCGTTCGCGCTGCTGTGCAGCCGCACCCCGTGGGCGTTCCACGCCAAGTTCGACGGGCTCGGCCTCATCGGCAGCAACGCCTACATCCTGCTCATGATCGGCCTGCTGTTCGGCCTGCCGATCCGCGAGCCGGCCGACACCGGCGCCGCCCAGCGGCCCTCGGAGGACCCCGGCCGCTCCAGCGGCCCGGCCGTCGAGGACGTGCCGGACCTCGTCGACCTCGACCGCAAGGTCACCGCCGCCTTCGACGCGAAGGACGTCGACGGCACGATGCGCAGCGTGGGCGGGGAGCCCTCGCGGCCACTGGTCGGCGCCTAGCCCGCAATACCTTGTCGGACGGCGACCCCCGCGCGGGGGTCGCCGTCCGATTTTTTGTCGTACCCCCGCGTTAGCCTCCATGGGTGACCGAGTACCTCACGCTCACGCAGGCCAGGCGGGTCGCCCTGGCCGCCCAGGGCTTCGCCGACCGGGTCCCGTCGGGCGAGCCCGAGCGCCGGCACGTGCGGCGGGTCCTGGAGCGCACCGGCCTGCTCCAGATCGACTCCGTCAACGTCGTGCAGCGGGCCCACTACCTGCCCGCCTACAGCAGGCTCGGCCCCTACGACCCGGCGCTGCTGGACCGGCTGGCCTATCGGCGGCCGCGGGAGCTGTTCGAATACTGGGCGCACGAGGCCTCGCTCGTGCCGGTCCGGCTGCAGCCGATGCTGCGCTGGCGGATGGCCTCCGGCGACGCCTGGGGGCGGATGGTCCGCATCGCCCGGGAGCAGCCCGACCTGGTGCGCTGGGTGCTCGAGGAGATCCGGGCCAAGGGGCCGATGAGCGCGGCCGAGGTCGAGGGCGACCTGGTCCAGCCCCGGCGCAAGGACCACTGGGGGTGGAACTGGTCGGACACCAAGACCGCCATCGAGTGGCTCTTCTACAGCGGCGAGGTGAGCGTGGCCCGGCGCAACTCCTCCTTCGCCCGGGTCTACGACGTCCCGGAGCGGATCCTGCCGGCCGACGTGGTCGGCGCGCCCACGCCCGAGCCGGCCGACGCGTTCCGGGAACTGGTGCGGGTGGCCGCCCGCGGGCTCGGGGTGGCGGCCGAGGCGGAGCTGCGCGACTACTTCCGGCTGCCCCTCGCCGGCGCCCGCCAGGCGATCGCCGAGCTGGTGGAGGCGGGGGAGCTGGTCCCGGTCGAGGTGCAGGGCTGGACGGCGCGGGCCTATCTGCACCACGAGGCCCGGATCCCGCGCCGGATCGCGGCGGCGACGCTGGTCAGCCCGTTCGACCCGCTGATGTGGGAGCGGGCCCGGGTGCAGCGGCTGTTCGGGTTCAACTACCGGATCGAGATCTACGTGCCGCCGCTGCAGCGGTTGTACGGCTACTACGTGCTGCCGTTCCTGCTCGGCGACCGGCTCGTGGCGCGGCTGGACCTCAAGGCGGACCGTAAGGCGGGGGTGCTGCAGGTGCCGGCGGCGTGGATCGAGCCCGGCCTGAAGTCGTCGCCGGGGGAGGTGGCGGAGGCGCTGGCGGACGAGCTGCGGCGGTTCGCGGGCTGGTTGGGGCTTTCCGGGGTAGAGCTGCCGGTGCGCGGGGACTTCGCCGAGCCGCTGGCCAAGGCCCTTGCGTGAGCAGTTTCTGACAGGGGGACGAGAGGCGGGGGCGGTGTAGCGTAATGAGGGTGACGTCACCGTTGACCGGGGTGGAAGCCGTCGAGGCCGATGGTGTGGCGGAGCGTGCCGCGATGGCGCCGCCGCCCGTGTACCAGTACCACCAGTACCCGGCCTACCAGCCCGGGCGATTCGCGCGGCTCGTGGCGCGGCTGCCGCGGTGGGTGGCGCCGGCCGGGGTGGCCGCGGTGATCTCCGGCGGGGTGGCCTACACGCTGCTCATGAAGCCCGCGTCCGCCGGGGCGTCCGACCAGCCGACCTGCATCGTCAAGCTGCTGACCGGGTTCGACTGCCCCGGGTGCGGCGGGACGCGGGCGTGCTGGTATCTGCTGCACGGGGACATCCCCGCGGCGGCGCACCACCACGCGCCGCTCGTGTTCGCGGCGCCGTTCCTGGCGTATCTCTACGTGGCCTGGACGGTGAACCGCCTCAACCTGCCGTTCAAACTGCCCATGCTGCGCATCTCCAACGGGGCGCTGATCGGGTTCCTGGTGGCGTGGCTCGCCTTCAGTGTGTTGCGCAACCTACCCTGGGCACCGTTCACCTACTTCTTCGTCTAGCGGCTGTAGGCTCACCGAATGCTCTCCGTCAAAGCCATTGCCTGGACCCACTTCGAGCCGCCCGCTGATGTTGCGTGGTCGACCGACGCGGATGGCGGGGAGGCGCTTGCCGAGTTCGCCGGGCGGGCGTGCTACCAGTCGTGGAGCAAGCCGAACCCGGCCACGGCCACGAACGCGGGGTACCTCAAGCACATCCTCGAGGTCGGGCACCTCTCCGTGCTCGAGCACGGGACCGTCACGTTCTACATGACCGGGGTGTCGCGCTCGTTCACGCACGAGCTCGTGCGGCACCGGCACTTCTCCTACTCGCAGCTGTCGCAGCGGTATGTGCCCGGGCGCGATGCGGCGATGGTCGAGCCGGCCGTGATCGCCGAGGACCCGGCGCTGCACAAGACGTTCGTGGAAGCGAGCGAGGCGGCGCTCAGGGCCTACAACGAGCTGCTCGAGGGGCTCGAGGCCAAGTTCGCCGACGTGGCCAGCCCCACGCTGCGGCGCAAGCAGGCGCGGCAGGCGGCGCGGGCGGTGCTGCCCAACGCGGCCGAGACGCGGATCGTGGTGACCGGGAACTACCGGGCCTGGCGGCACTTCGTGACCATGCGCGCGAGCGAGGGGGCCGACGTGGAGATCCGCGAGGTGGCCGTCGCCTGCCTGCGGGAACTGCAGCGCATCGCGCCCAGCGTGTTCGGGGATTTCGCGATCTCGACGCTGGAGGACGGCAGTGAGGTGGCGACCGCGCAGTACACCTGGGAATCTTGAAAAATGCGTCCCCGAGCCTTCCGCTAAGTTGTCCGTATGACACGCACCGGCTCCGTCCCCGGCCGGCCCTTCGGCCGGCTGCTCAGCGCGATGGTCACGCCGTTCGGGCCTGACGGTTCGCTCGACGTCGACGGCGCCGCCCGACTCGCCACCTACCTGGTGGACGAGCAGGAGCACGACGGCCTGGTGATCAACGGCACCACCGGCGAGTCGGCCACCACCAGCGACGCGGAGAAGGACCAGGTGCTCCGCGCCGTCGTGGAGGCCGTCGGTGATCGGGCCACCGTGGTCGCCGGCGTCGGCACCAACGACACCGCCCACACCGTCGAGCTCGCCCGGTCCGCCGAGAAGGCCGGCGCCGACGGGCTGCTCGTGGTGACGCCGTACTACAACAAGCCGCCCCAGGCGGGGCTGCTGCAGCACTTCCGGACCGTCGCCGACGCCTCCGGGCTGCCCGTGATGGTCTACGACATCCCGGGCCGGGCCGGCGTGGCGATCGAGACCGAGACGATGTGCCGGCTCGCCGAGCACGAGCGGATCGTCGCCGTGAAGGACGCCAAGGGCGACCTCGGGGAGAGCGCCTGGGTGATCAAGCGCACCGGCCTGGCGTACTACTCGGGCGAGGACAAGCTGACGCTGCCCCTGGTGTCCGTGGGCGCGGTCGGCGTGGTGGGCGTGCCCACGCACGTCTTCGGGCCGCAGACCAAGGCGATGATCCTCGCGTACGAGGAGGGCGACGTCGCCCGGGCCCGCGAGCTGCACCTCCAGCTGTTGCCGGCGTTCTGCGGGTTCTTCCGCACCCAGGGTGTCATCCTGACCAAGGCTGCTCTCACGCTGCTCGGCCTGCCGGCCGGTTCCGTCCGTCCGCCGCTGGTGCCGGCGAATGCGGCGGAACTGGGCCGGTTGCGGGAAGATTGCGCGGAGGCGGGCCGCATCATCGGCTCCGCCGACCAGATGGCGCATCACAACGAACTCGGAGTGGCCCTATGACGGTGGCGCACGTCGAACTCGATCCGCCGCCCCCTCCGGGGCCCAACACCCTGCGGGTGACCCCCCTGGGTGGGCTCGGCGCGATCGGCCGCAACATGACGCTGCTGGAGTTCGGCGGCAAGTTGCTCATCATCGACTGCGGCGTGCTGTTCCCGGACGTTGAACAGCCTGGCGTCGACCTCATCCTGCCGGACTTCTCCTCGATCCTCGACCGGCTGGGCGAGGTGCAGGCGATCGTGCTCACCCACGGGCACGAGGACCATATCGGCGCGGTGCCGTACCTGCTGGCCCACAAGCCGGACATCCCGCTGGTCGGGTCGAAGTTCACCCTCGCCCTGGTCGAGGCGAAGCTCGCCGAGCGGCGCATCGAGCCCTACTCGCTCACGGTCCGCGAGGGCCAGGTCGAGCGGCTCGGGCCCTTCGAGTGCGAGTTCTTCGCGGTGAACCACTCGATCCCGGACGCGCTCGCGGTCGCGGTCACCACCGCGGCCGGCACGCTGCTGCACACCGGCGACTTCAAGATGGACCAGCTGCCGCTCGACGGTCGCATCACCGACCTGGCCGGCTTCGCCCGGCTGGGCGCCGAGGGCGTCGACCTGCTCCTGTCCGACTCGACCAACGCCGAGATCCCCGGGTTCGTCACCCCGGAGCGGGAGATCGGCCCGGTGCTGGAGGGCATCTTCGGCCGGGCCACCGGGCGGATCATCGTCGCCTCCTTCGCCTCCCACGTGCACCGCGTGCAGCAGGTCTTCGACGCCGCCCACGCGCACGGCCGCAAGGTCGCCCTCATCGGCCGCTCGATGGTGCGCAACATGGGCATCGCCCGCGACCTGGGGCTGCTGCGCATCCCGCACGGGCTGGTGGTGGCCATCGACGAGGCCATGAGCCTGCCGCCCGAGCGGGTCGTGCTCATGTCGACCGGCTCCCAGGGCGAGCCGATGAGCGCCCTGGGCCGCATGGCCAACGGCGACCACCGGCACATCGTCATCGGCGAGGGCGACACCATCGTGCTGGCCTCGTCGCTGGTGCCGGGCAACGAGACCGCGGTCTACCGGGTGATCAACCAGCTGTCCCGGGCCGGCGCGATCGTGGTGCACAAGGACGTAGCCAAGGTCCACGTCTCCGGGCACTCCCCGGCCGGCGAGCTGCTGTACCTGCTCAACGTGGTCAAGCCGCGCAACTTCATGCCGGTGCACGGCGAGTGGCGGCACCTGCGGGCGCACGCCCAGCTGGCCCGGGAGGCCGGCGTGCCCGCCGACAACGTGGTGCTCTGCGAGGACGGCGACGTCGTCGACCTCGTCAAGGGCCAGGCCCGCCTGGTCGGTCACATCCGGTCGCGGTACGTCTACGTCGACGGTCTGGCGATCGGGGACGTGGGCGAGTCGCTGCTGACCGAGCGGCGCATCCTGGGCGACGGAGGGTTCATCGCCGCGACCGTGGTCATCGACTCGGTCACCGGCAAGGTGGTGGCCGGTCCGACGGTGTCGGCCAAGGGCTTCTCCGACGACCCGGCGGTGTTCAACGCGGTGCTGCCGCTGGTCACCGATGCGCTGAACAAGGCCGCGACCGAGGGCATCACCGACCCGCACCAGCTGCAGCAGATCGTGCGGCGCACCGTCGGGCGGTGGGTCAACGAGGCCTACCGGCGCCGGCCGATGATCGTCCCGACGGTCGTCGAGGTGTGACATGTATGCGGCGCTGGCGACTACGGTACTGGTGCTGCACTTCTGTTTCGTGGCGTACATCGTGCTCGGCGGGTTCCTCGTCTGGCGGTGGCCGTGGGCCTTCTGGCCGCACCTGGCCGCCGCCGCATGGGGGCTCGCCGTGGTCACGATCCCGCTGACCTGCCCCCTCACCGTGCTCGAGCACTGGGCGCGGCGCCAGGCCGGGCAGGCGGTGAGCGACCGCGGCTTCGTCGACACCTACATCGAGAATGTCCTCTACCCGGAGCGCTACACCCACGTGCTGCAGGTCCTCGTGGGCGTGGTCGTCGTCGGCTCCTACGCGGTGGCGTTTGCGAAGTATCGCCACCGGCGTGCCGAACGAAAAATGTCGGAGCCCCCCGCTACGGTGTGACCATGGCGGGCCGCACCTCCCAGGCCGGCCGCGGCGGAGGCACGTCCAACGCGCGCGGCGGTTCGAACACGCGTGCGACCGCGCAGAAGCGGGCGACACCGCGCACGCGGGCCGCGACCGCCACCCCGGCCAAGGCCACGACGGGCACCCGGACCAGGGCGAAGGCGACCCCGCGGGCCGCCGCCCGGGTCGCGCCGGTGCGCCGCCGCCGCAGCGGCGCCGCCGTCGCCACCCCGCTGGGCCTGCTCGGCCGGGGCATGATCGCCCTCTGGATGGGCCTCGCGCACGGCGTCGGCTGGGGCGCCCGGGCCATCGGCCGCCAGGCCGCCACCGCCCGCGACCTCGACCCCGAGCACCGCCGCGACGGCGCCGGGCTGACCCTCATCGGCGCGGCCGTGCTGCTCACCGCCGCCCTGTGGTTCCAGGCCGCCGGGCCGGTCGGGCGCTGGCTGGCCGGGATCATCCACACGTTCATCGGCGCCGCCGCCACGGTCCTGCCGGTCCTGCTGCTCATCAGCGGCATCCGGGTGATGCGCTCCGGCGACCCCGACGAGCGCCGCGGCCGCGGCTTCGTCGGCTGGGGCGCCGTCTTCGTCGCCGGCTGCGGCCTGCTGCACCTGGCCGCCGGCAGCCCGACGGTCCCCGCCAAGATGGACAAGGCCGGCGGCCTGCTCGGTCGGGGCGGCGGCGGGCTGCTGGAGATGGCCGTCACTGCCTGGGTGGCCGTGCCGCTGCTGCTCCTGCTGCTGATCTTCGGCTTCCTGGTGGTCACCTCGACGCCGATCGCCCACATCCCGCACCGCTGGCGCCAGCTGCGCGACCTCGCCCTCGGCCGGGTCGAGGACCCCACCCTCGTCGACGACGATGAGGAGTACGAGGAGCTCTACGACGACGAGCCGGAGCCGGCCCCCGCGCGCCGCCCGGCCCGCCGCCGGCAGGGCGCCAAGGCCGACGCCGACCAGGGCCCCCCGCCGCTGCCGCACCCGCTCGGCCTGGACCCCGACGAGTTCGACGCGGCCGCCCCCGACCTCGAGCCCGACCTGATCCACGACACCGTGGTCCTGCAGCGCATGCCCGCGGCGGGGCGGCGCAAGGGCAGGAAGGGCGAGCCGGAGCCCGATCCGGCCGCGGACCGGAACCCGCCGGAGCACGGGCCGCTGCCCACCCGGGCCGAGCAGCTCGCGCTCACCGACGCCGACTACAAGCTGCCCCCGCCCACCCTGCTCGGCACCGGCGACGCCCCGCGCGGGCGCACCCGGGCCAACGACGAGGTCATGAACGCGCTGCAGGGCGTGTTCGAGCAGTTCGGGGTCGACGCGATCGTCACCGGCTTCACCCGGGGCCCGACGGTGACGCGGTACGAGGTGGAGATCGGCCACGGCGTCAAGGTCGAGCGGATCAGCGCCCTGTCCAAGAACATCGCCTACGCGGTGAAGTCCGCCGACGTACGCATCCAGAGCCCGATCCCGGGCAAGAGCGCGGTCGGCGTGGAGATCCCCAACTCCGACCGGGAGAACGTGGCCCTCGGCGACGTCCTGCGCTCCCGGGCGGCCACCAGCGACCACCACCCGCTGCTGGTCGCGCTGGGCAAGGACATCGAGGGCGGCTACGTCGTGGCCAACCTGGCCAAGATGCCGCACATCCTCATCGCGGGGGCCACCGGCGCCGGCAAGTCGTCCTGCCTCAACAGCCTGCTGGTGTCGCTGCTGACCCGGGCCACGCCCGAGGAGGTGCGGCTGCTGCTGGTCGACCCCAAGCGGGTCGAGATGACCAGCTACGAGGGCATCCCGCACCTGGTCACCCCGATCGTCACCAACCCGAAGAAGGCGGCCGACGCCCTCGACTGGGTGGTCGGCGAGATGGACATGCGCTACGACGACCTGGCCGCGGCCGGCGTCCGGCACATCGACGACTACAACCGCAAGGTGCGGGCCGGGCAGATCACCGCGCCGCCGGGCAGCGAGCGGGTGATCCGGCCGTATCCGTACCTGCTGGTCGTCGTCGACGAGCTGGCCGACCTCATGATGGTGGCGCCGCGCGACGTCGAGGACTCGGTGGTGCGCATCACCCAGCTGGCCCGCGCGGCCGGCATCCACCTGGTGCTGGCCACCCAGCGGCCCAGCGTCGACGTCGTCACCGGCCTGATCAAGGCCAACGTGCCGTCCCGGCTCGCGTTCGCCACCTCCAGCCTCGCCGACTCGCGGGTCATCCTCGACCAGCCCGGCGCGGAGAAGCTGATCGGCCGCGGCGACGCGCTGTTCCTGCCGATGGGCGCGTCGAAGCCGGTCCGCATCCAGGGCGCCTGGGTCAGCGAGACCGAGATCAGCGACATCGTCAAGTTCTGCAAGGACCAGCGCGAGCCCGAGTTCCGCGAGGGCGTCACCCAGAAGCGCGACGAGGGCAAGAAGAAGATCGACGAGGAGATCGGCGACGACCTGGAGCTGCTGGTCCAGGCCATCGAGCTGGTCGTGACCAGCCAGTTCGGCTCGACGAGCATGCTGCAGCGCAAGCTGCGGGTCGGCTTCGCCAAGGCCGGCCGCCTCATGGACCTGATGGAGAGCCGCGGCATCGTCGGCCCGTCCGAGGGCTCCAAGGCCCGCGACGTCCTCATCAAGCCCGACGCCCTCGCCGAGGTCTTCGCCACCCTGAAGCCCGAGGACGACTGACCCGGCGGCATGCTCGCGGCGTTCGTGCCGATCTGGGCGCTCACCGGCGTCGGCTATCTCGCGGGGCGCACCCGCGTGCTCGGACCGGCCGCGGTCGACGTCCTGGGGCGGTTCGTCTTCTATGTCGCCATGCCGGCCGCGCTGCTCGACACGCTGACCCGCCAGCCCGTGGGCGGGACCGCGGCCCGGTCGGTCGCCGCCTTCGCCGCCGCGACCGTGCTCATCGGGGGAGCCGGCTTCGCCGCGGCCCGCTGGGTGTTCCGGCGGCCGCTGGAGGAGCAGGCGATCGCGGGGATGGCGTCGGGGTACGTCAACGCCGCCAACCTCGGCGTCCCGGTCGCCGTGCGGGTGACCGGGGACGCGAGCCTCATCGCCGTCGTGCTGCTCATCCAGACCGCGATCCTCACCCCGATCATCCTCGCGACGCTCGACGTGGCCACCGCCGAGGACCCGGCCGGGCGGTGGCGGCGGCTGCTGACCGTGCCCCTGCGCAGCCCGGTCATGCTCTCCTGCGTCACCGGCGTGCTGCTCGGGGCGTCCGGCCCGCACCTGCCCAGGCTGGTGGCCGACGCCGTGGCGCTGCTCGGGCGGGCCGCCGTGCCGACCGCGCTCGTCGCGCTCGGTTTGTCGTTGGTACCGCGAGAGCTCCCCGGCGGCGAGCCGAGGCGCCCGGCCGAAGTCGTCCTGTCGGTGCTGCTGAAGTCGGTCGTGCAGCCCGCCGTGTGCTGGGTCCTGGCCGGGCCGGTCCTCGGGCTGCACGGGGCGGCGCTGCTCGGCGCGGTACTGTGCGCGGCCCTTCCGACGGCCCAGAACACCTTCGTCTTCGCCCGCGCGTATGACGTGGACGGCACGTTCGCCCGGGACGTCATCGTCGCGTCGACGGCCCTGTCGATGGCGACCCTGACGATCGCCGCCACGCTGCTGCGATAGTTGACCTGTGCAGGGGTTCGATGCGCTGTCCGTGCTGGCCGACCCGCGGCGGCGGGCCGTGTACGAGCACGTGGCCGCGGCCGGCGGTCCGGTGAGCCGCGATCAGGTGGCCGAGGCGCTCGAGATCGGGCGCAACCTCGCCGCGCACCACCTCGACAAGCTGGCCGAGGCCGGGCTGCTCGACGTGTCGTTCGCGCGGCTCGGCGGCAGGAGCGGGCCGGGTGCGGGGCGGCCCTCGAAGCTGTACGAGCGCTCGGCCGCCGAGCACGCCGTGAGCCTGCCCCCGCGCGGGTACCGGGTGCTGGCCGAGGTGCTCGCCGACGCGGTCGAGGAGGCGGGCGCCGAGCCGGCCCTGTACGCGGCCGCGCGCCGGCAGGGGGAGCGGCTGGCGCGCGAGGGGGCGCCGGTCGAGGAGACGCTGCGGGGGCTGGGGTACGAGCCCTACGCCGACGGCGGCGTGTGGCGGCTGCGCAACTGCCCGTTCGACGGGGTGGCCCGCAACCATCCCGGCGCCGTGTGCGGGGCCAACCTCGAGCTGCTGAAGGCGGCCCTCGGCGGCGGGGTGCGGATCGACCCGGGGCCCGAGGGGTGCTGCGTGGTTGTGGATCGCGGCACATGCGGTACCAAAAACAATGAATCTTTGTTTTAGACTGCCGGCATGACCGCTCATCTCGCGCAGCTCAACATCGGCGTGCCCGTGGGGCCTCGGGAGGACCCCCGGATGGCCGGGTTCTACGGCGAACTCGACCGGATCAACGCGATCGCCGACGGGTGGCCCGGCTTCGTCTGGCGACTGGTCGACGACGAGGGGGCCGACGCGACGTCGCTGCGCCCCTTCGGCGGCGACACCATGGTGAACCTCTCCGTGTGGGAGAGCCTCGAATCACTGCGCGACTTCACGTTCCGCAGCGGTCACCTCGACGTCCTGCGACGGCGCCGGGAGTGGTTCCGGCCACTCGGCGAGGCCGTCACGGTCGTCTGGTGGGTGCCGGCGGGCCACACCCCGACGGTCGGGGAGGCGGGGGAGCGGCTGGAGCTGCTGCGACGCGAAGGGCCGACGGCGCGGGCGTTCACCTTCCGGGATCCGTTCCCGGCGCCCTGAGGCCGAAAATGTCGGTGCCTGTCGGTACCCTCGACAGCATGTCCACCAACGCTGACCGCCGCGTAGCCCTGCTCACCCTGGGCTGTGCCCGCAACGAGGTGGACTCCGAGGAGCTGGCCGCCCGCCTCGCCGACGGTGGATGGTCGGTGACGACCGACGGCACCGACGCCGACGTGGTGCTGGTCAACACGTGCGGCTTCGTGGCCAAGGCCAAGCAGGACTCGATCGACACCCTGCTGGCCGCGGCCGACACCGGCGCCAAGGTGGTCGCCACCGGCTGCCTCGCCGAGCGCTACGGCGAAGAGCTGGCCGGTGAGCTGCCCGAGGCCCATGCGGTGCTCGGCTTCGACCACTATCCGGACATGGCGGCCCGGCTCGACGCCATCCTGGCGGGCGAGACGATCCCATCCCACGCCCCCCGAGACCGGCGCACGCTGCTGCCCATCACCCCGGTCGAGCGGCGCGCCGCCACCGCGGTCGTCACCCCGGGCCATCTCCCGGCCCACCTGCAGGGGGTGCTGCGCCGCCGGCTCGACAACGGCCCCGTCGCCCCGCTCAAGCTGGCCAGCGGCTGCGACCGGCGGTGCACCTTCTGCGCCATCCCGTCCTTCCGCGGCGCCTTCGTCTCCCGCACGCCGGACGAGGTGCTCGCCGAGGCGGAGTGGCTCGGCGCCAACGGGGTGCGGGAGCTGGTCCTGGTCAGCGAGAACTCCACCTCCTACGGCAAGGACCTGGGCGACCCGCGGCTGCTGGAGAAGCTCCTGCCGCAGCTGGCCGCCACCTCCGGCATCGTCCGGGTGCGCGTGTCCTACCTGCAGCCCGCCGAGACCCGCCCCGGCCTGATCGAGGCGATCGCCACCACGCCGGGCGTCGCGCCCTACTTCGACCTGTCCTTCCAGCACTCCAGCGAGCCGGTGCTGCGCCGGATGCGCCGCTTCGGCTCGACGGAGCGCTTCCTGGAGCTGCTCGCCGCCGCCCGCAAGCTCGACCCCGAGGCCGGCGCGCGCAGCAACGTGATCGTCGGCTTCCCGGGCGAGACCCGCGAGGACGTCGACGAGCTCGCCCGCTTCCTGACCGAGGCCCGCCTGGACGCGATCGGCGTCTTCGACTACAGCGACGAGGACGGCACCGAGGCGGCGAGCCTGCCGGACAAGGTCTCGGCGGCGACGATCAAGAAGCGGTACGACTGGATGAGCGCCCTCGCCGAGGAACTCTGCGCCCAGCGCGCCAGCGACCGCATCGGCTCCCTGATCGACGTGCTGGTCGACACCGTCGAGCCCCACGCCGACGGCGTCGACGTCGAGGGCCGCGGCGCCCACCAGGCCCCGGAGGTCGACGGCTCCACCACCCTCGTCCCCGGCGCCGCCCTCGACCCGGCCACCCTGCGCCCCGGCGACCTCGTGCGCGCCAAGGTCACCGACAGCGTCGGCGTCGACCTGGTCGCCACCCCGATCGAGCTGATCAGCCCGGCCTCGCCATGACGCCCGCGAAGCCCGTCCCCCTTCTCAACGCGGCCAACGTCCTCACGGTCGCGCGGATGGTGCTCGTCCCGGTCTTCGTCGTCTGCGTGGTGGCCAGCCGGATGACGCACGACGGCTGGCAGCTCGCCGCCGGCCTGACCTTCGTGGTCGCCTCCGCCACCGACTACGTCGACGGCTGGATCGCCCGCACCCACAACCTGGTCACCTCCTTCGGCAAGGTCGCCGACCCGATCGCCGACAAGGCCCTCACCGGCGCCGCCCTCGTGCTGCTGTCCTTCTACGACAAGCTGCCCTGGTGGGTGACGGCCCTCATCCTGATCCGCGAGTGGGGGGTGACCGCCCTGCGCTTCTGGGTGATCCGGCACGGCGTGATCCCGGCCAGCCGCGGCGGCAAGGTGAAGACCGCCCTGCAGATCCTCGCCATCGGCTGGTACCTCACCCCCCTGCCCCCCTCCCTGGCCGCCGTCGGCCCTTGGATCATGGCCGCCGCCCTTGTCGTGACGGTGGTCACCGGGCTGGACTATGTGGCGCGGGCCATTCGGATTCGCAGGGCGTCCTTAGCCGTTGGTGGGGTGTACCCGGCCCCGCCGGAGGCTCCGGCCGTGGCTCCGCAGGCGGACGAGCCGGTCGCCTGATCCCTGACCCGGCGCCCTGTGGCGTTCTGGGTTGGCTGTTGCGGCACTTGCTTGCGGAGCGCTGGGCGACTTCGGCGTCGGCGTGCCCGCGCCGTCTTTGCCGCCGGTGCTGTCTTGCCGCCCGCGTTTCGTGTCTGCGCTTCCGCGCCCGCGGTCGGCCGTCCAACGCCTCGACGCCTCCCGCGTCCGTCTCCGTCTCAGCTTCCGCTCGGCTGCCTTCCTGCACGTGCCTGCGCCTCGCGTCCGTGTTGGCCTCCGGTCTGTCTGGTGGCCGGTGGCCGTTGACGCTTGCTGCCGCGTCCGGATCGGATATCCGACCTGCTGGCCGCTGACCAATGGTGGCCGGATATGTCTGATATGCGATGATATTTGAGGGGTATATAGGGCGCCGTAGGGCGTGTAGGTAGGTGGCGATAGGCGTGGGAGGTCGAGCGGGGCTGGCGAGTGTGGGAGGTTGAGGAGCGGAGCCGGGCGGTGGCGATCGTGAGGGGGAGCGGTGACCGAGGAGCAGGCGGCCGCGGTACTGAAGGCATTGCAGGAGCGTGGCGAGACGCTCGCCGTGGCCGAGTCGCTGACCGGAGGGCTGCTCGCGGCGGCCTTCGTCCAGGTGCCCGGTGCGAGCCGGGTGTTCCGGGGCGGCATCGTGGCGTACGCAACAGAGTTGAAGGCGCGGCTGCTCGGCGTACCGCCGCCGCTGCTTTCATCGCACGGGCCCGTCGATCCCTCAGTGGCCGCCGCGCTCGCCGCCGGGGCCCGTGAACGGTGTGGCGCGGACTGGGCGGCGGCCACGACCGGGGTCGCCGGACCGGACCCCCAAGCAGGTCAGCCGGTCGGACGGGTCTACATCGCGGTCGTCGGGCCGCCGGCGGCGCACGGGCAGCCGGAGCGGGTCGAGGTGCGGGAACTGACGCTGCCGGGCGACCGGGCGGCGGTGCGGTCCGGGGCGGTCGAGGCGGCCGTCGGGCTACTCGCGGAGACCCTCGGCGTCTCATAACGGCGGGGCAGGGTGTCGATCGGCGCTGTACCAGGTACCGTGACGAGTACCAGTTTTCGCGGTCTTGCCAGCTGCGTCAGAGGGGGTGCCACCGTGCTGCTTCGTCGGGTGATCGGTGACGCGCTGCGAGCGCGACGGCAGGCCCAGCATCGGACGCTCCGCGAGGTCTCCACCGCGGCCAATGTGAGCCTCGGGTATCTGTCGGAGATCGAGCGCGGCCAGAAGGAAGCGTCCAGCGAGCTGCTGGCCGCGATCTGTGAGGCGTTGGGCGCGGCGCTGTCCGAGGTGCTGCGCGATGTGAGCGACACGCTCGCCCTGTCCGAGGACCTGTCGCCGGTGCTCGTGCCGGTCGGCGGTCCCGACTCCAAGCCGGACGACGGCTCGGGGGCCGACGGCGTGCCGATGCAGGCGGAGCCCGTGCCCGCGGCGAGCGGCGGTTCGGGCGACGCGCCACAGGCCCGGCTGGTGCGCCGCGACGCGCCGAAGTCCAAGATTTCCGTCGACGCCAAGCTGTCGGTCGCGGTCCACCACACCGGGCCGCTCCGCACGACGCTGCGCGGCACCCGCGGCTCGTCCGACCGCCCGCGCGACGCCGTACTCGTCGCCTGAGGCCACCTGCCGCAAGTCCTGCGCCGGGCGTAGCTTCCGCGCGCCTGCATCGGGGTGGCTTGCGCGCCCGCGCGACGCTGTCCTCGTCGCCTGAGGCCGCCTGCAGCAAGTCCTGCGCTGGGCGTACCTTCCGCGCGCCTGCATCGGCGTCGTCCGCGCGACGCTGTCTCCGTCGCCTGATGCCACCTGCCGCAAATCCCGCGCCCGGCCGCCTCGGCGTTGCTCGACCGGGGCCACACCGAGGCTCGAAGCGGCGTCACGGTGATGGTGGGCCTCGGCGCCCAGACCCATTCACCAGCGGGTCGCGCGTCCTAGCCGGGCCGGGACTCGCTGAGCGGGGATGATCAACGGCGCCAGGATCGGACATTCCGCCTGTCGGGGGTATAAATCCGATAAGTCGTGGCGCGGAGCGCCCGACTTATCGAACCGCCGCCCAATGAGAAGTTCGCCCGCCCATATCGGATTTGCCAGACGTCAGCGAACAATCCGGCAAGTCCGAAGCACCGACGATCAACCACGTGGCTTGATCGCGGTTCGACGCGACCTGACACACTGATGCCGCGCCCGCAGGAGGCGCACCACGAACGCACCAGCGTGGAGGCGAGCGACACGTGAGTTACCCGGCCCCCAACCGGCGGCGCAACCCCCTGCCGATCATCATCGCCGCGGTCATCGGCGTGTTCGCGATCTGTGCGGTGTACCTCGTGCTGGCCAACCGGGGCGGCAAGAGCGACGACAACAAGAACGGCTCGTCGCCGCGCCGCGAGGGGTGCATCTCGCTGAACGTCACCGCGTCCAGCGAGAAGGCCGCGCTGATGACGCAGCTCGCCAAGAGCTACATCGAGTCCGACCGGCGCTTCGACGGCAAGTGCGCCGACCCGGTCGTGCAGTCCAAGGCTTCCGGCGCGGCCCTAGACGCGCTCGCCGCCGGGTGGGACGCGCAGCGCGACGGGCCGCAGCCGGCGGTCTGGACGCCCGCGTCGGCGTCCTGGGTGGCGCTGCTCAAGCAGCGGCTGGCCAGCACCGACAAGGGTGCCCTGGTGCCCGACGGCAAGCTGCCCATGGTCGCGCAGTCGCCGCTGGTGCTCGCCATGCCCAAGCCGATGGCCGAGGCGCTGGGCTGGCCCGACAAGCCCATCGGCTGGGACGACGTGCTCGGGCTGACCAACGACCCGAACGGCTGGGGTGCCAAGGGCCACCCCGAGTGGGGCCGGTTCAAGCTCGGCAAGACCAACCCGCACTTCTCCACGTCGGGGCTGAACGCGACCGTGGGCGCCTACTTCGCCGCCACCGGGCGCTCGACCGACCTCACCGACAAGGATCTCGCCGACCCGAAGGTCCTGCAGTACGTCAAGGCGGTCGAGTCCGGCGTCGTGCACTACGGGGACATCTCGCTGACGTTCCTGTCCAACCTCATGGCGGCCGACCAGGCCGGGCGGGGGCTGAACTACATCAGCGCCGTCGCCATCGAGGAGAAGTCGGTGTACGACTACAACACCGGCAACCCGACGGGCGACCCGGCGCTGGCCGGCAAGGGACCCAAGCCGCGCGTGCCGCTCGTCGCCGTCTACCCCAAAGAGGGCACCCTGGTGAGCGACCACCCCTACGTGGTGCTCAGCAACGCCAGCGACGAGCAGAAGGCCGCGGCCGCCGACTTCCTCGCCTACGTGCGCGACGCGCCGCAGCAGAAGCGCTTCACCGACCTCGCCTTCCGCACGTACGAGGGCAAGCCCGGCGCCGGGCTGACGCGGGAGAACGGGCTGTCGCCGGACGCGAAGTTCACGATCATCGACCCGCCGTCGCCGCAGGTCATGGAGAAGGCGCTGGCCACGTGGGACGCGCAGCGCAAGCGGGCCAAGGTGCTGCTGGTGCTCGACGTCTCGGGCTCGATGAACAACGACGCCGGCAACGGGCACAGCCGCATGGAGCTGGCCAAGCAGGCGGCGCTGCAGGCGCTCACCCTGTTCGCCCCGGACGACGAGGTCGGGCTCTGGACCTTCTCGACCGAGGTCGGCGGGGCGAGTACGCCGTACACCGAGCAGGTCCCCGTCGGCGCGCTGAACGCCAACCGGAAGAAGCTGGAGCAGGTCGTCAACTCCCTGGCCGCGGAGGGCGGCACGGCGCTGTACGCCACCACCAGGGCCGCGCAGACCAAGATGGCGTCAATGGCCGACCCCAGCCGGATCAACGCGGTGGTGGTCCTCACGGACGGCAAGAACGAGTACCCGAAGGACAGCGACCTCAACGCCCTCGTCCGCGACGTGGACACCTCCGACAAGGAGATCCCGGTCCGGGTCTTCACCATCGCGTACGGCGGGCAGGCCGACCTCGCGACGCTGCAGAAGATCTCGGCGGCGTCCCGGGCGGCGGCGTACGACGCGAGCGACCCGACGACCATCGACAAGGTTCTCGTCAACGTCCTGAGCAACTTCTGATTCGACGGGCTGAGAAGGCACACTTACGGTCGTGGGCGTCAAGGAACAGCTGACTGAGCCGTGGGGCCTCGTCGCGGCCGGGCTCCTCGGCGGCATGGGCGGGGCGGTCGCGGCCGCCCTCGCCCCGGCGGGCCTGCTCGTCGGCCTGCCGGTCGGCCTAGGGGTCGCCGGTGCGGTGTACGGGATCCGGGTCGCCCTGGGCGCCCTCGGCGACCGGGGGTCCTCGTCCCCCGCGATCACCGCGGCGCCCCCGCCGAGCCTGCCCGCGCCCCCGAAGGGCAGCGACGCCGAGCGCTGGCTGCGCCGGGCCGAGGCGGCCGTGCGCACCCTGCGCCGGCAGGCCGAGGGCGTCGGCGACCCGGTGCTGCGCGGCCAGATCGGCGAGGTCGACGACAACGCCGCCGGCGCGCTGGGGGACCTGGCCCGCTTCGCCGGTCAGGTGACGCTCATCGAGCGCAGCGCGTCGGGCATCAACACCCAGCAGCTGCGCCAGGAGTACAACCAGCTGCAGCGCGGGCTGTCCGGGCTGTCGGCCGGGCCGCTGCGCGACGAGCGGCGGCGGGCGCTGCAGGCCGTGGCCGACCAGCTCGATGTCGGCAAGCGGCTGCGGGACGCCCGCGAGATGCTCCTGGCCCGCATGCAGTCTGCGGTGCTGGGAATGGAAGGACTGGTGGCGCGCATGGCCGAGCTCGTGGCCCTGCACGCGACCACCGTCGGCGGCGCGCCGCTGACGGCGACGAAGGTAGCGGAGCTCACCAGTGACCTCGAGGGCCTGCGCGCGGGTCTCGCGGAGGCGGAGCGGCTGTCTCAGACGACGCTGTCCGGGGGGGATGTCCCGGGCACCGAGCCCTGACTTCTCCCTGACTTGTGTCCGCTATATCAGGTTCTGTACGAATTGTCGGGGCTTTGCCGCCAAGGTAGGCGTGACGCTGTAGCGCACGCCTGACACGATAGAAGCCGCACGTAACGAGTGCAGGCCGAGAGAGGACCGCGAGATGGCGAATCCGTTCGCTAAGGGCTGGAAGTACCTCATGGCGCTCTTCGGCGCCAAGATCGACGAGTACGCCGATCCGAAGGTGCAGATCCAGCAGGCGATCGAGGACGCGCAGCGTCAGCACCAGGCCCTGGTGCAGCAGGCCGCGGCCGTGATCGGCAACCAGCGCCAGCTGGAGATGCGCTTGTCCCGGCAGATGTCCGAGGTCGAGAAGCTGCAGGGCTCGGCCCGCCAGGCGCTCGTGCTGGCGGACAAGTCCCGGGCCGAGGGCGACGAGGCGAAGGCCACGCAGTACGAGCAGACCGCCCAGGTGTTCGCCACCCAGCTGGTCGCCGCCGAGCAGGGCATGGAGGACCTCAAGACCCTCCACGACCAGTCGCTCAACGCGGCCGCGCAGGCGCGCAAGGCGGTCGAGAACAACGCCATGATGCTCCAGCAGAAGCTCGCCGAGCGCACCAAGCTGCTCAGCCAGCTGGAGCAGGCGAAGATGCAGGAGACCGTCGCCAAGTCGCTGGAGTCGATGAGCGGCCTCGCCGCCCCCGGCAACACCCCGTCGCTGGACGAGGTGCGGGAGAAGATCGAGCGGCGGTACGCCAACGCCATGGGCCGCGCCGAGCTGGCCTCCAACTCCGTCGAGGGGCGCATGCTTGAGGTACAGCGCTCGACGCTGGACATGGCCGGCAGCTCCCGCCTCGACCAGATCCGGGCCAGCATGGCCGGCGAGAAGCTCGCCGCTGCGCCGGAGTCCCCGGCCGTCGCCTCGACCGGCCCGAAGGACGCCAGCGTCGCCCGGCTCGACGAGATCCGCGCGAGCATGAAGGACAAGCAGGCGGGAGACTCGGCCAGCGCCGGCTGACCGACACGACGGCGAACCCCGGGGGGCGGTCATGGCCAGCGATAGGGCCAAGCACCTGAAGCGACTGCGGCGGCTGCACCGCTCCGCCCGGGGTTGGACCGTGCGCGCCGGCCTGCTCACCGGGGCGACCGCGGTCCTGGTGCCGTACAGCGGCCTGGGCCTGCCCGACGCCTTCTGGGCCGCAGCGGCCGGCGGCTCCATCGCGATGACCGTCTGGCGGTGGCTGGACTACCGGGCCTTCCGAGCATTGCCGGTACCGCCCGAGCCCGACCCGGCCCTCGCCGGCGCGATGGCCCGCGACAAGCTCGTCGGGCTCGTCCAGCGCCTGCCCGCCGGCCGCACCGCCGTCGCCGAGTTCGACCGGCAGCGCGAGTCCTTCAAGCTGCGGGGCCTCACCGTGGCCGAGCCGTGGCGCCGCCTGGACCGCGCCGCGGCCATGCTCAGCGGCCTGATCGGCCGCCTGGGCCCGGTCGCCGAGGCCGCCGTCCTGGACGCCGCCGTCGCCGAGCGCCAGCTGCGCGACCTGGCCCAGCGCTGCGCCTCGGTCGAGCGCGCCATGCGCATCGGCCCGGCCGGCGACAACCTGCGCCCGGCCCACCGCGCCCTTGCCGAGCAGCTCGAGCAGGGCGTCGCCGCCTACGAGCAGTTCGTGACCGCGGCCGCCGGCTGCGTCGCCGAGGACACCACCGCCGTCGGCAACCTGACCGACGCGACCGCCTTCCTGCGCGGCGTCGCCGAGGGCCTCGCCGACCTGCGCACCCCGCAGCCCACCCCGCGCCCCCAGACCGCCTGACCCGCGTCCGTACCGCCCGGGTCTCTTCGGCTCAGGCTGCGGAGCCGAGCCGTCGGCTGAGGTCGTCGAGTGCCCGCGTGGCGGCTCGCAGGTCTCGCCGGGCGGCCTCGATGTCGATGGCGGCCGAGGCTGGTGGAAGGCAGGAAAGTCACTCGTTCGGGAGCAGGTAGCGCCAGCTGGCGCGCAGGACGGTGCCGTCCTGGAGGCGGTAGGTCGGCCAGGCGCCGCGCTGGTCCAGGTCCCGGGTCAGCATGCGCACGGCGGCGCGGGCCGCGTCGCCGTCCAGGTCCGCCCGGCGCAGGCCCTCGTTGTCGGGGGAGGGCAGGGCGATGCCGAGTGGCCAGGCGGCGGCGGACGAGGCGCTCGGGAGGGCGGCGACCGGGGTGCCCACGGCGACGCCGCCGGCGGTGCCCTCCAGGGCGGGGACGGCGACGACGCGGACGCGAGTGGCCAGGTACGGCTGCGCCGTCGCGGACACCGCCTTGTGCACGGTGGCGAGGCGGTCGCGGGCGTCGTAGAGGGCGGCGGGGTACCAGTGATCGGGCTTGAGCTCGTCGAGCCCCTCGGCGGAGCAGGTCAGCGTGCCGCTCGCCGACCAGACCGTGAGCTTCGTCACGGGGGCGTCGAGGATCGACGGGGTGCCGGTCGGCTTCTTCTCGGCGGCGTTGGCGCGCAGGTCGTCGGCCAGGGTGGTGGCCAGGCCGCGGAGCTGGTCGGGGTCGAGGCGGGAGCGGTAGGTGGCGTCGGCGATGGCCTCGCCGTCGCCGTAGACCACGAGGCGGGGCGGGCGCAGGGCGGCCGTGCCGGGCGCGCTCAGGCCGCCGGTCAGCTCCCACACGGCCAACGGGGCGTCGCCCGGAGGATCGAACGAGATCGTCGGGGCGGGGGCGGCACCCGGGGCGCTGCTGCAGGCCGAGACCGTGGTCGCGGCCAGAACGCCGGCGAGCAGGCCCCGACGGGTCAGCCGGAGGTTCACCGGCTCGCCACCTTGCCCGCTTCGCTCATCGCCCCTCCCCAGGAGACGTTGCCCCGCGATTACGACCAGCACACTATCGCGTGCCGGGGAATCCGCCCGCGGCGGTCGGGGTGGGATAACGGGTCAGGGCCGTCCGCCGCGGCGCCGGGACTGCTCAGCGGGTGCTCGCGCTCAACCGCCGGGCGGGAGGGCGCCCGGCTGGCAGTGCGGGCACCAGTACGTGATGCGCTCGTGGTCGCCGCCCGTCCATCGGCGCAGGACGGTCCGGCACCTGCGGCACGGCTGACCGGCCCGCTCGAAGACCCAGTTGGTCTCGCCGCGGCGCAGGGAGCCGGTGGTGGCCTGGGTCCAGCGGCCACGGTTGGAGTTGAGCAGCGCGTGCGCCTTCTCGACCAGGGCGGTCAGGTCCGCGACCTCGCCCACCGGGGTCCACGGCGACACGCCGCGCAGGAACAGCGTCTCGGCCTTGTACAGGTTGCCGATGCCCGCGAGGTTGCGCTGGTCGAGCAGCGCGTCGGCGATCCAGCGCTCAGGCTGGGCCCGCAGGCGGCGCACCGCCTCGGCGGCGTCCCAGCCGGGCCCCATGAGGTCGGGGCCGAGGTGACCGACCAGGCGCTCCTCGTCGCGGGTCGGCACGATCTCCAGCTCGTGCAGGTGGAAGCCGACGGCGACCGCGGCGTCGGTGTGCAGGGCGACCCGGATCAGGTGAGCGGGGCGGCCGGTCCAGCGCTCGCCCGGGCGGTACGTCCGCCACGCGCCGTCCATGCGCAGGTGCGAGTGCAGCGTGAGCGGCTCGCGGCCCTCGCGGGTGAGGCGCAGCAGGAGGTGCTTACCGCGGCAGGCGGACTCGGCGACGGTCCAGCCGGACAGGTCGGCGGTGGCCAGGCGGGGCACGCGGAAGTCGCTGCGGCGCACGACCTGGCCGGTGATCGCCTCGCCGAGGACGCGCGCGGTGTTCCAGACGGTGTCGCCCTCGGGCACCCCCGGAGTCTATGCGCCGGTCAGTGCGTGCCGGCGGGGGCGACCGTGTAGCGGTCCAGGTGGCCGCGGGCCTCCAGCGCCGCCACGACCGAGTCGGCGTCCGAGCGGGACTCGAGGCGGGCCACCTCGTGCCGCGAGCCGTCGTCGTCCTGGCGCAGCACCACCCACAGCCCCGCCTCCACGCCGGCGTGGACCTTGCGGGCCTGCTTCTCGGCGTCGCGGAGGTGGTCGGCGGCCTGCCGCTCGGCGAGGCGCAGGATCTGCTCGACCCGGCCGCCGAGGCCGGCCGCGGGCGGCTGGTCCTGGTCCTCCGGGCCGGCCGCCTCGGGCTGGCTGGCCGCGAACATGATGAGGCCCACGACGGTGGCCGCCACGCCCGCCCACACCGCCGTCGTCTGGGCCCGGGACGAGGCGAGCTGCGAGCCGGCGAAGAGTCCGACGCCGAGCCCGATCGTGAGCATTGACCAACGCCTCATGACGCCTAGAGGCTAGCGGATGCGCTCCAGTTGCATGATCCCGTCGCCCTCGGCCAGCCGCGCGGTGCGCCCGGTCGGAAGGTACCCCGACTTCTCGTACAGCCGCCGCGCCCGCGCGTTGTCCTCCCGCGTCCACAGCGTGGTGCGCGGCCAGGGCTCGTGCAGCGCGGCGAGGACCGGGGCGCCGTGGCCGCGGCCCCACGCGTCCGGGCGCACGAACACCATCGACACGTGCCCGTAGCCGGGGATCGGCGCGCCCGCGCCGTCGTCGGCCCGCCCGGGCTCGGCCAGCCCCATCGCGACCGTCCCGGCGCCGTCGAACGCGACGACGACCACGGCGTCCGGCGCCCGCAGCTTGGCCCGCACCCGCTCGATCCGCGCCGGCGTGGGCGCGCGGCCGCGGGCCTCGTTGGCCGCCCGCCAGACGTCCAGGGCGGGCTCCAGGTCGGCCGTCCCCGCGCGGCGTACCTCGATCACGTCACTCAACCAACACCTGGCGGGCCATCGGCGTCAAGCGCTGGCAGTGTGCCGGCGGCGGCCAGGTGACGCTGCGCAGCTCGTCGGCGTAGGTCATCCAGTAGTGGCCGCTGCCGTCGTGGTCGAAGTAGGCGTGCGACTCGTACGCGACCCGGCCCACGGGGTCGTCGATCCACGCGTGCGGGTGCATCTGACCCCACGACGGCGGCCCCATCGGCACGTACCCGCTGACCAGGATGGCCCGCTGGTCGCCGCCGGCCCGGATCGCGTCGACCGCCTCCTGCGAGGCCCGCTCCCAGATCAGCGCGCCCGCGCGCCCGTCGGCGGCCAGCCGGGTCGGCTCGTTGAGCAGCCCCAGCCCGATGACGGCCGGGTTGTTCAGCGCGGGGCTCAGCCGCGCCCAGAAGTCGGCCAGGGCGGACGTCGGCAGCACCGCGTCGCCCAGGTGCAGCATCCGCAGCGGCCCCTCGCTGCCGCCGCCGTAGGCGTAGTCGCCGTAGTTGTGCAGGTCGACGATGACCTCCAGACCGGCCGCCTTCGCGTGGTCGAGGGCGTCGCGCACCCGGCCCAGCTCGGCCTGGTCCAGCGGCCCGTACGGCCGCGGCTGCAGCCGCTCCCAGTTCACCGCGAGCCGCACGAGTCGCACGCCGCGCCCGGCCAGGAACGCGTAGCTCGACGGGGACTCGTACGTGTAGTCCTGCCCGTAGCGCCCCGGGTTGCCGGTGCCGAAGCCCCCGTTGCTGTCCGAGGCGGCGAAGGAGCCGGCGGCGAGGTTCACGCCGCGCAGATATCCGGCGGTACTGCCGTGCCGCTCGACGATGCGCGCCTGCGGCCCGGCCACGTCGACCTGCAGCCCCTGCGCGACCGGCCGGTACACGGCCATGGGGTAGTTCGCGGGCCACGTGCCGGCCGCCCACGCGGTGACCGGGAGCCCGATCGCGTCGGCGGCCTGGTACCAGACGTCGGCGACCGCGCTCCACTGCGCCTGGTCCTTGTCGGACGGCCACCCGATCTCGCCGATGAACCCGCTCGCGTGGTTGCGCCGCAGCCACGCCGAGAAGTTGGCGAGCCCGGCCACGGCCCTTGCCTGCACGTCGTCGGCCACGCACAACACGCGTTCCGGCCTGGGGTTCTGCAGCGGTACCGCGATTGCCGCCACCATCAGCAGCAGCACCGCGGCGAGCGCGGGGCCCTTGCGCAGCACCGAGTGCAGGGGGGCAGCGTCTCGTCGCGGCCGTACGAAGCCGGGCGGGTTGTGCGGCACCACGGCGGGGCACTGCCCGGCTTTTCCGGATTTATGGGTGCTCGGCGGGCACCCATGGTGTGTGCCTGCTCTCGGCGCGGGATCGCCGGGATATGTCGGGCGCCGGTGCGCCACGACATATCCGACATTTCACGATTTACCTGGCGTCACTGGGTAAGTGGGACATATCGGTGCCGGGGCTTTTGGCACATCATGCCGAGCGGGTCAGGACAGCAGCGGAGCGACCTCGGCCGCGATCAGCTCCAGGTGCTCCAGGTCGCGCATGTCGAGCAGCTGCAGGAACGCGCGGGAGGCGCCGGCCTTGCCGAAGTCGCGCAGCTGCTCGGCGATGCGCTCGGGTGTGCCGTACAGCTGCCCGTCCTGCGGCTTCTCGGGGTCCAGCCCGACCGCCTCGGCCCGGCGGCGCACCTCGGCGTCGTCGCGCCCGCACACGATGGTCTGGGCGAACGAGAAGACGATCGGCGCCCGGCCGTCGCGGCCCTCGCGCTCGATGGCCTCGACCACCCGGCAGAACTGCGCGTCGGTGTCGGCCAGCGAGGAGAACGGCACGTTGAACTCGTCCGCGAACCGCGCCGCCAGCTTCGGCGTGCGCTTCGGGCCCTTCCCACCGACGATCACCGGCGGCCCGGGCTGCTGCACCGGCTTGGGCAGGGCGGGGGAGTCCACGATGTCGTAGTAGCGGCCCTCGTAGCTGAACGTCGACCCGGCCGGCGTCGACCACAGCCCGGTCAGGATCTCCAGCTGCTCACCCAGCCGGGCGAAGCGCTCCGTGACCGGCGGGAACGGAATGCCGTACGCGCTGTGCTCCCGCTCGAACCACCCGGCGCCCAGCCCGATCTCCACCCGTCCGCCGCTCATCGCGTCGACCTGCGCGACGGCGATGGCGAGCGGTCCCGGGTGCCGGAACGTCGCCGACGTCACCAGCGTCCCGAGCCGGATCGTCGATGTCTCCCGGGCGAGCGCCCCGAGCGTCACCCACGAGTCGGTCGGCCCGGGCAGGCCGTCGCCGCCCATGGTGAGGAAGTGATCGGAGCGGAAGAAGCCGTCGAACCCGAGTCGCTCGGCCCGCTGGGCGATGGCGAGCTGGTCCTCGTACGCCGCGCCCAGCTGGGGCTCGGTGAACACGCAAAGCCGCATGAGGCCGACACTATCGTGATGACGCCGAGGACGATCTCATTCACCACCGACTACGGCCTCGCCGACGGTTTCGTCGCCGCCTGCCACGGCGCGATCGCCCGTCTCGCCCCGGCCGCCCGCGTCATCGACGTCACCCACCTCATCCCGCCGGGTGATGTCCGCCGCGGCGCCGCGGTGCTGGCCCAGACCGCCCCCGCGTTCCCGCCGTCGGTTCACCTGGCCGTCGTCGACCCGGGCGTCGGCACCGCCCGCCGCCCGATCGCGCTGTCCACCGTGGACGGCAGCCTGTTGGTCGGCCCCGACAACGGCCTGCTCGTCCCGGCCGCCGAGGCCCTGGGCGGCATCGCGACCGCGGTCCACCTCACCAACCGCGCATGGTTCGCCGAGCCGGTCTCGGCCACCTTCCACGGCCGCGACATCTTCGCCCCGGTCGCCGCCCGCCTGGCCACCGGCGCCCCGCTGCCGGAGGCCGGCGACCCGATCGACGACCCGGTGACGCTCCCGCCCCCGTACGTCGCCTTCGTCGACGGCCGCCTGGAGTCCGAGATCCTGACCGTCGACCACTTCGGCAACATCCAGCTGGCGGCCAGGGACGCCGACCTCCCGGGGGCCGTGACGGTGAACGGCGTCCCCGCCACCCGGGGCACGACCTTCGGCGACGTCCCAGAGGGCGCCCTGGTCCTGTTTACCGACTCGGCTGGCTATCTGGCGGTTGCGGTCAACGGCGGCAGCGCCGCCGCGTTGCTCGACGTGAACCCCGGCGGCCGCGTCGTGATCGCGCCCTGACGGGCACTTTGTTCAACCCCGCAGCCGCAACCCCCTGGGTGTGCTCCGGAACCCGGCCGCCGCCAGCGCGTCGCGCAGCGGCGAGTGCAGGATCGACTCCCCGTCCGCCCGCTCCACCGACAGCGCCCCCAGCGCCCCGCCGTGCACCGCGTCCGCGAGGGCCTTCGCCGCCAGCGCGAGCAGGTCGGGGTCGTCCACATAGGACAGCAGCGTCCGGCCGCCCCGTTCGACGTAGAGCACGAGGTCGCCGCCGACGGTCACCACCAGCGCGCCCGCCTTGCGGCCGGCCCGGTGCCCGGCCCGCTCGCCGTCGCCCGCGTCCACGACCCGCTCCGGCCAGGGCAGCGCCGACCCGTACGGATTCGCGGGGTCGGTCGCGGCCAGCACCAGCGCGTCGCGGTGCTCGGTGCCGCCCCGCAGCCGGTCCACGGCCCCCGGCAGCGCGAACTGGGCCGCCCCCAGCCCCTCCACGAAGTAGCCGCGCCGGGCCGCGCCCCGCTCCTCCATCGCCGCCAGGACCGGATAGACGCCGGCGAACGCGCCCGGCAGGTCCTCGGCCATGACCGCTCCCCGGGTGACCACGCCGTGCCGCTCGAGCAGCAGCTCGGCGTTGGCGGTCGCGCGCCGGGTCGGGTCGAGGTCGCGCTCCGGCAGCCGGTACCACCGCCCGGCCGCTTGCGGTGGCCCGCTGCGGGCCGTGGCGAGCGAGCCCCGGCTGAGCGCCCCGCGCCCGAGAGCCCCCGGCCGCCGATACCGCGACCGCGGCGCCGAGGGCCGCGACCGGTGTGCCCCGCCGGCGCTGAGCTTCGAGCGCAGCGGCGCGATCGTGTCGTTGGACAGGTGCCCGGCCCAGACGAGGTCCCACAGCGCGGCGAGGAGCTCGTCCTCGGGCGCGTGGATGTGCTCGGCGATGCTCCGGAAGAACAGCGCCTGCCCGCCGCCGAGGGCGTCGAGCACGGCCTCGTGCAGCGGCCCGCCGACCTCGGACGGCGGCGGCAGGAGCAGCGGCGCGGCGTCGGCGAAGGCCAGGCTGACCCAGCCGTCGTGCTCGCCGATCCCGCCGCCGCCGGCCCACACCAGGTCGCCGGAGGCGGTCAGCTCGTCCAGGTACGCCGCGCTGTAGTCGGCCACCCGCGCCGGCAGGACGAGCCGCTCCAGCGCCGAGGCCGGCAGCGCCACGCCCTGCAGCTGCTCGATCGCGGACGCCACGGCCTCGATCCCGCGGGCCCGGGCGCCGCCGATGTGGTGCCACTGGGGCAGGAACCGGGCCAGCGCCCGCGGCGGCACGGGCTCGATCTCGCGCCGCAGCGCGGCCAGCGACCGGCGCCGCAGCAGGCGCAGGATCTCCGCGTCGCACCACTCGGTGCCGGCCCCACCGGGGGAGAACTCGCCCGACACCACCGACGGCAGCCGGCGCAGCGCCTGCTCCAGCACGAACACCCCGAGCCCGAAGCGGGCGGCGGACACGGCGGCGGTGAACGGCCCGTGGGTGCGCGCGTAGCGGCTCACCAGGTCGCCCAGCGGGTCGGCCACCGGCTCCAGGTAGGCGGTGGGCAGCCCGACCGGCAGCGCCACCCCGAGCGCGTCGCGGTAGCGCCCGGCGTCCTCGACCGGGATCCACCGGTCCTCGCCGGCCACCCGGACCTGGATCGCCCGCCGCTGAGCGGCCAGCTCGACGGCCCACGCCGGGTCGGCCCCGCGGAGGGCCAGCTCGGCGTCGGACAGGTCGCCCAGCACCCGCAGCATCTCGGCCACGTCCTCGGCGTCGCGCGGGGTGCGCTGCGCCCCGAGCCACTGCAGGGTCTGCTCGGTCTCGACGACCACCGCCGGGTCGAGCAGCTCCCGCAGCTCCACCCGGCCGAGCAGCTCGGCCAGCAGGGTCGGGTCGAGCGCCAGGGCGGCCGCCCGCCGCTCGGCCAGCGGCGCGTCGCCCTCGTAGAGGAACGCCCCGACGTAGCCGAACAGCAGCGACCGGGCGAACGGCGACGGCCGCTGCGTCTCCACCTCCACCAGCCGCAGCTTCCGCCCGGCGATGTCGCGCATGACGCCGACCAGGCCGGTCACGTCGAACACGTCCTGCAGGCACTCCCGGGCGGCCTCCAGCGTGATCGGGAAGTCGGCGTATTCCCGGGCCACGTCCAGCAGCTGGGCGGAGCGCTGCCGCTGCTGCCACAGGGGCTGGCGCCGGCGCGGGTCGCGGCGCGGCAGCAGCAGCGCCCGGGACGCGCACTCGCGGAACCGCGCGGCGAACATCGCCGAGGTGCCGACCGTCTCCTCCACGATGCCGGCGATCTCGTCGGGGTCGAACGCGACGAGGTCGGCCCCGGGCGGCTCGTCGGCCACGTCGGGCAGCCGGACCACGATGCCGTCGTCGCTGGGCAGGACCTGCGCGTCCACTCCGTACCGCTCGTGCAGCCGCCCCGCGATCGCCAGCGCCCAGGGCGCGTTGACCCGGGCCCCGAGCACGCAGTGCACGGTCATCCGCCAGTCGCCGAGCTCGTCGCGGAACCGCTCGACCAGCACCGTGCGGTCGTCGGGCAGGTGCCGGGTCGCCTCGCGCTGCTCGCGCAGGTAGGCCAGCAGGTTGTCGGCGGCCCAGTCGTCCAGCCCGCCGGAGCGCAGGTGGGCCCGGGCGGCCTCGTCGCCGGACTTGACCAGGCCCCGCAGCCGCGCGCCGATCGCCCGGCCGAGCTCGACCGGCCGGCCCGGCGAGTCGCCCTTCCAGAACGGCATCTTGGCCGCGGACCCGGGCGCGGGGGAGACCAGCACCCGGTCGGGCGTGATGTCCTCGATCCGCCACGACGTGGAGCCGAGCAGGAACACGTCGCCGACCCGGGACTCGTAGACCATCTCCTCGTCGAGCTCGCCGACCCGGGCCGCCTTCTCCGCGCCGGCCAGGAACACCCCGAACATGCCCCGGTCGGGAATCGTGCCGCCGCTGGTGACGGCGAGCCGCTGGGCGCCGGGCCGGCCGGTGAGCACCCCCTCGGTGCGGTCCCACACCACCCGCGGCCGCAGCTCGGCGAACGCGGTCGACGGGTAGCGCCCGGCCAGCATGTCGAGCACCGCGAACAGCGCCGAGTCGGGCAGGTCGGCGAAGACCGCGGCCCGGCGCACGATCGCGGCCAGCTCGTCCACGTGCCACGGCTCCATCGCCACCATGGCCACGATCTGCTGGGCGAGCACGTCGAGCGGGTTGCGCGGGTAGCGCAGCTCCTCGATGCCGCCCTCCACCATCCGCTCGGCGACCACCGCGCAGGAGACCAGGTCGCCGCGGTGCTTCGGGAACACCACCCCGCGGGAGACGGCCCCGACCTGGTGCCCGGCCCGGCCGACCCGCTGCAGGCCGGCGGCGACGCTCGGCGGCGCCTCGATCTGCACCACCAGGTCGACGGCGCCCATGTCGATGCCCAGCTCCAGGCTGGAGGTGGCGACCACGGCCGGCAGCTGCCCGGACTTGAGCGCCTCCTCGATCTGCTTGCGCTCCTCGCGCGAGACGCTGCCGTGGTGCGCCCGGGCCACCATGGGCGGCGCACCGTGCGCGGTGCCGGCCTGCGCCATCATCTCGGCGGGCGTGCGCGGCGCGTCGGGCCGCGGCACCCCGGCCCGGGCCCCGGCCAGCTCGTTGATCCGCGCGCAGAGCCGCTCGGCGCCGCGCCGCGAGTTGGTGAACACGATCGTGGAGCGGTGCTCACCGATCAGGTCGAGGACCCGCTCCTCGACCGCGGGCCAGATGGAGGCCTGCCGCGGCGCCCCGTCGTCGTCCTCGCCGGGCGCGGCCTCGCCCAGGGCCGTCATGTCCTCCACCGGCACCTGTACCTCGACCTCGATCGTCTTCGCGCTCGGCGGCTGGACGATCTCGACCGGGGCGGCCCCGCCGAGGAAGCGGGCGGTCTCGTCGATGGGCCGCACCGTGGCCGACAGCCCGATCCGCTGCGCGGGCCGCTCCAGCAGCGCGTCGAGCCGCTCCAGCGACAGCGCGAGATGGGCGCCCCGCTTGGTCGCGCAGACCGCGTGCACCTCGTCGACGATGACGGTCTCCACCCCGCGCAGCGACTCGCGCGCCTGCGACGTCAGCAGGAGGTAAAGCGACTCGGGCGTCGTGATGAGGATGTCGGGCGGGGTCTTGGCGAAGGCCCGCCGCTCGTCGGCCGGGGTGTCGCCGGTGCGCATCCCGACCCGGATGTCCGGCGGCTCCTGCCCGAGCCGGGCGGCCGCCTGCCGGATGCCGGCCAGCGGCGCCCGCAGGTTGCGCTCCACGTCGACGGCCAGGGCCTTGAGCGGGCTCACGTAGAGGACCCGGCACCGCCGCGCCGGGTCCCCGGGCGGGTGGGCCGCCAGCTGATCGAGGGACCACAGGAAGGCGGCGAGCGTCTTGCCGGAGCCGGTCGGCGCCACCACCAGCGCGTGCCGGCCGGCGCTGATCGCCTGCCACGCACCCGCCTGCGCCCTGGTCGGCGCCGCGAACGCCGCGCGGAACCACTCGCGCGTCGCCACCCCGAATCCTGCCAGCTCTGTCATGCCCCCAATCCTGCACCGGGGGTACGACAATTCTCGTTAGCGGTGGCGATTTGCCCGAATTGGGCCGTTTGGCTACTGTATTCCAATCCCCAACCTGACGTGCCTGGCCGGGCAGCGAAGGGGTCCCTCGCCGGGTGCGGCGAGGGACCCTGTGCTCAGGACAGGCTGGCCGTCGCGAGCTTCACGCTGAAGGCCAGGAAGGCGCCACCGACCAGCGTGGTGAGCCCGGCCGCCAGCTTGCGCCGGGTGCGGAACTGGCCGGCCAGGTACCTGCCGCCGAAGATCAGCAGCGTGAGGTACAGGGCGCTCAGCACCTCGGCGATGACGCCGAGGACCAGGAAGCTCAGCGCCGGATGCGGATAGCCCGGGTCCACGAACTGGATGAAGAACGAGACGAAGAACAGGATCGCCTTCGGGTTGAACAGGCTGATCACCAGCGCCCGGCGGAACGGCCGGTCGGCCTTGGGCTCGGCCACCGCCGTCGCCTGCTCGGGATCGCGGCGGCGCCGCAGGGTGCTGATGATCAGCCGGACGCCGAGATAGGCCAGATAGGCCGCGCCGAGGTACTTCACGATCCCGAACAGCCACGGATAGGCGTGCAGCAGCGAGGCCACCCCGCCCGCGGACAGCGTCATCAGCACGGCGTCGCCGAGCCAGACCCCGGCCGCGGCCCGGTAGCCGTCGCGCACGCCGCGGCGGGCGCCCATGGACAGCACGTACAGCGAGTTCGGCCCCGGCAGCAGCACGATGGCCGCCGTGCCGAGCACGTACGTCAGGGGGTTGGTGACACCGAGCACGAAATGCCTCCTGCTTCCAGCGCCGCGGCCAGCCGGTCGTGTGCGGCGGGCCAATCTTCGGCGATCATGGAGTACAGCACGGTGTCTCGCTGGCTGCCGTCGGGGCGTCGCCGATGTGCGCGGATGACCCCTTCCCGCTGCGCGCCGAGCCGCGCGATCGCCTTCTGCGAGCGCTCGTTGCGGATGTCCGTGTGCCACTCCACCCGCACCGCGCCGAGCGTGTCGAAGGCGTGGCGCAGGAGCAGCAGCTTCGACTCGGTGTTGACGCCCGTGCGCCACCAGGGCCGGCCGACCATCGTGTGCCCGATCGCCACCGAGCGGTGCACCGCGTTCGGCGAGTAGTACGAGGTCGTGCCGATGATCCGTCCCGTCGCGGTCTCGCGCTGCAGGAAGGGCACGCGGTCGGTGTCGGCCAGCGCGGTGGCCACGATCGCCGCCATGTCCGCCACCGAGGCCGGTCGCGGGCTGGTCAGGTGCGTCCAGACCTCGGCGTCGTCCACCGCCTCGAACAGCCCGGCGGCGTGGCAGTGCTCGAGCGGCTCGAGCGTGACGAGGCGGCCGCGCAAGGTGGTCGGGCTGTGCCAGGGGTCGAGCCGCGGACGCAGATAATCCGGCAACGGTACGTCCACCGCCTCCGCGGGCACCGCCAGTCCCCGGGTGAGCGTCAGCGGTACGACGCCGGCCCAGTGCGGCAAGGACACGTCCTCGGCGTCGTCGACCGCGCCGGCCGCCCGCACCTTCGTGCTGACCTCGTCCAGGGGCAGCGCCAGCATCGCGGTCTGCGCCGACTCGCGGCGGTCCGGCGGCCGGCTGTCCGCGGCCCGCCCGGGCGCGACCTTGTCCACCAGCGCCGCGAACGCCCGGGACCGCTCCTCCTCGTCCTCGACCAGCCGCGCGACGCCGTGCACGATCACCGAGCGGTAGTTGGCGCTGTGGTTGAACTGCGAGCGGGCCAGCACCAGCCCGTCGATCAGCGTGACCGCGACGCAGACGGGCAGGCCCTCCTCGCGGGCCGCGAGCAGCGGGCGGCTGCCGGTGGAGCCGTGCAGGTACAGCGTGTCGCCGACCCGGGCGTGCAGCGTGGGCAGCACGCGTGGCTCCCCGTCGACGACGAAGCTGAAGTGGCAGACGTACGCCTCGTCGAGCACCGAGTGCGCGAGCTCGACGTCGTAGGAGGCCCGGTCGGGCTTGCGCCGCGGCGTGCTGCGCGCCGTCTGCTGAAACGTGTCCACCACGTCGGCTCCTTTGTTCTAGTACAAAGCTCCTCTTGTGGCAGTACAATAGCAGCCGCCCCATGAGCAGCCACAACCGAAAAATGTCGGACCCTCCCGCTACTGTCCCGGGCATCAGGGCACCGCGCGCAAAATACGGGGGCGTGCGGTGCCCCGCATCGAAGGGGGAACCCGCCGTGAAGATCGCCGTCGTTGCCGCCGTGGCCTCGCTCGTCCTCGTCAGTGCCTGCAGTGCCGAGGGCGAGGACGCGCCGGGCGCCTCGTCGTCCCCCGCCGGCGCAACCGCGGCCGCCGCCCCGGCCGGCAGCGTCGCACCGACGGGCCGCCTGGCCGCGGCGGCCACCAAGACCGGCGGCGGCACCTACACCTTCAAGATGACCTCCGCCGCCCTGACCGTCGACGGCGCCGCCGACCCGGCCGGCCCGACCAGCACCGGCAAGGCCGTCATCACCGTCGACAAGGCCACGATCGCCTTCGAGTCGCTGTTCACCGCCGGCACCTATCTGGTCCGCATCACCGGCCTGCCCGGCGTCGACGGCCAGAAGTGGCTGCGCGTCGACCGCGCCAAGCTCCAGGGCGCCGACCCCCTGGGCGCCGCCTCCGTGAAGGACCCGACCGGCCTTTCCGGGCTGCCCGACGTGGTCTCCAGCGCCACGACGACCGACGGCCGCGAGTTCAAGGGCGCCCTGGACCTGACGAAGGGCGGCTACAGCATCGTCGGGCCGGCCGCCGCCAAGGGCCTGGGCGACCTGGCCCGGGCCGTGCCGTTCACCGCCACGGTGGACGCGCAGGGCTACCTGACCTCGGTGAAGGTGAGCGTTCCGGCCTACGCCCAGGCCAAGGCCGACGAGGTCGCGGTGTCCTACGGAGGCTTCGGCGCCCCGCTGCAGGCACCGTCGCCGGCGGCTTCCGAGGTGATCGACGCACCCACAGCGGCCTATTCGCTGTTGAACGGGAAGTAGGCGGCACCGCTACAGGGGGATGACTCGGACAAATCGGGTGATTCCCGGCGCTGCCGCTCGCTCGTTCAAGGAGGAAGAGCTTGCGCACCGACGTCCCGTCCACGCCCACCCCGGGCCCCTTGACCTCGCCGCTCGTCCCGGGCGTTTCCGCTGCGCCGCCGGCCGCCGCCGCGCCGCCGGTCCCTGCCCCGATCGGGACCGTCGGGGCGGCGCGGCGGGCCGGACGCGGGGTTGCGCTGGTCGTGGCGCTGCTGGCGGCCGTGCTGCTCGGGGGGTGCGGGGGAGCGGGCGACGGCGGGGCCACCTCGGCCGCGGCGTCCGGGGAACCGGCGGCCGTCGCGGGGAAGGAGGCGCTGGCGGCGGCGGTGAAGGCGCTGGGCGAGTCGGGGTACGCGTACACGATGAAGATCGACCAGGGCACCGTCACCGGCGTGGTGGAGAGCAGCGGGAAGCGCCAGGCGCGGCTGGACGGGATGGCGTCCGGGGTGCGGTTCTCGATCGAGGGGATCGTGCTCGGCGGTGGGGAGCGGTACTTCCGCACCAGCATTCCGGCGACGGGGGTCAACGCGAAGAAGTGGTACCGGTTCGACCGCACGAAGGTGAGCAAGACGGGGATCATCGGGCTGTTCGAGACCGATGACCCCACCAGCAGCCGGGACCTGGCCGGGCGGGTCGGGTCCGCGAAGCTGGAGAACGGGCGGATCACCGGGACGTACGACCTCACGCGGGGCGGCGACCTCGGGCTGGCCGACCGCGGGGCGATCGCGGCGCTCGGCGAGCGCGCGAAGCGGGCGCCGTTCGTGGTCGGGCTCGACGGGCAGGGGCGGCTGAGCTCGGTGCGGATCACGGTGCCGGCGGTCGGCAGCACGCCCGAGCGGACCTTGGCCGTGGACTACCAGAAGCAGGGCATGACGGTGCAGGTGGCGGTGCCCAAGACGGCGGAGGTCGCGCAGGCCAACGCGGCTGTGTACAACCTGTTGAACAACTGAAACCCGGCTTTGGGGGCTCGGGCGGGCGCGCCGGACCCGATACGCTGCGGCGGTGCTGAGGCGAGGGCTGGCGCTCGTCCTGTTGGTGGCGGGGCTGAGTGGATGTACCGCGGCCAAGGAAACGGCCGCCCCAGGAGCCCAGGGCAGCGTCAGGCCGTCGCCGACGGGCCTGGCCGCCGGGGCGCTGGGGCTGGCCGGCGGGAGCTACCGGTTCAAGGTGACCGCGAACGAGGGCAGCTACACGGGGGCGATCGACCCCGGGGCCAACGTGCTCGACGCCAGCGTGAGCGTGAGTTCGAGCGGCGCCTCGCTGAAGATCGACACCGTCGAGGTGCGGGGCAGCGCGTACACGCGGATCACCGGGCTGCCGCTGCCGGGGTTCGACGGGAACACCTGGTACCGGGTCGATCCGCAGCGGGTGACGAAGCCGGGGGCGCTCGGGCTCAGCGCGATCAAGGACCCGACCGAGGTGCAGGCGCTCATGGCGGCGGCGCACGACGTGACGCGGGACGGGCAGATGTACCGGGGGACGGTCGACATGACCCGGGTGGTGGCCTGGGGGCCGGTCAACGTCGGGCAGGTCAGGCAGCTCGGGGAGGCGGCCAGGGCGATCCCGTTCGAGGCCACCGTGGACGGCAGCGGCCGCCTGACCAGCGTGCGGGTGCGCATCCCGGACGACACCGTGGAGGCGACGTACTCCGACTTCGGGGTGCCGGTGAGCGTGCAGGAGCCGGCGGGGGCCGAGCCGCTGCCGGACCACCTGTACGGGATGCTCGGCCTGTGACCTAGGCGAGACGGCGTCTCGCGACGCACACTGGCCCGCATGGAGCAGCACCTGTACGAGGCCGAGCACCACGCGTTCCGGGACCTGTGCCGCGAGTTCCTCGCGCGCGAGGCGGTGCCGCACAACGACGAGTGGGAGAAGGCCGGGATCGTCGACCGGGAGGTCTGGCGCAAGGCCGGCCGGGCCGGGCTGCTCGGCACGGACGTCGACGAGGAGTACGGCGGCGGCGGGCAGAAGGACTTCCGCTTCAACGCGGTGCTGGTCGAGGAGATCGTCGCGGCCGGGGCCTCGGGGCTCGGGTTCGGGCTGCACAACGACGTCGTGGCGCCGTACCTGACGGACCTGACCACGCCGGACCAGCGCAAGCGGTGGCTGCCCGGGTTCTGCTCCGGCGACATCGTGACCGCCATCGCGATGAGCGAGCCGGGGGCCGGCAGCGACCTGGCCGGCATCCGCACGAGCGCGGTGCGCGACGGCGACTCGTGGGTGCTCAACGGGCAGAAGACCTTCATCACCAACGGCGAGATGGCCGACCTGGTGATCGTCGTGGCCAAGACCGACCCCAGCAAGGGCGCGCACGGGATCAGCCTGTTCGCGGTCGAGACCGGCACGCCCGGGTTCACCCGCGGGCGGCGGCTGGAGAAGGTCGGGCTCAAGGCCAACGACACCGCGGAGCTGTTCTTCGACGACTGCCGGCTCCCGGCCGACCACCTGATCGGCCAGGAGAACGCCGGCTTCTACCACCTCATGGCCAACCTGCCCCGGGAGCGGCTCGGCATCGCGGTGGCCGCCGTCGCCGCGGCCGAGCACATCCTGGGCATCACGCTGGAGTACGCCCGCACGCGCGAGGCCTTCGGGCGGCCGATCGGCAAGTTCCAGCACAACCGGTTCCTGCTGGCCGAGCTCGACACCGAGGTCACGATCGCGCGGACGTTCCTGAACCACTGCATCGTGGAGCACAACGCCGGGCGGCTCAGCGTGACCGACGCGGCCAAGGCGAAGTGGTGGACGACCGAGCTGCAGAACAAGGTGGCCGATCGGTGCGTGCAGCTGCACGGCGGCTACGGGTTCATGCTGGAGTACCCGGTCGCGAAGGCGTGGCTCAACAGCCGGGTCCAGACGATCTACGGCGGCACGACCGAGATCATGAAGGAGATCATCGGGCGGGGCCTCGGGCTGTGACGTCGGCCAGGGCGGCCAGGATCAGCGCGGTGGACGTGGCGCCCGGGTCCTGGTGGCCGATGCTGCGCTCGCCGAGGTAGGAGGCGCGGCCCTTGCGCGCCTGCATCGGCACGGTCGCGCGGGCGCCCTGCGCGGCCGCGTCCGCCGCCGCCCGGGCCGCGTCCGCCTCGCCCTCGCCGGCCGCGGCGGCGTAGGCGGCCACCGCCGGGGTCAGCGCGTCGACCATCGTCTTGTCGCCGGGGGCGGCCTTGCCCAGCTGCCGCACGCCGTCCAGCGCGGCCTGCAGGCCCTCGGCCAGGGAGCCGCCGGCCCGCAGGGTCTTGCCCAGGGCGCGGAAGAGGGTGCCGTACAGCGGGCCGGACGCCCCGCCGACCTTGGACAGCAGCGTCGTGCCGGTCTTGCCGAGGACGTCGCCGGCGCTGCCCGGGGCGAGGGAGTCCACGGCGGCGGCCGCGGCGTCGAAGCCCCGCCGCAGGTTGACGCCGTGGTCGCCGTCGCCGATCGCGGTGTCGAGCTCGGTCAGGCGGTCGGCCTCCGTGCGCACCGCCGCGGTGACGGCGGCGATCCACGCCCGCGCCAGTTCCTCCTCCATCACGCCCCCCAGCGCAGGGCGGGGGTGCGCACGGGCGCGTCCCACAGGCGCAGCAGCTCGTCGTCGGCCCGGCAGACGGTGAGGGAGACGCCGGTCATGTCGAGGCTGGTCACGTAGTTGCCGACCAGGGAACGGGCGATCGTCGCCCCGGCGGCCTCCAGCCTCCGCGAGATCTCGCCGAACATGAGGTACAACTCGATCAGCGGCGTCGCGCCGAGGCCGTTGACCAGGACGATCAGCGGCTCGGGGCCGACCGGCCCGGCCGCGGCCACCGCGTCGACGATCAGCTCGGCGATCTCGGCGGCGGGGCGCATCCGCTGCCGGCTGCGGCCGGGCTCGCCGTGGATGCCGACGCCGACCTCGATCTCGTCGTCGGCCAGCTCGAAGCCCGGCCGGCCGGCGGCGGGGGTGGTGCCGGCGGCCAGCGCCACCGCGAAGGAGGCCGAGCGCTCGTTCACCAGCCGGCCCGCCGCGGCCACCGCGTCGAGGGCGGCGCCCTCCTCGGCCAGCGCCCCGGCGATCTTCTCGACCAGCAGCGTGGCGCCCGTGCCGCGCCGCCCGGCGGTCCAGGTGGAGTCCTCGACAGCGACGTCGTCGTCGACGAGCACCGACTCGACCCGCAGGCCCTCCTCGTCGGCCAGCTCGGCCGCCATCTGGAAGTTCATGACGTCGCCGGTGTAGTTCTTGACCACGTGCACGACCCCCGCGCCGGCGTCGGCCGCCCTGGTCGCGGCCAGGATCTGGTCGGGCACGGGGGAGGTGAAGATCTCACCGGGGCAGGCGGCGTCGAGCATCCCCGGCCCGACGAACCCGGCGTGCAACGGCTCGTGGCCGGAGCCGCCGCCGGAGATCAGCCCGACCTTGCCCGGGCGGGGCGCGTCCGCGCGCGCGACGTATTGCTCATCGAGGTCGACCCGCAGCTCGGGATGGGCGGCGGCGAGCCCGGCGAGCGCCTCCCGGACGACGTCGGCCGGGTCGTTGATGAACTTTTTCATGCACATAGCATGCCTGGTATGGGGCCAATGGTGGGGATCGTGCTCGTGTCTCACAGCGAGCGGCTGGCGCACGGACTGCGGGACATGCTCGTGCAGGTGGCAGGGGAGGAGGTGCCGATCGAGGCGGCCGGGGGCACCGACGACGGCGGGCTCGGCACCAGCTACGACCGCATCCTGGTGGCGATCGACCGGGCGGACCGCGGTGCCGGGGTGCTCGTGCTGACCGACCTCGGTAGCGCCGTGCTCACTGCGCGTACGGTCCTGGAGGACCGGGTGGCCAACGACGCCGTGCTCGTGGATGCTCCCTTCGTGGAGGGTGCCGTGGCGGCGGCGGTGCTGGCCGGGACGGGCGCCGGCCTCGACGAGGTGACCCAGGCGGCCGTGGAGGCCCGCGATGTCCGCAAGCTCTGAGCGCTCGGTGGTGCTGCCGGAGGACCTGCACGCCCGGCCGGCGGGGGCGCTGGTGCGGGTGGTGGCGCGGTTTCGCAGTACCGTCGAGGTGGTCTTCGGCGAGAAGACCGCGAACGCCCGCAGCGTGCTCGCGGTGATGGGGCTGGGCGCGACCGCGGGCTCCACGGTGCTCGTGCGCGCCGCCGGCGACGACGCTGCCGAGGCCATGGACGCGGTAGTCTCAGCGCTTGCTGACTGAACGTTCGGTTGCCCCCGACGCCACCGCGCTGCAGCGGCGCACCCTCGGACTGCTCGTCGGGACCCAGATCATCGGCGGGCTGGGCGTGGCCAGCGGCGTCTCCGTGGGCGCGCTGCTCGCCTCCTCCCTGGCCGGACCCTGGGCGGCCGGGCTGACCGGCAGCTGCTCGGTCGTCGGGGCGGCGCTGATCGCGATCCCGGCCACCCGCCTGATGCGCACCGGCGGGCGGCGGCCGGGCCTGGTGTTCGCGTACGGGCTCGGGTCCCTCGGCGCGCTGATCGTCGTGGCCGCCGTGCGGGCTTCCTCGGTACCGCTGCTGTTCCTCGGCACGCTGCTGTTCGGCGGGGCGAGCGCGGCGAACCTGCAGGCCAGGTACGCGGCCACCGACCTGTCCGCGCCCGATCGGCGGGCCCGGCAGCTGTCCTTCGTGGTGTGGGCCACGACCATCGGCGCCGTGGCCGGGCCGAACCTCGCGCCGCTGACCGATCGGCTGCTCGGGCGGTGGGGGATGCCGGAGTACGGCGGGCCGTATCTCTTCAGCGTCGTCGCCTTCGCGTTCGCCGCGCTCGTGCTGCTCGCCGTGCTGCGGCCGGACCCGCTGCTCACCGCGCGGGCGCTGGCCGGCGAGCAGGCGCCGCCGGGCAAGGCGGTGTGGCGGGAGGCGGCGCGGACCGTCCGCGACAGCGCGGGGGCCCGGACCGGGGTCGCCGCCGTGGTCGTCGGGCACGTGGTGATGGTCGGTGTGATGTCCATGACGCCGGTCCATATCGGGACATATGTGCACGACCACGGGGATCTGCTGCGCATCGTCGGGCTGGTGATCAGCATCCACATCACCGGGATGTACGCCCTGTCGCCGGTCGTCGGATGGCTGGCCGACCGGGCCGGGCGCCGCGCGGTCATCCTCGGCGGCGTGGGCGTGCTCCTGCTTGCCTGCCTGCTCAGCGGTACCGCGGGAGGCCACACCTGGCGTCTGTCCATCGGCCTGGGGCTGCTGGGGCTGGGCTGGAGCGCCACGATGGTGGCCGGTTCGACGTTGTTGTCGGAGTCGGTACCGCTGCAGCAGCGCGCTGGCGTGCAGGGGCTCTCCGACGTCGTCATGGGGGTGGCCGGGGCCTCGGCGGGGGCGCTGTCCGGCGTGGTGGTCGACCTGTTCGGCTACCCGGTGCTCACCCTGCTCGCCGGTGTGGTGGTGCTGCCACTGATCGCCCGGGTCCTCCGTCCGCTCCGTTAGGTTGGCAGGCGTGCGTCTGACGGATTTTTGGCAGCGGCTCGAGCAGGTGTTCGGGCCGGGGTACGCGAAGAGCATCGCCCATGATCAGGTGTTGTCGCAGCTCGGGGGCCGGACGATCGAGGAGGCCCTCGCGGGCGGCTTCGATACCGCCGACGTGTGGCGGGCTGTAGTCGATGCGTATCCGGAGCGTGTTCCCAGCCGCCTACGCTGATGTTTTTCGGCGTGTCGACCTGCGGATCGTACAGATGTACGGGTACTCTTCTCGCTCGTTGGGCTTCACGCCGGCCATTTTTGTCATACCCGGCGCCTAACGTGTCAGCGTGACCAAGCGAACGCCGACGAAGACCGCGAACCCAGGGGTGACGGACATGGCAGTGCAACCGGATCGGGAGAAGGCGCTGGGGCTCGCCCTCTCACAGATCGACAAGCAGTTCGGCAAGGGCTCCGTGATGCGGCTCGGCGAGCGTGTCCAGCAGCCGCAGGCGATCATCCCGACCGGCTCCATCGCCCTCGACGTGGCGCTGGGCATCGGCGGCCTGCCGCGCGGCCGGGTGATCGAGGTCTTCGGCCCGGAGTCCAGCGGTAAGACCACGGTTGCCCTGCACGCGATCGCCAACGCGCAGGCGCAGGGCGGCATCGCGGCCTTCATCGACGCCGAGCACGCGCTCGACCCCGACTACGCCAAGGCCCTGGGCGTCGACACCGACGCGCTGCTGGTCTCCCAGCCGGACACCGGTGAGCAGGCCCTCGAGATCGTCGACATGCTGGTGCGCTCCGGCGCCCTCGACATCATCGTCATCGACTCCGTCGCCGCCCTCGTGCCGCGCGCCGAGATCGAGGGCGAGATGGGCGACAGCCACGTCGGCCTCCAGGCCCGCCTCATGAGCCAGGCCCTGCGCAAGATCACCGGTGCCCTCAACAACTCCGGCACCACCGCGATCTTCATCAACCAGCTCCGCGAGAAGATCGGCGTGATGTTCGGCAGCCCGGAGACCACGACCGGTGGCCGCGCGCTCAAGTTCTACGCCTCGGTCCGCCTCGACGTGCGCCGCATCGAGAGCCTGAAGGACGGCACCGACGTGGTGGGCAACCGCACCCGCGTCAAGGTCGTGAAGAACAAGGTCGCCTCGCCCTTCAAGCAGGCCGAGTTCGACATCATGTACGGCAAGGGCATCTCCCGCGAGGGCTCGCTCATCGACGTGGGCGTCGAGCAGACCATCATCCGCAAGTCGGGCGCCTGGTACACGTACGACGGCGACCAGCTCGGCCAGGGCAAGGAGAACTCGCGCAAGTTCCTGCGCGACAACCCCGACGTCGCCGCCGAGATCGAGAAGAAGATCAAGGAGAAGCTGGGCGTCGGCGTCGGGCAGTCCACCGACGCGGCCGGCGGCCCCGCGGCCGCCCCGGTCGACTTCTGACATCGGCACGCTTGGTCACCCGGCGCGCCGGTCGGCTTCGGCCGGTCGGCGCGCGGACCCGGTGCCTTGTTACTAGGTGGTGGGCGGCTCGGTCGCCCCGACCGGTTTTTTGGTGGTGGGCGGCTCGGTCGCCCCGATCGCAGAGCGTGGCGCTCTGCCCGTGACCCCCGGTGCCGTCTTGGTGGGCCAAGCCGCTCGGCCGGCACCGGGTCTCGACTGGCGGAGGTGTGTCGATGTCCGGCGGGGATGACGCCGCCGCTGAGCCCTTGTTCGGCGGACCTGACGACGAGGTGAACCCGTGGCTCGCGGCCGACGGCCTTTCGGGGCGGCCCGCTGGAGCTGGTGGGGGAGCGCGCGTCCGGCGCGAGCCGCCGGTGCTGCCCGAGATGCCGACCGGGCCGGCGGTGCCGGTCGTTCCGGTGGCCCCGGTCGCGCCCTGGGATGACCCGGGCGGCGACAACCCCTGGGCCGCGGCTGGTAGCTCCTCGGCGCCGGGGTCCTCTTCGCGGCCGCGCGGCTCCTCATCCCGTTCGGCCTCGGACTCCTCCTCGCCGTGGGCCCGATCGCCGGGTTCCTCGTCCCGGTCGTCGCGGGCCTCCGCTTCGGGCTCGCCGGCCTCTCCGGCCGCCTCGGGTCCGTCGTCCTCCCCGGGTGCGTCGTCTTCCTCGGGTGCGCTGTCCTCTTCGGGTGTGGATGCGGACGGGTCTGGCGCCGGCGGTGGCGCGGCCTTCGTGGATCGCCCCTTCTCGGAGCGGTCTGTTGCGAAGCGTTCCCGTTCGGGTGGGTCTGGTTCGCGTGGGTCTGGCTCGGGTGGCTCTGGCTTTGGCGGGACCGGTTCGGGCGGGACTCGCTTGGGCGGGTCCGGCTTGGGCGGGCCTGGCTTTGGCGGGACCGGCTTGGGTGGGCCTGGTTCGGGTGGGTCCGGCTTGGGCGGGACTGGCTTGGGCGGGACTGGCTTGGGCGGCTTTGGCTCGGACGAATCGGAAATGTCCGGACATGCCGAGGGCGAGGAGCTGCCGAAGAGCCGGCGCGGGAAGCGCGAGGGCCGCGGCCGTCGCCGGGACCGGTCGGACGCGCCGGCGCCTGGGCCCCCGCCCGCACCGGCCGATCCGCGCGAGGTGGCGAGGGAGATCTGCCTGAGGCAGTTGGCCGTACGTCCCCGAACCCGGGCCGAGCTCGCCACCGCGATGCGCAAGCGAGGCGTGGAGGAGGACATCGCCAAGGAGATCCTCGACCGGTACGACGAAGTGGGCATCATCGACGACGCCGCCTTCGCCCGCGCCTGGGTCGCCAGCCGCCACCACGGCCGCGGCCTGGCCCGCCGTGCGCTGGCCGGCGAACTGCGCCGCAAGGGGGTGGCCCCGGACGAGGTCGGCGAGGCCCTCGAGCAGCTTGCCCCGGACGTCGAGGAGGAGACCGCCCGCGCCCTGGTCGCGCGGCGCCTGCGTACCGAGACCCGGGCCACCCCGGAGGCCGTCTTCCGGAGGCTGGTCGCCATGCTCGGCCGCAAGGGGTACCCGCCGGGCCTCGCCATCCGGGTGGTCAAGGAGACGATGGCGGAGCGCGAGGACGCCGCCGAGTTCGCCGACGGCATCGACGCCGACGCGCTGGCCGACGCCGCCATGGACCCCGACACCCAGTAGGCCCGTAGGCGCGTCCACGACCGGCCCGCTCGCCTGTCCCGCGCTGTGCCCAGGTCTGGAGGTCCGGCATCCGGCGCCTCTCCGGCGCCGAGCCTCATGTCTGCAGACCGCATGTCTCGCGGACTCATGTCTTCGAGGCTTGTCCCTCTAGACCTCACGTCGCAGGACCACCCCATCCTTCAGCCTCACGCGTCTACGGCCCCATGGCTCCGCGCCGGACATCTCCGCCCGCGTTGCCGGCCTCGGGCCCGCGTTGCCGGCCCCGGGCCCGCGCTGCCGGCCCCGGGCCCGCGTTCCCGGCCCCGGGCCCGCGCTGCCGGACGCCGCACTTCCGCGGCGGTCCTCCTGGGACTCGCCCCCGCGCCGTCGCGTGCTGCCCGATTCGTCCGTCAGAGAACAGCGGGGACGGACCGTTGGTCGACTCATGTCATGTGGCTGTCTGCGGTACGGCGTCCGACGTGCAGGTACCGGGGCATATGGGGCGGCCCGGGGTGACGCGTGTCGATGCCGCCGTTGGTCGTCGACACGGTCTGTGGTGGAATGGTTGCGGTCGAGCGGTGGCCTGGCGAAGCACTGCGTCGATCCCGGGGTCACGGGCTGTTGAACGTGGGAGCGAGACCGCGACCGACATGCCGGAAACATCCGCCCAAATGTTGCCGCTGGGCTGTTTTGGCAGGCGAGGGTACTTGACGGACGTACGTCCCGTATGGTGCCCGATCATGAGTCCTTGACCGAAGCGCCCTTCACGACCTAGCCTCGGCGTTACCAGATGGAGACCGCCCAACCACCGCGGGTTTACCGCACAACATAGATCGCATCACAGATCAGCAACACTTACCAACGTTCATAGCGGATATGAGCGCCACACCTTGCGGGAGGTGTCGGCGCTAGTGGCGACCTAGCAGCGGGGCTCCCTAGGCCTCGATATCGATACTTCTTGATTTGCCATGGTCGGGCGTCTCCTCCACACCACCCGCCGTCGCAGGATGCGCGGCGCCTGAGCGGAGCGAGGTGACGTCGTGACGGAGTGCGCCCGTGTCATCCTCTGCGAATCCGAAAGCCCCGGCGGCCTGACAGGGGTGGGTGCCGCCGCTGGGCGGGGGCGCCACGGCGGGGCCGGGACGGCGCCGGACCCGGACGGCGACGACGGCGAGGGAGCACGCTTCCCCGCTGCGGAACAGGTGCGCGGGTTCGAGGTCGAGCGGCTAACCCGGGCCGCCGGTCCAAGTACTGTGGCAATCGGGGGCGGGACCGCCCGTGCGAACAGGGCGGTGGTTGTGAACAGAGCGTCGGCTGGGTACCGGGCGGGCGGGCACCGTGCGGCAGCCTGTGAGGTGGCGGCGTGACCGGGTTTCAGATCGCGCTGACGGTGGCGATGATCGCGCTCATCGTCGTCGTGGTGGTGGCGCTCGGGGTCGCGCTGAAGGCGATCCGGCGGCTCGGGACAGGCGTGCCCGCCGCCGTGCCGGCCGGAGACGATCCCGCCTTCCTTGCCGAGAAGGACCGGCAGGAGCACTCGCTGGCGTCGCTGCGTACCGCGGCCGAGGACGCCACAGCGGCCGTCGACGAGGCGCGGGCGGCAGCCGCCGCGGCGCGAACCGAGGCGGCGGCGGCCAAGGCGGAGGCGAGCGCGGCGCGGTCGGAGGCGCGGCGGATCCTCGACGGGGCTCGGGCCGAGGCCGACTCGCTGCTGGAGCGCGCGCACCGGCAGGCCGAGACCGACGCCGAGCAGGCCCGCGCGGCCGCCCGGCGGGCCGGGGAGCGCGAGGTCAACCAGCTCACGGCGGTGGCGAAGGAGCAGTCGCAGGACGCGGAGCGCCGGCAGCGCCGGCTCGACGAGCGGGAGCGGCTGCTGGCCGAGGAGGCCGAGCGGCTGGCGGAGCGGGACCGGCGAATCAGCGGTACCGAATCGGATCTTTTGGAACGCGAAGCGTCCTTCACCCGGAGGGAGGGCGAGCTCTCCGAGGGAGAGGAGCGCCACCGCGAGGAGCTCGAGCGTATCGCCGGGCTGACCGCCGACGCGGCCCGGGTCGAGGTCGTCGAGGGGATCGAGGCGCAGGCCAAGCGCGAGGCGGCGCTGCTCGTGCGGGACATCGAGAACGACGCGCGCAACACCGCCGAGCAGCGGGCCCGGCACATCGTCGTCGACGCCATCCAGCGGGTCGCCAGCGAGCAGACCGCGGAGAGCGTGGTCAGCGTCCTGCACCTGCCCAGCGACGAGATGAAGGGCCGGATCATCGGCCGCGAGGGGCGCAACATCCGCGCGTTCGAGTCGACGACCGGGGTCAACCTGATCATCGACGACACGCCAGAGGCGGTGCTGCTGTCCTGCTTCGACCCGGTGCGGCGCGAGATCGGCCGCCTGACCCTCGAGAAGCTGGTGCTCGACGGGCGCATCCACCCGCACCGCATCGAGGAGGTCTTCGAGCAGGCCAAGCACGAGGTCGAGCGGCTGTGCAACCGGGCCGCCGAGGACGCCCTGGTCGAGGTCGGCATCACCGACCTGCACCCCGAGCTGATGACGCTGCTGGGGCGGCTGCGGTACCGCACGTCCTATGGCCAGAACGTCCTCAAGCACCTCGTCGAGACCGCGCACATCGCCGGCATCATGGCCGCCGAGCTGCGCCTCGACCCCGCGCTCATCAAGCGCTGCGCGTTCCTGCACGACATCGGCAAGGCGCTCACCCACGAGGTGGAGGGCAGCCACGCGCTGATCGGCGCCGACGTCGCCCGCAAGTACGGCGAGCACGACGAGGTCGTCCACGCGATCGAGGCGCACCACAACGAGGTGCTGCCGCAGACCATCGAGGCGGTCCTCACCCAGGCCTCGGACGCCTGCTCCGGCGGCCGCCCGGGGGCGCGGCGGGAGAGCCTGGAGGCGTACGTCAAGCGCCTCGAGCGCATCGAGGAGATCGCCGGCGGGAAGTCGGGCGTCGAGAAGGTCTTCGCCATGCAGGCCGGCCGCGAGATCCGGGTCATGGTCCGCCCGGACGACGTCGACGACATCGGCGCCGCGGTCCTGGCGCGCGACGTGGCGAAGCAGATCGAGGAGGAGCTGACCTACCCGGGCCAGATCCGCGTCACCGTCGTGCGGGAGTCCAGGGTTACGGAGATCGCTCGTTAAGAGCCCTTTCCTGGCTCCGGTCCGTGCAACCAGGGACCGTTGCTCCCGTCAGACAACGGTCGGCCCTGGGGGGCCTCCCTGCCAGCTCCGCGGTGCCAAGATCGTCCGATAAGTCGGGCGCTGGCGCGCCACGACTTATCGGACTTATGGCCCGACGGGGTATAAGTCCGACATGTCGTGGCGCGGAGCGCCCGACATATCGCGTTCGAGCTACCTTGCCCCCTAATGGGGATATCGGACCCGAGGTCGCGCCTGGCCGATCCGGCAGGAGAAGGGGGCGAACCCGCAGCGAGGGCCCGCCCCTCGGGGGGACGGGCCCTCGCGCGATGCGGATCAGACGCCGATGACCGAGTCCTTGGCCATGTACTGGCCCTGCACCTTGTAGGCCCAGATCACCGGGTCGGCGGCGGACAGGTTCCCGCTGCCGTCGAACTTGATCTGCCGCCCGGTCGCGGCGCCCTTGCCGTCGTAGGTGGCCATGAACTTCATCATCTCGTCGCGGGTGCCCTTGCCCGCCATGAAGCCGGCCAGGTACACGCCCGCGGCGTCGTAGGCCTCCGGGCCGTAGTAGCTGGACGCCTGGTTGTAGGCGCCCCGGTACTTCACGGCGAAGTCGGCCCCCGCGTCGAGCGACGGGACGCACGGGCAGGTCACGATCACGCCCTCGGCCTTGCCGCTGGTCTTGGTCACGAAGTCCACGGTGAAGAGCTTGTCCGCGCCGACCACCGGCAGGCTGGGGGCCACGGCCCGCAGCGCCTTCATGAAGACGATGCCGTCGTCGGACTGGCCGGCGAAGTAGACCGCGTCGGGCTTGGAGTCGGCCACGGTCTTGGCCGCCGAGGTGAGGTCCGTGTCCGCCTCGCGGATCGAGACCGTCGTGCCGGTGGCGCTGCCCAGCTCGTTGGAGACCTGCTGGCGGCCGATGGTGCCGAAGTCCGAGTCGTCGTACACGATGGCGGTCTTCTTGGCCTTCAGCGTGTTCTTCAGGTAGCGGGCGCCGGCCCGGGCCTGCTCCGTGTCGGAGGCGATCACCCGGTGGAACGTGGCCCAGCCCCTCGTGGCGAGCTTGTCGTCGGCGGCGAAGGGCGTGATCATCGGCAGGTTCGCCTTGTCCAGGAGGCTGCCGGCGGCCAGGATCTCCGTCTCGTACATCGGGCCGACCAGGCCGATGACCTCGGGGTCGTCGATGGCCTGCTGCGCCTTGGTCTTCGCGCCTTCCTCGGTGTCCGCGGTGTCGAACTCCTTGAAGTCGACGTGGCAGGTCGGGTTCTTGGCGTTGAAGTCGTCGATGGCGAGCTTCACGCTGTTGCGCATCATGACGCCGTCGCTGTAGTCGGCGCCGGTCGGGCCGAGGAAGCCGATCTTGTGGCCGCAGGCCGGGGACGCGGCCGCTACGGGGTTGCCGGACGGGGTGCCGCCCCCGCCCCCGCCGTTGTCGTCGCCGTTGCGGGTGACCGCCCAGACGATGCCGCCGACCACCAGCAGCAGGGCGAGCGTGCCCCCGCCGATGGCCGCGATGAGTCCTCCGCGTCCTTTTCTCCGCTCCGGTACCGCGGGAGCCGGCGTCCAGGCCGGAGCCGGGCTCGCCGGCACCCCGGTCACCGGCTGCTGCGCGTAGCCAACGGGCTGGGCGACAGGCTGCGCCGGCCGGGCCACGGGCGGCGCGACGGGCTGCATCGGCTGGGCGACCGGCTGCATCGGCTGCGCGACGGGCTGCATCGGCTGGGCGACCGGCGGCCGCTGCTGCGGCGGGAACCCGGCGGGCCGCTGCGCGGGCGGCGGCGTCACCGGACCGGCCGCGTAGGGCGAGGTCGGCTGCGACGGCACCACCGGCATCGAGCCGGTCTGCAGCAGCGGCGGCAGGTGCGGCGACTCCTCCGGCATCGTGAACGCCGGCGAGACCGGCTGCCCCGAGACCGGCTGCCCCGACACGGGCTGCCCGGACACCGGCGCGGCCGAGACGGGCGCGTTGCCCGGCGAGCCGCCCGACGCCGGCGCGCCCGAGATCGGCGACGAGGGGCCGCCGGCCGCCCCGGCCACCGCGGCGCGCCCGGTCAGCGGGGCCAGGTGCAGGGCGCCCTCGGCGACGACCAGCTCGGGCTGCTCGATCGCGGTCGGGGCCAGCCCCATGGCCCGGTGCAGCAGCGTGGCCGCGAGCGGGATCCGGCTCGACCCGCCGACCAGGAACAGGGCCGACACCGGGCGCTCGCCAAGCGCCGACGCGGACACCGCGATCTGCGTCGCCGTGACCGTGCGGTCGAGGATCGGGCGGGCCAGCTGCTCCAGCTGCTCGCGGCCGATCGGCACGCTCTCGTCGAAGAGGGGCACGTGGACGTACGTGGTGGCGGCCCGGCTCAGCATCTCCTTGGCCAGCCGGGCGTCCTCCCACAGCTGCCAGGCGGCCCGCCGGTCGGCCTCGGTCTCCGGGTTGGTGAGCCGCTGCCAGTAGTCGCCCTCGCGGCCGACGAAGTGCCGGCCCAGGTAGGCGACCACGGCCGCGTCGACGTCCAGGCCGCCGGCGTCGGGGAGGCCCTCGCTGGCCAGCACGTCGAAGCCGCCGCCGGCGTTGCGGCGCACCACGCTCGCGTCGAACGTGCCGGCGCCGAAGTCGTAGACGACCGCGATGCCGCCGACGGGCACGTGGGTGCCGACGGTGGAGACGAAGTACGAGGCCGCGGCGACCGGCTCGGAGGACAGCAGCGGCGCCGGGAGCCCTGCGGCGACGGCCGCCTGGGTGAGCGTCTGGCGCCGCTGGGGCGGCCAGGCCGCCGGGTGGGTGATCATCACGTTGGCCGGCTTGGCCCCGGCGACCCGCTCGGCCTCGGCCGCCACCCGGCGCAGCACGCTCGTCACGAGCTCGCCGACGGGGACGTCCCGCTCGCCGAGCCAGACGACGCCCTCCTCGATCCGGCGCTTCGGGTAGGGCTCGAACCGGTGCGGCTGCAGCCGCGCGGAGTGGACCGCGTCCCGGCCGGTCAGGATGCTGCCGTCGGCGTTGACGTACACCGCCGACGGCAGCAGAGGAGATCCGTCGAAGAGCAGGGGCTTGGTACGCCCGTCCGGCCACCGCAGGACGGCGACCGTGTTCGAGGTGCCGAAATCGATGCCCAGCCTGAAGCCCGTGTCCGCCACTCGCGCAGCGTACGCATCGGGCGCAAGCTTGCCAATCGGCCTCAAGCGCTTGGCGTGCTGCCGGTCCCGGCGCCCGTGTCCAGGACCGGCACGGTGGCCACCGTGGTCTTGCGCCTGGGGCCGCGGGTCAGCCGCTTCTGCAGCCAGAAGGCGAGCCAGGACAGCAGGCCGCACGTGGTGATGTAGATCGCGGCGACGACGAGGTAGCTCGGGACGTACGGCAGGCCGAAGGGCAGCCGTCCGCCGATCTGCTTGCCGACGTACAGCAGCTCCGGCAGCTGGATGATGAAGCCCAGCGCCGTGTCCTTGAGCAGCACCACGAGCTGGCTGACGATGGCCGGCAGCATGGCCCGGACCGCCTGCGGCAGCAGGATCGACCACATCACCTGGGTCTTGCGCATGCCCAGCGCGTACGCCGCCTCGGCCTGGCCCTTGGCCACCGCGAGGATGCCGGCCCGGAAGATCTCGGCCAGCACCGAGCCGTTGTAGATCGTGAGACCGATCACCAGCGGCCAGAACGGCCCGACCTTGTAGCCCAGCTGGATCGGCCCGTAGTAGGCGAAGAAGATGAGCACGAGCAGCGGGATGGCCCGGAACAGCTCCACGAGGAACGAGGCCGGGGCCCGGAAGTAGGCGTGGTCGCTCAGGCGGGCCACGGCCAGCAGGGCGCCGAGCGCCAGCGCCAGGACCGCCGCGGTGCCGGCCGTGCGCAGCGTGGTGAGGTAGCCGTCGACCAGTTGCTGCTGGATGGCGGCGTACTCGAACTGCTGCCACTTGATGGAGTCGAACTGGCCGGTGTCGTTGAAGCGCATGACGATGTACGCCAGCAGCGCCACGATCCCGACAATGCTCACGCCGCCGAGGATCCGGTTGCGCAGCCGCGCCTTCGGCCCGGGCATGTCGTACAGGACGTTGCTCATCGCGCGACCCCCCAGCGCCGCTCCAGCATCCGCTGCGTGACGACCAGCGGCGCCACCAGGATCAGGAACCCGATCGTGACCCACAGCAGTACGTAGATCTGGTTCTCGCCGCGCTCGGACAGGTACCACTGGATCGCGCCCGCCTCGGCGACCGAGAAGCCGGCCGCGATCGTGGTGTTCTTCAGCATCGCGTTGAAGACACTGATCATCGGCGGGACCACCGTGCGGAAGGCCTGCGGCAGCACGACGTTGCCCAGCACCTGGGCGAAGGTCATGCCCAGCGCGCGGGCCGCCTCGGCCTGCCCGACCGGCACCGTGTTGATGCCCGCGCGCAGCGCCTCACAGACGAAGGCGCTGGTGTAGGCGGTCAGCGCCACGCAGGCGCTGGGGAAGTAGTCGATGTCGACGTCGAGCTTCGGCACCGCGAAGACCAGCAGCGCGAAGACCAGCGTCAGCGGGCAGTTGCGCAGCAGCAGCACGTAGCTGGTGCCGAAGCCCCGCAGGGCCGGGACCGGCGAGACGCGCATCGCGGTCAGCAGGGTGCCGAGGACCAGCGAACACACCCCGGCGATCAGGAACAGCTCGATCGTGGCCAGGAAGTGCGACCCGATGACGTCCCAGTTGTCCGTGAGGACATGAAGAAACTCGTTCATCCGCTGCCCATCGCAAGACGGTTTCAATGGAAGGGACGCCGCCCCAGGTGCAGGGCGGCGTCCCGTGTCAGGTCAGTACTTCTCGAGGGCCGGAGCTGTGGCCGACGAGCCGGACTTGCCCAGCGTGCCGTCGTAGATCTTCTGCCACGTGCCGTCCTGCTCGGCCTTCTCCAGCGCGGCGTTGACGAAGTCGCGCAGCGCCTTGTCGTCGTGGGCCAGGCCGATGCCGTACTTCTCCGGGTACGGCTTGCCGGTCGCCGGGTCGGTGAACGGGTTGCCGACGACCTTGAGCATGCTCGGGTTCTGCGCCGCGTAGCCCTTGAGGATCGCGTCGTCGGTGGTGACGGCGTCGACCTTCTTGTCGATCAGCTGGGAGACGCACTCGGAGTAGGTCTTGAACTCCACGATGTTGCCGGCGTCGGTGAGCTTCTGGTCGCGCACCCGCTGGATCGGCGTCGAGCCGGTGGCGGAGCAGACCTTCTTGCCCTGCAGCTTGTCCGCGCCGGTGATGGACGAGTCGTCCTTGCGCACCAGCAGGTCCTGCGCGGCGATGAAGTACGGGCCGGCGAACGAGACGTCGGCCTTGCGCTTGTCGGTGATCGAGTAGGTGCCGACGTAGTAGTCGACCTCGCCGCCCTTGATGGCCGTCTCGCGGTTGGCCGAGGCGACCTCCTTGTACTCGATCTTCGCCGGGTCGATGCCCAGCTTCGACGCGATCAGCTGGGCGATCTCGATGTCGAAGCCGCAGCGCTTGCCCGAGGCGTCCTTGTAGCCGAGGTTCGGCTGGTCGAACTTGACGCCGATGACGACCTTGCCGGCCGACTTGATCTTCTCGAACGTCGGGCTGCCGGCGATCTCGACGCCGCTGGCCGGCGTGAACGACGTGCCCGACGAGGTGCACGCGTCGCTGGCCGCCTGCGGCGCGCCGGCCGAGCCCGCGGGGGTCTCCGGGGTCGGGGGGCCCTCCTTGCCGCAAGCGGCGAGGCCGAGCGAAAGCGTGGCGACGGCGGCTGTCATGGCCGCAATTCGCGTGATACGCATGATGTGCGGTGCTCCTTCCAGAACCTCATGGCCGTCCGGTGTGGGGCCGGCGGCCGGGCCGGCGCACCGGGGTCGGTGCGCCTATTCGTGTACCGAGGTGTGCGAAAAGTCTGACTTCAGTGGGTCAGGATCTTGGACAGGAAGTCCTTGGCCCGGTCCGAGCGCGGGTTGGCGAAGAACTCCGCCGGGGAGGCCTCCTCGACCAGTTGGCCGTCCGCCATGAACACGACCCGGTTGGCCGCGTGCCGGGCGAAGCCCATCTCGTGGGTGACGACGACCATCGTCATGCCCTCGCCGGCCAGGGTGGTCATCACGTCGAGCACCTCGCCGACCATCTCCGGGTCGAGCGCGCTCGTGGGCTCGTCGAAGAGCATCGCCTTGGGCTGCATGGCCAGGGCGCGCGCGATCGCCGCACGCTGCTGCTGCCCGCCGGACATCTGCGCCGGGTACTTGTCCGCCTGCTTCGCGATGCCGACCCGCTCCAGCAGGCCCATCGCCCGCTCGCGGACGACCGCGGGCTTCTCCTTGCGTACCTTGACCGGCCCGAGCATCACGTTCTCGAGCACGGTCTTGTGCGCGAACAGGTTGAACGACTGGAACACCATGCCGACCTCGCTGCGCAGGCGGGCCAGCGGCCGGCCCTCCTCGGGCAGCCGGACGCCGTCGAACACGATCTCGCCCTGGCTGATCGGCTCGAGCCGGTTGATGGCCCGGCACAGCGTCGACTTGCCGGAGCCGGACGGCCCGATCACCACGACGACCTCGCCCCGCCCGATCGACAGGTTGATGTCGCGCAACACGTGCAGCTCGCCGAACCACTTGTTCACGCCGCTGAGCACGATCAATGGCTGGTCCGTCATTTTCCGCCCCACTGCATAGACGATGCCCGTCTCCCTCTCCGGTGCGAACGACGTTAGCGAGGCAAAGGGCCATGATCTGCTGCGTAGTGGTCACGGGCCGATAACGACAGGGGATTTGCCCCGACGTGTGGCCGGCAGACCGGGTTCGAGCAGTTCGGGCGACATCCGCTATTGGTCGCCGCGCGCATTGGGCAACATGGCTGCATGCGGATCCTGGTGACCAACGACGACGGCATCGACAGCCCCGGCCTGCACGCGCTGGCCGAGGCGGCGTCCGCCGCCGGGCACGACGTCGTGGTGGCCGCCCCGGCCGAGGAGTCCAGCGGGTCGAGCGCCGCGCTGCTGGCCGTCGAGGCCGGTGGGCACATCGCGATGCGGGAGGCTGTCCGCGGTACGACCGCGGGGTTCGCGGTTTCGGCGACGCCGGCCTTCATCGTCCTGCTGGCCACCCGGGGCGCCTTCGGGCCGCCGCCCGACCTCGTGCTGTCCGGCGTCAACCGGGGCCCCAACACCGGCGCCGCGGTGCTGCACTCCGGCACGGTCGGCGCCGCGCTCACGGCCGTGGCCAACGGCTGCCCGGCGATGGCGGTCTCGCTCGACGCGGCCCCCGGCGGCGAGCCGCACTGGGCCACCGCCGCCGAGGTCGCCGTCGACCTGATGCCGTTGCTCACCGGCCCGTTCGCGCTCAACGTCAACGTGCCCGACGTCCCGGCCGGGGACCTGCGCGGCATCCGGCGGGCCCACCTGGCCGAGTTCGGCATGGTCCAGATGACGCTGCGCGAGCAGGGCGAGGGCTTCGTGCGCATGTCCCTGGAGCAGGTCGGCGAGGTCGCCGAGCCGGGCAGCGACGACGGGTGGCTGCTGGACGGCTACGTCGCCGTCACGCCGCTCTTCCCGCCCGGCGAGGCCGCGGACGTGGCGCTGCCGGGGCTCGTGGATACGGCCGGTGAGCACGTGGGGGGCTAGTATTTCCGGTGCCATGACTGAGACCCGTACCTTCCGCGTGATCACCTACGGCTGCCAGATGAACGCGCACGACTCCGAGCGCATCTCCGGGCTGCTGGAGGAGGCCGGCTACGTGCCGGCGGCCGGCGACGGCGAGCCCGACGTGGTCGTGTTCAACACGTGCGCGGTGCGGGAGAACGCCGACAACCGGCTGTACGGCAACCTCGGCCACCTGCGTCCCACGAAGCTCGCCCACCCGGGCATGCAGATCGCCGTCGGCGGCTGCCTGGCCCAGAAGGACCGCGGCGACATCGTGAAGAAGGCGCCCTGGGTGGACGTGGTCTTCGGCACCCACAACATCGGCTCGCTGCCGGTGCTGCTGGAGCGGGCCCGGCACAACGCCGCCGCCGAGGTGGAGATCCTCGAGTCGCTCGAGGTGTTCCCGTCCACGCTGCCGACCCGCCGCGAGTCGACCTACGCCGGCTGGGTGTCGATCTCCGTCGGCTGCAACAACACGTGCACGTTCTGCATCGTGCCGGCCCTGCGCGGCAAGGAGAAGGACCGCCGGCCCGGCGACATCCTGGCCGAGGTGCGCGCGCTGGCCGCCGAGGGCGTGCTCGAGGTGACCCTGCTGGGCCAGAACGTGAACTCCTACGGCGTCGAGTTCGGCGACCGCTACGCCTTCGGCAAGCTCCTGCGCGCCTGCGGCGACGTCGACGGCCTGGAGCGGGTGCGCTTCACCAGCCCGCACCCGAAGGACTTCACCGACGACGTGATCGCCGCGATGGCCGAGACGCCGAACGTCTGCCACTCGCTGCACATGCCGCTGCAGTCGGGCTCCGACACGGTCCTGCGCGCGATGCGCCGGTCGTACCGTTCGGAGAAGTACCTCGGGATCATCGACAAGGTCCGCGCCGCGATGCCGGACGCCGCCATCACCACCGACATCATCGTCGGCTTCCCGGGCGAGACGGACGCCGACTTCGAGCAGACCCTCGAGGTGGTCCGCGCGGCCCGCTACTCCAGCGCCTTCACGTTCCAGTACTCCAAGCGCCCCGGCACCCCGGCCGCCACGATGGACGAGCAGGTGCCGAAGGCCGTGGTGCAGGAGCGCTACGACCGGCTCATCGCCACGCTGGAGGAGATCAGCTGGGCGGAGAACAAGAGGCTGGTCGGCTCGACGCTCGAGGTGCTCGCCGCCGTGGGCGAGGGGCGCAAGGACACTGCCACCGGGCGGCTCTCGGGCCGGGCCCGGGACGGCCGGCTGGTGCACTTCGCGGCCGATCCCGCCGCCGGCATCCGGCCGGGCGACATCGTGCACACGACCGTCACGTATGCGGCGCCGCACCACCTCAACGCCGACGGGCCGATCGTCTCGCACCGCCGCACGCGGGCCGGCGACGCCTGGGAGTCGGGCCAGGTGACCCGCACCCCGGGCGTGAAGCTGGGCATGCCGACGATCGGCACCCCGCCCGCGCAGCCCGCCTCCCACTGCTGACAGTACCGGGGTGCGCGCTCAGCGTGATGCCGCGGATTTCTGGCCTACATAGCGTTGACCACTACACGCACGCGGCGTGTAGTGGTCAACTTTCTATGTCGGACGGGTCAGGGCCCGTCACCTGAGAAGTCCGTCAGCTGGTGTGCTCGGCCATCGCCAGGAACTTGCGCTTCGACTCCAGGGCCTTCTCGGCCTCCTTGATGCGCCGCTGGTCGCCGGCGGCCTGGGCGCTGGCCAGCTGCTGCTCGGCCCGGGCCACCTGCTCGCGCATCTGGCCCAGCAGGGGGCTGGCCTCCGGCGGGGTGCGCCGCCAGGCGGCGTCCATGGCCGCCTTGACCTTGTCCTCGACGGAGCGCAGCCGCCGGTCCAGGCCGGCCTGGGCCTCGCGCGGGACGCGCCCGACGTCGTGCCAGGTGCCCTGGATCTCGCGCAGCTTGTTCTGGGCGCCCTTCGGGTCGGCGTCGACGTCGAGGGCCTCGGCCTGGGTGAGCAGCTCCTGCTTGCGCTCGAGGTTGCCCTTGAACTCGGCATCCCGCGCCGAGAATACCTCGCTGCGCCGCTTGAAGAAGGCGTCCTGAGCACCCCGGAAGCGCTCCCAGAGCTTCTGCTCCGTGTCCTTCGCGGCGCGCGGGGCGGCCTTCCACTCGGTCATGAGCTCCTTGAGCCGGGCCGCGGTCGCGTTCCACTCGGTGGACTCGGACAGCTGCTCGGCCTCGACGACGAGTTCCTCCTTGCGGCCCTGCGCCTGCTTGCGGTTGGCGTCAAGGGTGGCGAAGTGGGCCCCGCGGCGGCGGGTGAAGGCGTCGCGCGCGGCGGCGTAGCGCTTCCACAGCTCGCTCTCGGCCTTCTTCTCGACGCCGTGGATCGACTTCCACTCGTCGAGGATCTCCTTGAGCCGGTCGCCGGCCGTCTTCCAGCCGGTCGCCTCGGCCGCGATGACCTCGGCCTCCTCGACCAGGGTGGTCTTGCGGGCGAGCGACTCGGCGCGGGCCGCGTCGCGGGCGGCCCGGGCGGCGCCGGCCTTCTCCTCGGCGACCAGGACAAGCTTGTCGAGGCGCGCGGAGAGCCCGTCGATGTCGCCGACCACGTGGGCCTCGTCGAGGCCGCTGCGCAGGCGCCGGATGGTGGAAAGTGACTGGCCGGCATCCGCGGCGCCACTGCCGAGGCGGGCCTCGATCAGGTCGACCTCGGTCACCAGGTCGGCATACCGGCGGGCGAAATGGGCCAGACCTTCCTCGGGCGTGCCCGCCTGCCATGACCCAATGGGGCGCTCACCTGCGGCCGTCTTCACGAAGACATTGCCGTCGGCGTCGATCCGTCCAAACTCCGTAGGGTCGCTCATCAGCCCATCCTCGCTCCCGGCGCCCGTAGGATCGGGTATCCCACCGTCACGCCGCCATCGCACAGCAAAGTTCCCCAGGGCATTCTCACAGGTGTGCCCCGGGGCCGGTCGAGTGCCTGCGGCCGAACCGTGACCATTCCGGTGCCATTCACGGGTCGAACGGCCGCGCAGAGACCGTCCCCGATAACGTTAGGCCGTGTCACTCGTCGCCGCCGCGGTCTGTCCACATCCACCACTACTCGTGCCGGAGGTGGCCGCCGGGGCGGCAGGCGAGCTGGACGACCTGCGGGCTGCCTGCCGCGCCGCCGTGGCGCACCTGGCGAATGCCTCGGTCGACTCGCTCATCGTCGTCGGTTCCGATACGAGAACGGTACGCCGTGCCGCGCCGTTCGGGGGAACCCTGTCCCCGTGGGGCATCGATCTGCCGGTGGGTGATCCTTCGGGGGAGCCGCTCCCGCTGAGCCTGCTCATCGGGGCGTGGCTCGCCCCGGGGGCCGGAAGCTTCCAGAGCGTGGCCGCCGACGCGACCCCGCAGCAGTGCGCCGACCTGGGCCGGGAGCTGGCCGGCGAGGCCGATCGGGTCGCCCTGCTGGTGCTCGGCGACGGGTCTGCGTGCCGTACCGAGAAGGCTCCCGGCTTCTTCGACGAGCGGGCCGAAGGCTTCGACGCCGCCGTCGCGTCCGCCCTGGCCGGGGCCGACGCGGGCGCGCTGGCCGCGGTCGACCCGGGGACGGCGGCGGACCTGTGGGCCGCGGGCCGGGCGCCGTGGCAGGTGCTGGCCGGGGCGGCCGACCGCCAGATGGCCGGTGAGCTGCTGTACGACGCGGCCCCGTACGGTGTCGGCTACTTCGTCGCCACGTGGAGTGAACGTTTGGCTACCACCGAATGAACATCGCCGCATGAACCGCGTCATCGCGATCGTCGGGCCCACCGCCGCGGGCAAGTCGGCCCTGAGCCTGCGGCTGGCCGAGGAGCTCGGCGGGGAGGTCGTCAACGCCGACTCCATGCAGCTGTACCGCGGGATGGACATCGGCACCGCGAAGCTCACCCCGGCCGAGCGCCGCGGCGTGCCCCACCACGTCCTGGACATCTGGGACGTCACCGAGCCGGCCAGCGTGGCCGTCTACCAGCGGCTAGCCCGCGGGGCCATCGACGACATCGCCGCCCGGGGCGGGGTGCCGCTGCTCGTCGGCGGCTCCGGCCTGTACGTGCGGGCCGTCCTGGAGGACTTCGACTTCCCGGGCACCGACCCGGGCCTGCGGGCCGAGCTGGAGCGGGAGCTGGCCGAGGTCGGGCCGGCGCCGCTGTACGCCCGGCTGCAGGCGGCCGACCCGGTCGCGGCCGGGCGCATCCTGCCCAGCAACGGGCGGCGGATCGTGCGCGCCCTGGAGGTCAACGCGCTGACCGGCACCGCGTTCACGGCCCAGCTGCCGCCGCCGCGGCCGGTGTACGACGCGCTGCAGCTCGGTGTCGACGTGGACACGGCCGTCCTCGACGAGCGGATCGCGGCCCGGGTCGACGCGATGTGGGCGGCGGGCCTCGTCGAGGAGGTGCGCGCGCTGGCCGCCCACGGGCTGCGGGACGGTCGCACGGCCGGGGGCGCGCTGGGGTACCGCCAGATCCTGAACCAACTCGACGGGCTGTGCTCCGAGGAGGAGGCCCGGGCCGAGACCGTGCGCGCCACCCGGCGGTTCGTGCGCCGGCAGCGCTCCTGGTTCCGCCGGGACGGGCGGATCACATGGCTCGACGGCGCGGCGGCGGACATCACGGCGGCGGCGCTGCGGGCCGTGCGGCAAGATTGACGCCATGCGCTTCGCGAAAGGCCACGGCACGGGCAACGACTTCGTCATCCTGCCCGACCCGGACGGCACCCTGCCGCTGACCCCGGCCCTCGTCGCCGCCCTGTGCGACCGGCGCCGCGGCATCGGCGCCGACGGCGTGCTGCGCGTGGTGCGCAGCGCGGCCCACCCGGAGGCCGAGGCGTCCGCGGCCGGCGCCGAGTGGTTCATGGACTACTGGAACGCCGACGGCTCGCAGTCGGAGATGTGCGGCAACGGGGTGCGGGTCTACGCGCGGTACCTCGCCGAGGCCGGCCTGGTCGACCCCGAGGGCTCGTTCGACCTGGTCACCCGCGCGGGCGTGGTGCCGGTCACCATGGGTGAGGAGATCACGGCCGGGATGCCGGTGCCGCGGGTCTACGTGCAGAGCGAGGCCGACTCGTTCGGCGCGAGCTTCATCGGCACGGCGGTGGACGTGGGCAACCCGCACCTGGTCTGCGCGGTCGACGAGCCGACCCTGGAGGGGCTCGACCTGACCCGCGCGCCGGCGGTCGACCCGCTGATCTTCCCGGCCGGGGTGAACATCGAGTTCGCCGCGGCGGGCCCGGCCCCGACCGGCTCCGACCTGTACCGGCGGATGCGCGTCTACGAGCGCGGCTCCGGCGAGACCCAGTCGTGCGGCTCCGGCGCCTGCGCGGTGGCCGCGGTCGCCCTGTACCACGCGGGCCTGGACAGCGGCGTGGTCGTGATCGACCTGCCCGGCGGCCGGCTGACCGTGACGTCGACGCCGACCGAGTGCCTGCTGCGGGGGCCTGCGGTCGTCGTCGCGCACGGCGACGTCGACGCGCAGGCCATCCGCCAGCTGGCGCCGACCTACTCCTGAGCCTCCGCGACGACGCCGTCCGGGGTCGAGTCGAGCTGCGGTCCCTTCGCCGCGGCCCGCACGGCGGCGGCGACCGCCGGGGCCACCCGGGCGTCGAACACGCTCGGCACGATCACCGTCGGGTTGAGCTTGTCCTCGCCGACGGTGTCGGCGATCGCCCGCGCGGCGGCCAGGGCCATCGCGTCGGTGAACTCGCGGGCCTGGGCGTCGAGCATGCCGCGGAACACGCCCGGGAACGCGAGCACGTTGTTGATCTGGTTCGGCTGGTCGGAGCGGCCGGTCGCGACGATCGCGGCGTGCTCGCGGGCCTCCCGCGGGTCGACCTCCGGGTCGGGGTTGGCCAGGGCGAACACGATCGAGTCGGGCGCCATCGTGGCGATGTCGGCGCCGGTGAGCAGGTTGGGCGCGCTCACCCCGATGAAGACGTCGGCGCCGGCGACCGCGCCCCGCAGGTCGCCGCGGTAGTCGGCCTTGTTGGTGTTCTCGACCAGCCACTGCCAGCTGCCCGACAGCCCGGTCATGCCCCGGTGCAGCGCGCCGGGCCGGTCGGTGGCGATGACGTCGCCGACGCCCTGGCGCAGCAGCAGCTTGATGATCGCGGTGCCCGCCGCGCCGGCCCCGCTGACCACGACCCGGACCTTGCTGATCGGCTTGCCGACCACCCGCAGGGCGTTGGTGAGGGCGGCCAGCACGCAGATCGCGGTGCCGTGCTGGTCGTCGTGGAACACCGGGATGTCCAGCTGCTCGCGCAGCCGCTCCTCGATCTCGAAGCAGCGCGGGGCGGCGATGTCCTCGAGGTTGATCCCGCCGTAGGCCGGGGCGATCGCCTTGACGATCGCGATGATCTCCTCGGTGTTCTGCGTGTCGAGCACGACCGGCCAGGCGTCCACCCCGCCGAAGCGCTTGAACAGGGCGGCCTTGCCCTCCATGACGGGCATGGCGGCGTACGGCCCGATGTTGCCCAGCCCGAGCACGGCCGAGCCGTCGGTGACCACGGCGACCGTGTTGCGCTTGATCGTGAGCCGGCGGGCGTCGTCGGGGTTTTCGGCGATGGCCAGGCACACCCGGGCCACGCCCGGGGTGTAGGCGCGGGACAGCTCGTCGCGGTTGCGCAGGGCAACCTTCGGCGCGACCTCGATCTTGCCGCCGAGGTGCAGCAGGAACGTGCGGTCCGAGACCTTGCGAACGTCGACCCCGTCGAGCTTCTCCAGGCAGGCCACGACCAGTTCGGCGTGCGCGGAGTCGGCGGTGTCGCAGGTGAGGTCGACCACGACGTTCAGGTTGTCGGAGTCGACGACGTCGACGGCCGTGACGATCCCCCCGGCCTCGCCGACGGCAGTTGTAAGGCGGCCGATCGCGGAGGCGTCGGCGACGACGGAAACGCGGATAGTGAGGGAGAACCCGGCGCTGGGTAGTCTGTGTGTGGCAGGTGTCACCAGCCCATTCTCACCCTCCGCGTAGCCCCGGCCTGGCGCCGGGGTGTGGATATCAAGTGCCGTCGCGCCCTCGAGGTGTCAGGATTGACGGGTTATCCGCTCACGGAGGAGATCATCTTGCGCGCACAGACGACCTATTCCGCAGACGAGTTCGACGCGGACGAGGTCTTCGACGACGGAGATCTCGCCCTTGAGGAGCGTCATGCCCTGCGCCGCGTCGCCGGGCTGTCCACCGAACTCGCCGACATCACCGAGGTCGAGTACCGCCAGCTGCGCCTCGAGCGCGTGGTGCTGGTCGGGGTCTGGACCGAAGGCACCGTCACCGACGCCGAGAACTCGCTGACCGAGCTGGCGGCGCTCGCCGAGACGGCCGGCAGCCAGGTGCTCGACGGCCTCATCCAGCGCCGCGGCCGGCCCGACCCGTCCACCTTCATCGGCCGGGGCAAGGTCGACGAGCTGCGGGCCGTGGTGCACAGCAGCGGCGCCGACACCGTCATCTGCGACGGCGAGCTCTCCCCGTCGCAGCTGCGCACGCTGGAGTCGCAGGTCAACGTCAAGGTCATCGACCGCACGGCGCTGATCCTGGACATCTTCGCCCAGCACGCCAAGAGCAAGGAGGGCAAGGCCCAGGTCGAGCTGGCGCAGCTGCAGTACTTCCTGCCGCGTCTGCGAGGCTGGGGCGAGGCGCTCAGCCGCCAGGCCGGTGGCTCGGCCAGCGGCAACGGCGGCGTGGGCCTGCGCGGCCCCGGTGAGACCAAGCTGGAGATCGACCGCCGGCGCATCCGCACCCGGATCGCGCGGCTCAAGCGGGAGATCGCCGCCATGGCCACCATCCGCGACACCAAGCGGGCCACGCGGCGGCGCAACCGGGTGCCGGCCGTGGCGATCGCCGGCTACACCAACGCCGGCAAGTCCAGCCTGCTCAACCGGCTGACCGGGGCCGGCGTCCTGGTGGAGGACGCGCTGTTCGCCACCCTGGACACCACCACGCGGCGGGCCCGGGCGGCCGACGGGCGGGTCTACACGCTGTCGGACACCGTCGGGTTCGTCCGTCACCTGCCCCACCAGCTCGTCGAGGCCTTCCGGTCGACCTTGGAGGAAGTTGCCGAGGCAGACCTAGTACTGCACGTCGTCGACGGTTCGCACCCGGACCCCGAGGCCCAGGTCCGGGCCGTCCGCGAGGTGCTCGCCGAGGTCGGCGCCGACGCCGTGCCGGAGCTGCTCGTCATCAACAAGCTCGACGCGGCCGACGAGGAGACGCAGCTGCGGCTCAAGCGGCTGTGGCCGGAAGCGGTCTTCGCCTCCGCCCGCACCGGGGCCGGCCTCGACGACGTCCGGAGCGCGGTCGAGCGCAAGCTGCCGTGGCCGCCGCTGGAGCTGACGGCGGTGGTGCCGTACGAGCGGGGCGACCTGGTGGCCCGCGTGCACTCGATCGGCGAGGTGCTCGAGACCTCCCACCTGGCCGAGGGCACCCGCCTGAAGGCCCGCGTTACCGAGGGCCTCGCGGCCGAGCTCGCGCCCTTCGTCGTCTGACTACGCAGCGTTGCGCTGCCCGATCACCGCGAGTGACAGCCGGGCCGGGCACCCCCAATTCCGGTCCGGCTCTGCCAGACTTGCGGGCATGCGACTCCGGGTGGTGCTCAGTGCGGCTGCGGTGATCTGTGTGTCGGCGAGCGTGTCGGCTCCGGCCGCGGCGCACGCGCCGTCGGCCGGAGCCTCGGCCCCCGCGGGCGCGGGCACCACCGTGTGCACCCCGAACGGCAAGGAAGTCAGCGAGATCTCGGGCCTGGTGGCCATCGAGGGCGGCTACTACGCGATCCAGGACAGCCAGCCGCGGCCGGCCAAGCCCCGGATCTTCCAGCTCGACAGCTCCTGCAAACTGATCAAGACCATCGACTACCCGAGCCCGCCGATCGACCCCGAAGACGCCGCGATCGACAAGGACGGGACGCTGTACATCGCCGACATCGGCGACAACGACGCGAGCAGCGGCGGCTCCGACACCCCGCGCGCGACGGTGGCCATCTGGACCATGGCGCAGGGCGCCAAGGCGCCCACGATCAACCGGATGGCGTATCCCGACGGCAAGAAGCACGACGCCGAGGCCCTCCTCATCAACGGCGACGGCCTGCCGGTGATCATCACGAAGACCCCGCCGAGCGAGGTGTACGTCCCCGAGGGCCCGCTCGTGCCCAACGTCGACAAGAACGTGGTGAAGCTCAAGAAGGTCGGCACCTTCACCGCCCAGGAGACCAAGACCCCCAACCCGCTGGGCCTGCTCGGCTGGAAGCTGGTGACCGGCGCCGCGGGGTCCCCGGACGGCTCGAAGGTCGTGGTCCGCACCTACTCCGACGCCTACGAGTTCGACGTGGCGGGCGGCGACGTGGTGAAGGCCATCACGACGGGCAAGCCGCGCATCACCCCGCTGCCCAACGAGGCCCAGGGCGAGGCCATCACCTACACGCCGGACGGCAAGTTCTTCATCACCGCCTCCGACCAGGAGTCCTCGAAGAAGACGCCGCCCCTGCTGAAGTACACGCCGTCGACGGTCACGGCGGGCGGCGCCGGCGACTCCACGAAGGCCGACCCGGCCAAGAAGTCCGACCAGTCCTTCCTGAAGTCCCTGACCCTGCAGGACATCACCTACGCGGTGGGCGCCATCGGCCTGGTCGGCCTGGCCCTGGTCATCACCGGCGTGGTCGGCATCCGCCGCTCCCGGGCGGCCCGCCGCGCCGCCGGCCTGACCACCGGCTCGATGCGCGACGACGACCTCGCCTCGGTGGGCTCGCCCGGCAACGCCTACGGCGCCGGCGGCCCCGACCGCGGCGGCCCGGGCGGCAATGTCTACGGCGGCGGCCCGGACCGCGGCGACAACGTCTACGGCGGCGGCAACGTCTACGGCTCGGACCGCGACGACCGCGACGACCGGGGCGGCCCGGGCGGCGGCAACGCCTACGGAGGCGGCGGTGGCGGCTCGGACCGCGGCGGGCCGGGCGGCGGCAATGTCTACGGCGGCGGCGGTGGAGGCGGCGGCGGTGGTGGCTCGGACCGCGGCGGGCCGGGCGGCGGCAACGTCTACGGCGGCGGCCCGGACCGCGGCGGCGACAACGTCTACGGCGGCGGCCGCGGCGGCCCAGACCGCGGCGACAACGTGTACGGCGGCGGCAACGTCTACGGCGGCGGCCGCGGCGGCCCAGACCGCGGCGACAACGTGTACGGCGGCGGCAACGTCTACGGCGGCGGCGGCGGTGGCGGTGGCTCGGACCGCGGCGACCGCGGCGATCGGGGCGGCCCCGGCGGTGGCGTCTATGGCGGCGGCCCGGACCGCGGCGGCTACGGCCCGTCGGCCGGCTACGACCAGCAGTCCCCGAGGGGCTTCTCCCAGGGCCCGCCCCCGCCCGCGTACGGTCAACGCGGCGGCTACGGCCCGGGCGACCACGACGGCTACGACCGCGGCTACGCCCCGCACCGCTGACTGCCTGCCTTCCCACCGCGGCCGCGGCGCTCCGACGCCGCTGACCGACCCGCCTAGGCGCGACGGCGGGCTGCGCTCTGTGCGCTCCGGCGCCGGTGATCGGTCCGCCTCATTGCGACGGCGGGCTGCGCTCTGGTGCCGCTGACGGGATCGCCTCATCACCGCGGCGGCTGTGCTCTGGCGCCCGCTGATCGGTCCGCCTCAGCGCGACAGCGGCCTGCGCTCCGGTGGCGCTGACGGGACCGCCTCATCACCGCGGCGGCTGTGCTCTGGCGCCGCTGGCCGGCCCACCTCGTCCGACAGCGGGTGAGTGTGACGACCGCAGGTGCGCCCTCGCCTCAGCGATCGGGCTGGCGCGGCGCTGCGACGGGTGGGGCCTTTCGGCCGCGGTGAGGTCCTGGTCGGCCGCGGTGAGGTCCTGGCGTCGGTGACCGGGCGGGTTCGGTGCTGCGGCGGGTGAGTGGTTACGGTCGCGGCTGCTTCTGGTGCTGCTGGTCGGGTGGCTCGGCTGTGCGGCGGGGTGGGGTGTTGCGGCCGCGGTCAGGGTCCGCGCCGGTGTATGGGCGAGCTGGTGCGACGGCGACGAGACCCAACGTGGGTCGCGTGTTGATGACGGCCGCGTCCGGCGTCGCGGCGATGAGCCTGTGCGGATTGGCGACCGTGGCGAGGGCGCGACATGTCGGCTGATGTGGATTGCGGAGGCCTGCTGGCTTTTGCACGAAAAATCCCGCCAATTCGTGGCAGGATTTTTCGGACTTATACCCGACAGTAGATAAGTCCGTTTCCAAGCTTCTCCCACGCCGTTTTCCCGGTCGCATTGTGCAGGCGCGGACCAGCCACCCATCGACCAGCCACCCATCGACCTGCCGGGCGTCGGCCCTGCGCGGTCCGGGATCAGCCTTGGAGGCGTCGGAGGTCCGAGGGGCGCGGTACGGCCGCCCGCGGCCGGGAGCGGCGGGGTGAGGCCGGGGGGCGTGGGTTGGCCCCCCGGGCGGGAGGGTCAGATGCGGCGTACCACCGTGACCACGCGGCCCAGGATGGTGGCGTGGTCGCCCGGGATGGGGTCGAAGGCGGCGTTCTGGGGCATCAGCCAGACGTGGCCGTCGCGGTTGCGGTAGGTCTTCACCGTGGCCTCGCCCTCCAACATGGCGGCGACGATCTCGCCGTTGTTGGCGTTGGGCTGCTGGCGCACGACGACCCAGTCGCCGTCGCAGATGGCGGCGTCGAGCATCGAGTCGCCCTTGACCTGGAGCATGAAGAGGGTGCCCTCGCCGACGAGCTCGCGGGGGAGGGGGAAGACGTCCTCGACGGCCTGCTCGGCGAGGATGGGGCCACCGGCGGCGATGCGGCCCAGGACCGGGACGTAGGCGGGGGCCGGGCGGGCGGCGCGGGCGGCCTCCTCGTCGACGGCGACGAGCTCGCTCGGCGGGCGGACGTCCACGGCGCGCGGGCGGTTGGGGTCGCGGCGCAGGTAGCCCTTGCGCTCGAGTTCCTTGAGCTGGTAGGCGACGCTCGACGGGGAGACCAGGCCGACGGCCTCGCCGATCTCGCGGACGCTCGGCGGGTAGCCGTTGCGCTCCACGGCGGCGCGGATGAACTCCAGGATGCGGCGCTGGCGGACGGTCAGGTCGGCGGCGAAGAGGTCGGGGAAGGCGCTGACCACCGCGGTGACGGCGCGCATCTCCGGCTCGCCGCCGCGGCGGCGGGTGGCGCGCCTCGCGCCGGCGCGCGCGCCGATGGCGGTGACCTCGGCGCCGGGGGTCCCGTCGAGCTCGTCGGGCTCGTTGGCGGGTGCGTCGGTGCGGTCGTCGGCTGACACGTCGTCCTCCCTCGTGTTGGCAGGTGCGGGCTGGCGCCGCGCCTGCTGACGGGCCGTGGGGTGGTCCGTCACCCGGGCTTCCCGCGGGTGCGGGGGAGCCGGTTGTCGCATAGGTCCGGTAATCCCGATCAAACGCCTTGATCGTGTGTGGATCACCGTATCGCCGAGGTACCACAGTTTCAAACATCTGTACTACGTGGCGCGCCGATTTTTCGGTGTGTCTTCTCGACATTGGGCTTCCGGCTCTGATAAACCATCGTACGGTTGTTCTATAGAACGCGTGTACGTACGAAGGGGGCCGACATGGGACGACGGGCGCCGATCCGGCTCACGCGGCGTGGGCGGGTCGTCCTTTTCTGCTTCCTGCTCGGCCTCGCCGGCGGCGGGGTCGCCCTGATCGCCGCGCCGGGGCAGGCGGCCGACCCGCCCGTGCCGGCGCCGACGGTCATCGTGCAGCCGGGGGACACCCTCTGGGACATTGCGACCGAGCACAAGGGTTCGCGCGGGCGGGACGCGACGGTGGAGGACATCCGGCGTCTCAACCACCTGGACGGCTACAGTATCGACGCCGGACAGCGGCTGGTCCTGCCGCGGACGCGCTGAGCTGCGCGGATTTCCCGGCAGGGGCGTCCAACTGGCTGAGACGCGCGACACAAACGTGTCGGGATCCGCGTTTGACTTGCGTCCGCGTAGGCGTCGGCATAGCGTCTACCCCTAGATGTAGTAGTTACAGGGGTGTAAGTCGTCCACAGGTTGTGGAATTGGCAGGCACTTCTCACCGACCGTAGTCACTGGGGCGGGGCTCGCCACACGGAGCACCGTCGAGACTGGCGTGCCCTTTTATCCGGATTTTTCCGGCGTACGATGAGAGAGGTCCATCGACATGCGGTGCCCGTACTGCCGGCACGCCGACTCCCGGGTGGTCGACTCGCGGGAGGCCGAGGATGGCCAGATCATCCGGCGGCGGCGGTCCTGCCCCGAGTGCGGGCGGCGGTTCACCACCGTCGAGGAGGCGGTGCTCGCCGTGGTCAAGCGCAGCGGGGTGACCGAGCCGTTCAGCCGGTCGAAGATCATCGCTGGGGTGCGCAAGGCCTGCCAGGGGCGGCCGGTCGACGAGGATGCCATCGCGCTGCTGGCGCAGAAGGTCGAGGAGACGGTCCGCGCGCGGGGCGCCGCCGAGCTGCCGAGCCACGAGGTGGGGCTGGCCATCCTGACGCCGCTGCGCGATCTGGACGAGGTCGCCTATCTGCGGTTCGCCAGCGTGTACCGGTCATTCGACTCGCTCAACGACTTCGAACGCGAGATCGCGGCGCTGCGGGCGGGGCAGGGCCGTCAGCAGGAACAGGGACATCAGCACCACGAGCAGCACGCCCAGGGGGAGGGCCCGCCGGCACCGGCGGCCCGGACGGGGGCCGAGCCCGGCGAAGGGGCGCTCAGCGCCACCGGCGCGGGCCGAGTCGCTCCCCGCGCCACGGGCTGAACGCACGGCACGCCGGCAAGCACGGAGCACGGCAAGGATCACCCGCGCGACGGGCAAAAGTCACCCGCTGAGCTCACCCGGCCGACGACGAGAGTCGCGCCGGGCGGGCGGCAGGGAATGGGCGAGCCCGGCCCGGGGAGCGGACCAAACGGGATAACACCCAGCAAAGCGAAGCGCCAAAAGCACCGGAACGAACTGCGCCGATCGGCACGCTCATGCGGTACCGATGGCAAACACAAACGACGAACGAGGACACACACGCTGATGAGGGGGCCGCGGATGGCGGGGGAGACGAAGACGAAGGCGTCGTCGGCACGCAAGGACCTGCGGGAGGGGCTGCGGGTCGAGCGGGTCTGGACGACCGAGGGTGTGCACCCGTACGACGAGGTGGCGTGGGAGCGCCGCGACGTCGTCATGACGAACTGGCGGGACGGCTCGATCAACTTCGAGCAGCGGGGGGTCGAGTTCCCGACGACGTGGAGCGTCAACGCCGCGAACATCGTCACCACGAAGTACTTCCGCGGCGCGGTCGGCACCCCGCAGCGCGAGCAGTCGCTGCGCCAGCTGATCGACCGCGTGGTCTCCACCTACACCAAGGCGGGCCAGGAGCACGGCTACTTCGCCACCGACAAGGACGCCGAGATCTTCGGCCACGAGCTGACCTGGATGCTGCTGCACCAGGTGTTCAGCTTCAACTCGCCGGTCTGGTTCAACGTCGGCACGTCCTCGCCGCAGCAGGTCAGCGCCTGCTTCATCCTCGCCGTCGACGACTCGATGGACTCGATCCTCGACTGGTACAAGGAGGAGGGGCTGATCTTCAAGGGCGGCTCCGGCTCCGGCGTCAACCTGTCCCGGATCCGCTCGTCCAAGGAGCTGCTCACCAGCGGCGGCACCGCCAGCGGCCCGGTCTCGTTCATGCGCGGCGCCGACGCGTCGGCCGGCACGATCAAGAGCGGCGGGGCGACCCGGCGCGCGGCCAAGATGGTCATCCTCGACGTGGACCACCCCGACGTGGAGGAGTTCATCGAGACCAAGGCCCGCGAGGAGGACAAGATCCGGGCCCTGCGCGACGCGGGCTTCGACATGGACCTCGGCGGCGCCGACATCGTCAGCGTGCAGTACCAGAACGCCAACAACTCGGTCCGGGTCTCCGGCGAGTTCATGCGCTCGGTCGAGGACGACACCGAGTTCGGGCTGCGGGCCCGGCTCGACGGCAGCATCGTGTCCACGGTCAAGGGCAAGGAGCTGTTCCACAAGATCGCCCAGGCGGCGTGGGAGTGCGCCGACCCCGGCATCCAGTACGACGACACGATCAACGACTGGCACACCTGCCCGGAGACCGGGCGGATCACCGCGTCGAACCCGTGCAGCGAGTACATGCACCTCGACAACTCCAGCTGCAACCTCGCGTCGCTGAACCTCCTGAAGTACCTCAACGCGGACGGCTCGTTCGCGGTCGAGCAGTTCATGAAGTCGGTCGAGCTGGTCATCACGGCGATGGACATCTCGATCTCCTTCGCCGACTTCCCGACCGCGAAGATCGGCGAGACCAGCCGCGCGTACCGCCAGCTGGGCATCGGCTACGCCAACCTCGGCGCGCTGCTCATGGCCAGCGGCCTGGCCTACGACTCCGACGGCGGCCGGGCCGTCGCCGCGGCGATCAGCAGCCTCATGACGGGCACCGCCTACCGCCGCTCGGCCGAGCTGGCCGGCGTGGTCGGCGCCTACGACGGCTACGCCCGCAACGCCACCGCGCACACCCGGGTCATGCACAACCACGCCGCGGCCAACGGCGAGATCTCCATCGTCGGCGCCGTCGACGCCGCGATCAAGGAGGCGGCCACCGCGCAGTGGGCGCTGGGCAACGAGATCGGCGCCAAGAACGGCTGGCGCAACTCGCAGGCCAGCGTGCTCGCCCCGACCGGCACCATCGGCCTGATGATGGACTGCGACACCACCGGCGTCGAGCCCGACCTGGCCCTCGTGAAGTTCAAGAAGCTGGTCGGCGGCGGCTCGATGCAGATCGTCAACCAGACCGTGCCGCGCGCCCTGCGCACCCTGGGCTACCAGGAGGAGCAGGTCGAGGCGATCGTCGAGCACATCTCGGCGCACGGCCACGTGGTGGACGCCCCGGGCCTGCGCCCGGAGCACTACAGCGTCTTCGACTGCGCGATGGGGGAGCGGACCATCGCCCCGATGGGCCACGTCCGCATGATGGCGGCCATCCAGCCGTTCATCTCCGGGGCCATCTCCAAGACGGTGAACATGCCGGAGTCGGCCACCGTCGAGGACGTCGAGGAGATCTACTACCAGGGCTGGAAGCTCGGCCTCAAGGCCCTCGCGATCTACCGCGACAACTGCAAGGTCGGCCAGCCGCTGTCGGCGGTCTCCTCCTCGAAGGCTTCGGCCGAGGCGAAGGAGGAGCAGCCGGCCGAGGTCGTCGTGAAGACCGAGAAGGTGATCGAGTACCGCCCGGTGCGCAAGCGGCTGCCGAAGAAGCGGCCCAGCTCGACGGTCTCGTTCTCCGTGGCCGGCGCCGAGGGGTACCTGACGGCCTCGTCCTACCCGGACGACGGCCTGGGCGAGGTCTTCCTCAAGATGTCGAAGCAGGGCTCCACCCTGGCCGGCGTCATGGACGCCTTCTCGGTGGCGATCTCGATCGGCCTGCAGTACGGCGTGCCGCTGGAGACCTTCGTCTCGAAGTTCGTGAACATGCGCTTCGAGCCGGCCGGCATGACCGACGACCCGGACATCCGCCTGGCCAGCTCGGTCATGGACTACATCTTCCGCCGCCTGGCGCTGGACTTCCTCGACTTCGACACCCGCTCGGAGCTGGGCATCCTGACCTCGGCGGAGCGCGCGGCCCAGCTGCGCGCCGAGGCCGGCGGCGACGACGTCGACCTCACCGAGATGCGCCAGTCGGCCCCGGTGGAGAAGCCGGCCGCCGCGGACAAGCCGGCGGCCAAGACCGAGGTGGAGACCCCGCGTCGGATCGGCTCCTCGACGGAGCTGCTGGAGCTGGTCCAGGGCAAGGCCGCCGACGCGCCGCTGTGCTTCACCTGCGGCACGAAGATGCGCCCGGCCGGCAGCTGCTACGTCTGCGAGGGCTGCGGCTCCACCAGCGGCTGCAGCTGAGTCTGAGCAAAGGAAAGTCCCCCGGGCGCTACCGCCCGGGGGACTTTTCGCGCGCCCGCTTCGAGACGGGGTCAGTCGGGCGGGCCCGGCTCGTCGGAAGGGTGGCCGAAGCCGTCGAGGGCCGCGGCGACGGTCGCCTGGATGATGCGACGGGGCGACTCGCCGGCGTCCATGGCGGTCACGGCGGTGTTGATGAGTCCCTGCAGCAGGGTCGCGGCCAACGCCGGGTGGCGATGGCCGAGCTGCGAGAGCAGCGGTGCGGCGCTGGGCATGACGTGATGCAGTTCGATGATGCGTCGCCGGGCCTGGTCCGACAGCGGGGCATTGGCCAGGGTGTGTGCGATGCGGTTCCGGCGCTGTTGCGCGGCCCGCAGCTGTGCCCGGATGAAGGCCGCGAGCTTGTCGCGTGGGCTATTCGCCTGCTGTACCGCTTTGGTGATCTCCGCGGCGACCAGGGGAAGTTCCAGCTCGCAGAGCGCGATGGCGATGTCGTCCTTGGTGGCGAAGTACGTATAGATCGTGGTGCGCGCCAGCCCGGTCCGTTCGGCGAGGGCGGGGAAGGTCAGCGCGGCGTAGCCACCGTCGAGAAGCAGGCTGCGCGCCGCGCCCAGCAGCGCGTCATGCTGCTGGGCGCGGTGGTCGGCGACGGTCGCCGCGTTGATCTTCGGCACGATGCCTATGGTATCGAGGCTTCCGGCGTGGGCTGGGGTGCTCGTTCGCGCGACGGGCATGGCGAAACCGAACTGCGAACGTGCCGGCCGGGCGCGCTCGTCATGCCGCCTGCTCGGCCGGCTCGGCGTCCGGGCGTACTTCGGCGCCGCGGTTGTGCTGGAGCATCAGTACCGCGGCCACGCCGCAGAGCGCGGCACCGAGCAGATAGGGCGTGGCCGGGCCCGCGTCGAAGGCCGCGCCCGCGGCGATCGGACCGACCGCCCGCGCCGCGGCGGAGGCCGACTGCCCGATGCCGAGCACGCCGCCGAGCGCGCCGCCGCCGGCCTGGGCGATGAGGGCGGCGGTGGTGGGCGCGAGCAGCCCCTGCCCCGTGGCGAGCACCGCGAGCGCGGTGTAGCTCAGCCAGGCGGGCCCGTACGGCAGTGTCACCAGGCCCAGGCCGAGCAGCACGGCGCCGGTCACCGCGACCCTCCGGTTGCCGAACCGGTCGGTGACCCGGCCCACCACGCCGCCCTGGACGACGGCCATCACCACACCGACGCCGGTGAAGACCAGGCCAAGGCCGCTCGGGCCCAGGCCGTGCTGCCGGGCACCGAGCAGCGCGTAGGTCGCCTCCATGCCGGCGAACGCGAACGTCGCCGCGAAGACCGCGCCCAGCAGCGGTCGCAGGGCGCGAAGGCGTACCGCCTGCACCAGCGTGGCCAGCGCATTGGCCGACCGGCGCCGAGGCGGTTGCGCCGGCTTCGCGTCCGGCCGGACTTCCCGGGGCAGGAGCACCACGCCGGCGATCAGATTGGCCAGCGCGATGCCGCCCGCGACGAAGCTCACACCCGCGAAACCCAGGCCGGCCAGGGCGGCGCCGATGGCGGGCCCGAACACGAAGCCCATGCCGATCGCGGCGCCGACCATGCCGAGCGCCCGGGTGCGCTCGCCGGGCTCGGCGAGATCGATCGCGTATGCCTGCCCGACCGCGATCGCTCCACCGCACAGCCCGGCGACCACCCGCGCGGCGAGCAGCGCCGGCAACGATCCGGCGACACCGGTGAGCGCGAGGGAGACCGCGGAACCGGCCAGGCTCACCAGCAGCAGCGGCCGGCGCCCGTAGCGATCCGACAGCGCACCGAGCACCGGCGCCGCTACGAACTGGGCGAGCGCGTAGGCGGTGAGCACACCGCCCAGCCAGACGCCGGAGCCACCGAGCCGTTCGGTGTGAAACGGCAGCAGCGGCAGGATCACCCCGAAGCCCAGCATGTCGACGAAGACCGCCAGGTACACAACAAGCAACGCCTTCCGCCGCACCCGACGTCCGCCCTTCGCAGAGATTTACCGACTCGCCGTCGGCATCATACTGACGTGGTGTCGGCAAACTGCATGGGGCAGCACAACGGGTGCCGCGCGGCGGCCCGGTCAGGACCAGGCGGCCGCGTAGCGGTTCAGGTCGTCGCGGTACTCGATGCGCCCGTACCAGTCCGCCGGCCAGGCGTCCACGCCGTGTACCGCGCCGGCCATGCCGCCGGCCAGGGAGGCGATCGAGTCCGAGTCGCCCGAGGAGGCGGCGGCGCGGGCGACGGCGTCCAGCGGGGAGTCGGGGAAGAGCAGCAGGCAGTAGAGGGCGGTGGCCAGGGCCTCCTCGGCGACCCAGCCGGCGCCACCGGCGACGCACGGGTCGGCGTCCGGGCCGACGTAGCGGACCTGGTCCTCCAGGCCGGTGAGGACCGACAGGCACTCGTCCCAGCCGGTGGCGATGAACTGCGACGGGGAGTCGACCATGGGGCGGCGCCACAGGTCGTCGCCGAGCCAGTCCGTGCGGTACACCTCGCGCTGGGACTCGCAGCGGGCGCGCAGGGCCGCCGGGAGCTCGGCGACCGGGAGGCCGTCGAGGAGCCAGCGCACGGCCAGGGCGGACAGTTCGGAGGCGGCCAGGCCGGTCGGGTGGCCGTGGGTCATCGCGGCCTGGAGCTGGGCGGCGCCGGCCCGCTCGTCGTCGGTCAGGCCCGGGGCGAGGCCCATCGGGGCGACGCGCATGTTGGCGCCGCAGCCCTTCGAGCCGTGGACCGTGGCCTTCCACCAGGGCCGGCCCTCGCGTAGGGCGGCGCAGGCGGCGAGGCAGGTGTTGCCGGGGGCGCGGTTGTTCTCGGGATCGGCCAGCCACACCACGAACCGGTCGCGCAACAACGGCTCGAGAGCATGGGCGGTCAGGGGCGGGTGAGCGAGCGCGTCGACCAACGAGGAAGCGACCGCCAGGGTCATCTGGGTGTCGTCGGTCACCAGGCCGCGCGGGGGCAGGTCGCGGGGGCCTCGTTCGCCGTACCGCTCGATGATTTCCTCGTAGCGCATGAACTCCGTCGGGGCGCCGAGCGCGTCGCCGAACGCCAGGCCGAAGAGGGCCGCTTTCACCTTGGTCACATACCAGGCTAGACCCGCACGACCTCCACGCGCGACCCCGGGCGGCCGGCGGCGACCGCCTCCGCGCGGGCGCGGGCGGCGTCGGAGAGGGCGAGCAGGCGCACCGGGCCGGGGACCGCGTCCACCGAGGCCTCCAGGCGGCCCGGGGACGTCATCGGCAGGTGGATGTAGACCGCGCCCGCCGTGGCGCCGCTGGTGCGCTGCAGCATCGAGAGGAAGAGCGTCATGCGGTACGACTGGTAGCCCGTGTCGTCGCCGACCACGATGACGGGCGCGGGGCCGCCGAACCGCGCGACCGCGCGCAGCAGCACCCCGGCCTGGGCCCTGCGCTCCGCGTTCGCGCCCTGCAGCCAGGCCAGTCCCCAGTTGCCGCCGGCGCCGGGATGGTACGGGCCGGCGCGCCCGGCGCCCGTCAGCGCGACGATCGCGAGCAGCGCCGGCACGGCCACCGGCAGGGAGCGGCGCCGCAGCGCGGCGCCCGGGGGCGGCAGGTGCAGCGCGATCGCGCCCACGCCGGCCAGCAGGAGGGCGAGGACGAGGTACAGCGCCTTGTTCGCGTAGTAGCCGCTGCCCACGCCGAAAAGGTGCTGGCCGGCCAGCAGGACGCCGGCGTTGGCGGCGCAGGGGATGAAGACCAGCGCGTAGCGGCGCCAGATGCGGCTGTGCCGGCCCCGGCGGGTGAGCAGGCCGGTGGCCACCAGCGCGGCCAGGGCGAGCAGCGCGGCGCGGCCGAGCACCAGCTGCCCGGCGGTGAGCAGGGCGCTCACCTGGTCGGTGAAGAGCAGGCCGCGCACCATCGGGACGGCGGCGGCCAGGCCGCACAAGGTGGCCAGGGCCAGCGCGACCGGGCGGCGGGCCACGCGCCGCCACCGGGTGGCGAGCCAGATGAGGGCGGCCAGGCCGAGCGGCGGCAGGTACAGGTAGTAGGTGAAGCCGACGGCGGCGAGCAGCGCGGCGGTGAGCAGCAGTTGGTCGCGGGTGCGGGCCAGCGGGCGGACCAGCAGGGCGAGCAGCAGCACCGCCTCGGCCAGGCCGAGCACCTGGCTGGGGTAGCCGAACCTGAGCAGCTCCAGCATCTCGCCGGCGGCGCAGGCGGCGGCCAGCGCGGCGGCGAGCGTGAGCCGGCGGGCCGGGGTCAGCGCGCCGGCTGCGATCCACTGGGCCGCCCACAGCAGCGCGAGGGCCAGCAGCGCGTAGCCGCCGAGGACGTACGCCAGGTAGTGGGTCAGCATCGCGGTACCGCTGCCGGAAGCGCGATCCGAGGACCGGACGAAGCCGTCGAGCAGCGCGGCCACCAGGTGCGAGCCCTGCGGGTAGTCGATCATGCCGGCGTAGACCATGGTGCCGGCGCGGGCGCGGTCGGCGAACAGGTAGCCGCCGGTGCGCCCGATCGCGTCGAACACGGAGGCGTGCCGGGCCAGGTCCTCGCCCTCCAGCGCGATGGCGAGCCGCCCGGCCGCGCCGGCCCTCGCGAGGGGCCAGGCGGCGACCAGGGCGACCACTGCGGCGGCGGCCACGGTCAGGGCGTCGGACCGGCGGGGCCGGGGCAGCTGGGGCCGCCGGCCGGTGCGGGCGGCGGCCAGGACCAGCGCGGTGGCGGCGGTGCCGGCGACGGCGACCGGGTGCAGGCCCCAGGGCCAGTACGCGAACACCAGCCCGGCGGCGCAGGTGGCGCCGAGCAGCAGCCCGGTCGCGAGCATCAGCCGGTCGAGCAGGCCGCGGCCGCCGCGCAGGAGCGACGCGGTGGCGAGCAGCAGCAGGGGCGGGATGACGATCGCGGCGTGGGCGGCGTACAGCCCGGCCACGGCGAGCCAGGCACCCGGGACGAGGAGATGAACACGTTTGGGGGTGGTGTTCGGCACGAACGGTACAACGTCGTTGTACCCCACGTGGTCACCCTCCGCGACCGGTACGACCCCGCCGCCAACGGGCTGGGTCTGCTCCGGCAGGCGCTCGCCCTGGCGGTGCTGGTCGCGCACGCGTGGCCGCTCGGCCTCGGCCGGCCGAGCCCGCTGCACGGGCTGAGCGGCGGCCAGGCCGACCTCGGCGGCCTGGCCGTCGACGGGTTCTTCGCGCTCTCCGGGTTCCTGGTCGCGGCGAGCGCCCGCCGCGGGGGCCCGCTGCGCTTCGCCTGGCGCCGCTTCCTGCGCATCTACCCGGGCCTGTGGGTGTGCCTGCTCGGCACGGCGCTGGTCGCGGCGGCGGCCGGCCACGGCGGCGCGCTGGGCTACGTGCGGGGGAACTGGACGGGTACGACGCACCAGTGGGACCTCGACGCGCTGTTCCGCGACACGCCGTACGGCCGGCTGGTCGGCAGTGGCGTGGTCAACGGCTCGCTGTGGAGCCTGACCTACGAGCTGCTCTGCTACGCGGGCCTCGCGCTGCTCGTCGCGGCCGGCCTGCCCCGCCGCGCACCCTGGCTGGTCCCGGCGCTGGCCGTGGCGGCGTTCGCGGCGGCCGCGACCCACCCGCGCGGCGGCCTCGCGCTGCCGGCGTTCGGCTACGTCGACGCCCAGCTCGCCTGCGACCTGGGCCTGCTGTTCCTGCTCGGGGCGAGCGCGCAGCTCTACGCCCACCGCGTGCCGCTGCACCCGCTCGGCGCCGTCGCGGCCGGGCTGCTGCTGGCCGGGAGTCTCCTCGGCGGCGGATACTTCCCGGTGGGGTGCACGGCGCTGGCGTACCTGCTGCTGTACGCCGCCTGCGCGGTCCCCCCGCGCCTGCACCGCGTCGGCCGGGAGCACGACTACTCGTACGGCATCTACATCTACGCGTTCCCGATCCAGCAGCTCGTCGCCGACCTCGGCGGCGCGGCCTGGGGCGTGGCCCCCTACGTCGCCCTGTGCGTCGCGCCGGTCCTGCTGCTCGCGGCCGCGTCCTGGCACCTGGTCGAGCGCCCGGCGCTCACCCTGAAGGACCGCCGCGCCCTAGCCTTGGCCCGGTGACCATCTCCTATGCCTGGCGCGGCGAGTTCACCGACCCGGAGCTCGCCGGGGTCGAGTCGGCCGCGCGCGACTGGTGGGCCCGGCTCAACGCGCACAGCCTCGGCTGGGTCTGCGCCCGCGACCCTGACGGCGCCCTCGTCGGCTTCGTCAACGTGGCCTGGGACGGCGGCGAGCACGCCTTCGTCCTCGACACCTGGACCGACCCGTCCCGCCGGCGCGCCGGCATCGGCACCGCCTTGGTCGCCGCGGCCCGCGAGGGGGCCAGGGCCGCCGGCTGCGCCTGGCTGCACGTCGACTTCGAGCCCCACCTGCGGGCGTACTACTTCGACGCCTGCGGCTTCACCCCGACCGACGCCGGGGTGATCCCGCTGTAGCCCGTCACTTCTTCTTGCGCAGCGACTTCAGGTCGGTGTGGGCGGTCTTCGCGACCGTGCGGACGGCGGCGACCTGGGCGCGGATGGCGTCGCCGTCCGGGCCGGGCTGCACGGCCAGCAGGGTGTCGGCCTTGCCCTGCAGGGAGGCGGCGATCGCGTCGAGCTTGGCCGCGTCCGCGCCCGGCTCGGCCTTCATCCTGGCCACGACGGCGAGCTCGGTGTCGACGGCGACGGTGAGGCGCACCTTCGGGCCGGTCAGGATGAAGACCCGGTAGTCGTACACCATGCTCTGCGCGTCCGCCTTCAGCGCGGCCGCGGTCGTCTCGGCCTGGACCTTGGTCTTCAGCGCGGACAGGCCCGAGCGCTGCTCGGCGATGAGGTTCGTGAGCGTCGTCCTGTGCGCGGCCTGCAGCTGCCCGGCGCCGTTCGCGGTGGCCTCGAACCTCTTCAGGGCGTCGAGTCGCTTGTCGATGCGGTTCACCACGGCGGTCCGGGCGGCGTCGAGGCCGGGGCCGGTGGACGGGGCGGCGCCGGCCGGTGCGGCGGCGACGAGGGTGGCGGCCAGCGCGGCCACCAGGGTCACGGCGGTGCGTGCGAGACGGTTCATGGTCAGTCCTCGTCGTCTGCGGGCTGGTCGTCGTTGCTGAGCTGCTGGCCGACCTGGTCGAGCATGCCGTCGACGCCGTCGTCCTTCTGGTTCGCGCCGGTGTTCGGCCGCTCGGCGGCGGGCGCGTTCGTGGTCGCCGCGGGCGGGGCCGCGGGTTCGGGCGCCTTCGCCTTGCCGCAGCCGCCCAGGAACAGCAGCCCGGCCGCCAGCGCGATGGCGAGCGTTCGTTTCATGGCGCCCATGCTGCGGGCCGCGGGTAAGCGAAACCCGTGGCCCTGTGTTCGAGGTTCGTCAGCGCGCCGCCGTCACCTCCACCTCCAGCAGCGCGCCCTCGCGGAACAGCCGGGACACCTCGACCGTGGTGCTGGCCGGCGGCGGGCCGGGGAACAGCTCGCGGCGCACCTCGCCGTACGCCGGCAGCAGCCCCAGATCGGTGACGAACGTCCGGATGTGGATCACGTCCTCGAGGCCGCAGCCGTGCGCCGCCAGGATGCCGCGGACGACCTCGAAGATGCATCGCGCCTGGGCGCCCATGTCGCCCCGGCCCACGATCTCCCCGTCGTCGCCGATCGCGATCTGCCCGGCCAGGAACAGCAGCGTCGAGCCGGCATCGACCCGCGCCACGTGCGAATAGGGCCCGGCCGGAGGCGTCACGCCGGCCGGGCTGTCGATGACGACGCTCATGACTGCCTCCCGAGAGCCGAAAGATCCGCGTCCGGTACCGCCCGGGCCAGCACCGCCCGCGCGGCCCGCACGACCGGCAGCTCGGCGCCGGCGGCCGCCACGGCCAGGTCGAGGTCCTTGGCCGCGAGCGCGATGCCGAAGTGCGCGGGCGGCCCGTCGCCGGCGAGGACCCGCGCGGCCACCGGCCCCAGCGGCCCCTCCCGCAGCAGCGCGGCCGCGTCCCCCCGATCCAGCCCCGTCCCCTCGGCCACGGCCAGCGCGTCGGCCAGCCCGGCCGCGGCGGTGATCATGGCCGCGTTGAGCACGAGCTTGGCCGCCGCCCCGGCGCCGAGCGCCCCGCACCGCCGGACCGACCCGAGCGCGGCCAGCACCGGCTCGACCCGGTCCAGGTCCCCGTCGGCCCCGCCCGCGTAGATGCGCAGCGTCCCGGCCGCGGCCGCCCCGGTGCTCCCGCCGACCGGCGCGTCGACCAGGGCCACGCCGGGCGGAAGGGCGGCCGCGATCCGCCGTACCGCATCCGGTCCGATCGTCGACATGTCCACGATCACCGTCCCGGCGCGGGGGCGCCAGCCGGGCCAGCACCGCCGCGACCGCCTCCCCGTCCGTCAGCATCGTGATCACGACCGGGGCCGCGATCTTCTCGAGTTCCTGGCCGGTCCGCACGCCCGGGATCGGGGGCCGCGCGCCGCGGTTCCACCCCGTGACGCGATAGCCGGCGCCGGCCAGCCGGGCCGCGATCGCCGCCCCCATGTGCCCGAGCCCGAGCACCGCGATGTCATCCATGCAGGCCACGCTATGGTCCACGCGATCATGCGACCAACGAATGTCTGGCATGCCTGCCATGCCCCGTGAGAATGTGTTGCCGTGCAGACGGAGATGCTCGAGGTGTTCCGCGAGGTGGCGACCCAGCGCTCGATCACGGGGGCGGCGGCGACGCTGCGGTACACCCAGTCGGCCGTGTCCCGGCAGATGGCCGCGCTCGAGGCCGAGTTCGGCGCCCGCCTCTTCGACCGCCTGCCGCGCGGGGTCGCGCTCACCGAGGAGGGCCGCTGCCTGCTGGAGCACGCGAGCGCCGTGCTGGACCGGCTGGCCGCCGCGCGGCGCGAGGTGCACGCCGTGCGGGACGCGGTGACCGGCCGGCTGCGTGTGGGCGCCTTCGCCACGGCGGACGCCGCAGTGGTACCGCGGGCCATGGCCCGGTTCCGCGCCGCCCACCCGGCGGTGGAGGTGTCCCTGGTCGAAGGCCTGACCGTCCGCCTGCTGGCCGCTCTGCTGGCCGGCGACGCCGACCTCGTGCTGGTGCAGACCGGCGCCGACCGGCCGTTCACCGACGAGCGATTCCGCCTGCACCACCTGGCCGACGAGCCGGTGCTCCTGGCCGTGCCCCGGACCCATCCGCTCGCCGCCCGGCCGGCGCCCGTGCCGCTGGCCGAGCTGGCCGGGGAGGCGTGGGTGGCGGGGTCGGCGCGGCCCGAGGAGACGCTGCTCGGGCCGAGCGCCCGGTTGGGCTTCGCGCCCCGGATCGACTTCGTGGTGCGGGAGTGGACGGCGAAGTTCGGCTTCGTGACCGCGGGCCTCGGCGTCACCCTCGTGCCCGCCCTGGCGGCCGGCATCGTCCCCGCCTCGCTGGCGCTGCTGCCCCTGGACCCGGGCGAGGTGCCGCCCCGCCAGGTGGTGGCGGCCACCCTCGCCGGGCGCACGGTCCCGTCCGTGGTCGAGCGCTTCCTGGCCATCCTGCGCGATGAGACGCGGGCCACACTCTGTCACGTTCCGGCGGCCGCGCCGTCCATCCCGGCATGACCATCCTCGTCACCGGCGCCACCGGCAACCTCGGCCGCGCCCTCATGCCGGCCCTGCACGCCCGGGGCCTGGACGCCCGCGGCCTGAGCCGAACGGCCCCCGGCCACGCTCACGGCAACCTCCTGACCGGCGAGGGCCTCCCCGCGGCGCTGTCGGGCGTCGACCTGGTGATCCACGCCGCCACCGACGGCCGACGCGACGTCGCCGCCGCCGAGCAGCTCCTGCGGGCCATGGCCCCGGACCAGCGCCTGCTCTACGTCTCGATCGTCGGCGTCGATCGCGTGCCCCTGCCGTACTACCGCCAGAAGCTCGCGATCGAGCACCTGGTCCGCGCCCGCGGCGGCTCGATCCTGCGGGCCACCCAGTTCCACGAGCTGGTGTTCGGCGTGGCCCGGGCGCTGACCGCGGCCCCGATCGGCCTGTACCCGTCCTGCGACGTCCAGCCCGTCGCCGTCGGCGAGGTGGCCGAGCGCCTGGCCGACCTGGCCGGCTCGCCCGGGCCGGTGTACGAGGACATGGGCGGGCCGGAGGTCCGCTCGGCCCGGGACCTGTTCGCGGCGTTCCTGCGCGCCACGGGCCGCCGCCGGCCGCTGGTGCCGGTCCGGCTGCCGGGGCGCATCTTCGGTGGGTTCCGCTCGGGCGGCCACCTGACCCCTGAGCACGCGACCGGGACGCTGACCTGGGAGTCCTACCTGGAAGCGCGCCTGTCGGGGTGAGTGGCTGTTGTCCGAAATATCCGGCACTCCGTGCCGGATATTTCGGATTTATACCTTATTTCGGATTGCGCTCTTCAGGATCAGCTGTCCGGGTCGAAGGCGCCGTCGAACTCGAAGGCGGGGTTGGGCACGTCGTTGCCATGGGTGTCGGTGATGGTGGCCGTGCCGACGAGCTTGGATGGGCCGCCGGCGACATAGGTGGCATCGGCGTGGGCCTGGACCTCGAACTTGCCCTCCTGGCGCTGGCCCCGGTCGTCGGTGAAGGTGATCATGCAGATCCAGTCCGGCCCGGGCCCGGTGTCGGGGACCTTGGGGCCGCCTCGGTCGCACGAGGCGGTCGCGCCGACCGAGGCGACGGTGACGCCGGGCTTGCCGAGGATCGCGGCGCGCTGGACGTAGAGGTTGGCGAACGTGGGGCCGATGGCCCGCTCGAGCCGGGCGCGGGTGATGTCCTCGCCGCCCCGGCCGGCGGTGGCGGCGAAGACGGCCACGACGGCGAGCACCGCGGCGGCGGGGGCGAGGATGCGGGCGCGAAGCATGGCGGGTCAGCCTCCGGTGATGTCGCGGCGGCGCAGCGCCAGGTAGCCGATGAGCAGGCAGACGAGGGTCCAGCCGGCGGCGACGGCGCCGGCCTGGGTGATGGGGCCGGTGAAGCGGTGCTCGGTGAACAGCCCGTGCCAGGCCTCGAAGCCGGTGGTGAGCAGCAGCCGCCGGGCAAGGTCGAGGCCGCCGAGGGTGGACAGCATCTGCATGGCGAAGCCGAGCACGACCGGGGTGGCGACGCCGACGGTGGGGTTGCGCGAGAGCACGGACAGCAGCAGGGCGAGCGCGGTGAAGCCGAGCAGCGGCGGGATCGCGGTGGCCCAGGCGGCGGCGACCAGCGGCAGCGCGGTGCCGGCGGGGATGAGCTGCCCGGACAGGCCGGGCAGCGGCTGCGTGCCGACGATGAGGAGGCTGCCGGCGATGGTGCTGGCGGCGAGGACGAGCAGCGCGACGAGGTTGAACAGCACGGCGGTGAGGGTCTTGGCGGCGAAGATCTGCCCGCGGCCGGCCGACCGGGTGAGAATCGTCTTCCAGGTGCCGTGGCCGTCCTCGCCGGCGAAGATGTCGCCGGCGACGAGCGCGGCGAGCATCGGCAGCAGCCATTGGTGCGCGAACGCGAGGACGAGCAGGGCGTCGGCGTAGCCGCTGGTGTGGATGTGCCGGCCGTAGATGGTGTCGCTGGGCGGCTGCTGGCCGGCGAACACCGCGACGATGACCGGCGGTACGACGAGGCAGCCGAGCAGCAGATAGCGGGCGCGGGCCTGGGCGGCGAGCTTGGTCATCTCCCAGCGCAGCACGGTCATGGTGCCGGGCGGCCGGGCGCCGGTGTGCGCGCCGTGGCCGATGCCGGTGCGGACGGCGGTGGTCTGGGTCATCGGCGGGCTCCGGTCGCGGTGGCCGGCTTGTCGAGCTCGGCGGTGGGGGTGTTCGGGGCGCTCTCGGTCATCGGCGGGCTCCGGTCGCGGTGGCCGGCTTGTCGAGCTCGGCGGTGGGGGTGTTCGGGGCGCTCTCGGTCATCGGCGGGCTCCGGTCGCGGTGGCCGGCTCGTCGAGCTCGGCGGTGGGGGTGTTCGGGGCGCTCTGGGTCATCGGCGGGCTCCGGTCGCGGTGGCCGGCTCGTCGAGCTCGGCGGTCGGGGTGTTCGGGGCGCTCTCGGTGAGCATGAAGAACAGCGCTTCCAGCGGGGTCTCGCCCAGCGCGAGGCCCCGTATCCGGATCCCGGCGGTGACGACGGCGGCGATGAGCTCGTCGACCTGGACCTCGCGGCCACGGATGGCGAGCCCGCCGTCCTCGGCGGCGCGGGCGTCCAGGCCCATCCGGTGGGCGATGGCCAGGGTGTGCTCGTCGTCGCTGGTGACCAGCCGGTGCGCCTGGGCGGGCGCCTGCTCGCGCAGGGCGGCGATGGAGCCGTGGTAGACGACCTGGCCGGTACGCATGATGGTGACGTCGTCGCAGATCTGCTCGACCTCGGCCATGTCGTGGCTGGACAGCAGCACGGTCAGGCCGCTGCCGGCGAGGCGTTTGACGAGGGCGCGCATGTCGCGGATGCCGGCCGGGTCCAACCCGTTGGCCGGTTCGTCGAGCACGAGCAGCCGTGGGTCGCGCAGCAGCGCGGCGGCCACGCCCAGGCGCTGGCGCATGCCGAAGGAGTAGCCCCGGACCTTGTCCCGGTCCCGGCCGGTCAGGTCCACCGTGTCGAGCACCTCGTCGACCCGCCGCCTCGCGGCGGCGCCGTGCAGGCCGTCGAGGCCCGCGAGCAGCTCCAGGTTGCGCCGCCCCGACAGGGCCGGGTAGAAGCGGGGACTCTCGATGAAGCCGGCGACCCCGTCGAGCGTGCGCACGCCGTCGCGGGGCCAGGACCGGCCGAACACCTCCAGGGTGCCGCCGTCCGGGCGGATGAGGCCGAACAGCATGCGCAGCAGCGTCGTCTTGCCGGCGCCGTTGGGGCCGAGCACGCCGTACACCTCACCCGGCGCGACCCGCAGACTGATGTGGTCGACCGCGGTCAGCGGCCCGAACGTCTTGGTGAGGTCGACGGCGTCGACCGCCAGCACATCGCTCATGCCCGGCCACGCTAACCAGGGCACATGAAACCGACATGAAGCCGCCCGGACCCGGGCCGGGCTACCGGTGGCGCCGCCACCGCACGAGCAGCCAGACGGCGACTGCGGCGACCGCGGCGGCGACGGCCAGCCACTGGAACCGGCCCAGGGTGGCCTCGATGCCGTCGATGTGGTCGCCGACCAGGTATCCGCCGGTGGTCCAGGCGCCGACCCACAGGGCCGCGCCGAGCGCGTTGAAGGGCAGGAACCGCCGCCAGGGCATGCCGGTGGCGCCGGCGACGACGCCGTTGAGCTGCCGCAGCCCTTCGACGAACCGGGCCGCCGCCACCACGACCGGACCCCGGCGGGCCATGAACCCTTCCATCCGCTCCAGCCGTGGCTCGGTCAGCCGCACGTACCGGCCGAACCGCAGCACCAGGCGCCGTCCGCCGGTCCGGCCGATCCAGTAGCCGATGCTGTCGCCGGCCACCGCCGCCGCGAACGCGACCATGCCGACCGCGATCGCGTTGAGCCTGCCGTGCCCGGCCAGGCCCGCGGCGACGATGATCGCGGTCTCGCCCGGTGCGGGCACCCCGAAGCCCTCGACGAGCACCACGACGGCCATACCCAGGTAGCCGAAGTGGCTGACCAGGCTGGTGAACCCACCCACCGCCGCGCCTCCTCATCTCGCAAGACCCACCGTAGCCCGGCGAAGATGAAGAAAGGATGAACGCCGTCGCGGCCGTGGTGAACTAGGCGACATGAAGGTGCTGGTGGTGGAGGACGAGCGGCGCCTGGCCGGGCTGCTCGCCCGGGGCCTCACCGAGGCCGGCCACGACACGGACGTGCAGCACACCGGTCCCGACGGGCTGCTGGCCGCCGCCACCGGGCGCTACGACGCCGTCGTGCTCGACGTGATGCTGCCGGGCCTCGACGGCCTCACCGTGTGTCAGCGGCTGCGCACCGCCGGGCATCGGGTGCCGGTGCTCATGCTCACCGCCCGCGGCGAGGTCCCCGACCGGGTCACCGGCCTGGACGCCGGCGCCGACGACTACCTCACGAAGCCGTTCTCCTTCGACGAGCTCCTGGCCCGGCTGCGCGCGCTGCACCGGCGCACCACCGACACGCCCACCGCCGTACTGCGGGCCGGCGACCTGACCCTGGACCCGGCCACCCGCCGGGTGGCCCGCGGCGAGGCCGAGGTCGAGGTGTCGGCCCGCGAGTTCGACATCCTCGCCCTGCTCATGGCGCGGGCGGGGCAGTGCGTCACGCGGTACCAGATCCTCGACGAGGTCTGGGACGGCGAGACCGACCTGCGCTCCAACGTCATCGACGTCTACATCGCGAGCCTGCGCGGCAAGGTCGACAAGCCGTTCGGCCGGCACGCCATCGAGACCCTGCGCGGCGCCGGCTACCGGCTGCGCCCCGACGGCGGCTGACGTGCGCGGGCTGCCGCTGCGGGTCCGGCTCATCGCCGGGTTCGCCGCCGCCATGCTCGTCGTCCTCGCCGGCGCCGGCGCGTTCGTGTACCTGCGCGTGCAGTACGCCCTCGACCGCCGCCTCGACGCCGACCTCACCGCCCAGTCCGACGCCGTCACCGCCGCCCTGCGCGACGGCACTCTCGGGCCCCGGAACCCCGCCGTCGTGGCCGGTGGCCTCTACCAGATCCTCGACCCCGCCGGGACGGTCCTCGCCGCCAGCCCCGGCCTGGCCGGCCGCTCGCTGCTCGACCCCGCCCAGGTCGCCGCCGGGGCCCGGGAGCCGGTCCGCGCCGACCGCGGCACCCTGCTGCCGATCAGCCCGGAGCCCCTGCGCGTCCTTGCCGGCCCCATCGAGCCGGGCGCCGCGCCGGCCCCGGGCCGCCCCGCGATCGTGGTCGTCGCCGTACGCCGCGACCAGCGCGACGAGGCCCTGCGCGAGCTCATCGCGCAGCTCGCCCTCGCGAACCTCGCCGCCCTCGCGATCGCCTCGTTCGTCGGCTACCGCCTGGCCCGCGCCGCCCTCGACCCGGTCGAGCGGTACCGCGCCCAGGCGGCCCGGATCGCGGCCGGCGCCACCGCCGTCCGGCTCGACATCCCCGACGGTGACGACGAGCTCACCCGCCTCGGCCGCACCCTCAACGACATGCTCGCCGCGCTGGACGCCGCCCTGGAGCGGGAGCGGCGCTTCGTCAGCGACGCCAGCCACGAACTGCGCACCCCGCTCACCTTGCTTGCCGCCGAGCTCGAGCTCGCGCTGCGCCGCCCGCGGCCGGCGGCGGAGCTCGAGGACGCCCTGCGGGCCGCCGCCACCGACACCGCCCGGCTCATCGCGCTCGCCGACACGCTGCTGGCCGTCGGCGTCCAGGCCCCGCCCGGCACCGCGACGCCCGCGATCGACCTGGCGGACGGGGTGCCGCCAATCCTGCAGCGGTACCTCACTGACGCGGAGCTGCGCACTCTGCTTGACCCCACGCCACCAGTCCGCATCGACCTGGGCCGCCTCGACCGCGTCGTCACCAACCTGCTCGACAACGCCACCCGACATGGCGCGCCGCCGGTCACCGTCGCCACCGCCACCGCCACCGGCACCGGCACCGGCACCGGCACCGGCCCCGGCACCGGCACCGCCGCCGGCTACGCGCGGCTCACCGTCCACGACGAGGGCGCCGGCATGACGGCGGCGTTCCTGCCGCACGCCGCTGAGCGGTTCACCCGCGCCGACAGCGCCCGCACCACGCCGGGCACCGGCCTCGGCCTGTCCCTCGTCGACGCGATCGTCGCTGCCCACGACGGAAGCCTGTGGTGCTGCTCCGGCGACGCCCACCACCACCCCGGCCCGGCTGCCGTGCCGTGCACCCACCCCGGCACCGGCACGACGATCACGGTGCTGCTTCCGAACGCGTGACCGTGTGCGCGCCCGCCGTGACCGTGTGCGCGCCGCCGTGACCGGGCTCCGGGACCGGCGCTGCGGTTATGGTGCTGCTTCGGATGGCGTGAGCGTGTGTGTGCTGACTGTGACCGGAGGTGCCGGCATCGGCCACTGGCGCTGCGGTTATTCCGCTGCTTTCGTCCGCGTGACTGTGTGTATGGCTGTGGTGGCCGAGGCGCTGGCATTGGCGCCGAGGTGCGGCGCTGCTTCCGGTGGTGTGAGCGTGTGTGTGCTGGCTGTGATCGGAGGTCCCGCTACCAGCCACTGGCGCTGCGGTTATTGGTGCTGCTTCCGTCCGCGTGACTGTGTGTATGGCCACCGTGGCCGGGGGTGCTGGCATTGGTGCCGAGGTTACGGTGCTGCTTCCGGTCGCGTGAGTGTGCGTGCGCCAGCCACGAGCGGGGCGGCCGCGGCCAGCACCACCGCCAGCCCGGCCAGGCCCACGCCGAGTGCGGCCGCGGTCGCCAGGCCGCCGACCAGCAGCGGACCGCCCGCGTCGCCGAGCTCCCGGCCGACCTCGGCGGCGCCCATCGTCTGCCCCAGCCGCTCCGGCGGCGTGCTCGCCGCCAGGTGGGCGAACCCCAGCGGCGTCACCACCCCGGCTCCGGCCCCGACGGCGACCGCCGCCACCACCAGCCCTGCCACCCCGGAGAGACCGGTGACACCGGCGCCGCCCGCGACCGCGGCGATCGCCAGACCGGCCGCCGCCAGGGAGAGCCCGGCCGCCATGCCCGGGCCGTCGCCGATCCGGCCGGCGTCGCGGGCCCGGCCGGCCCACGGTTGGATCACCGCGGCGACCGCCGCCAGCAACGACACCACCGCACCGGTGGCCAGGGGTGCCAGCCCGTCGCGGGCGCCGGCCACTGGCAGGAACCCCACCCCGACGCTCAGCGCCGCGGTCGCCCCGGCGAGGGCCACCGTCGGGCGGACGAACCCCGGCGCGGTCAGCCGTCGGGCGAGGTCGGCCACCGTCTGGCGGGCCTTCGGCAGCGGCGGCGTGGCCGGCACCGCGATCGCGGCCCACGCGGCGACCGCCGCGGCGAGGATGCTGAGGGTGGCGAACAGCAGCCGGTACCCGCCGGCGGTGACCAGGATCCCGCCGAGCAGTGGGCCGGTCGTGTACCCGAGGCCCTTCCACGCTCCGTAGCGGCCGAACGCCCGTCCGTGCCGGCCGGCGGGCTGCAGCCGCGCGACCAGTGCCCCCGCGGCGGGTGAGAACGCCGCCGCGGCCGCGCCCTGTCCCAGGCGGGCCACGCCGACGAGGCCGGCGTCGCCCGCGGCCACGAAGCCGGCGGAGGCGGCGGCGAAGGCGAGCAGGCCGCCGAGCAGGACCGGGCGTGGTCCGACCCGGTCGGCCAGCGCGCCGAAGAGCGGTTTCAGCAGGACCTCGGCGCCGTCGTACACGGCGAGTAGCAGACCCAGCGCCAGCAGTGACGCGTGGCCGGATTCGGTAAACCCGCCCAGGCTCGCGGCCACGCTGTGCGCGCCGAACGCGGTCACGAACCCGGCGGCGAACAGCGGCACCACCTGCGACCGTGATGCCGGCTCGGCCACGCACGCCACCTCCTCCACGGAGCGTGTCGACACCGTTCCCGCTCCAGCATGCCCGGTCGCGGTCGCGGGTGCTGGTCGCCGCCGTGGGTGCGAGCGCAGGTCGCGGCCGTGGGGGCCGTGGGTGCGGGTGCGGGGCGCGGGCGTGGGGGCCGTGGGTGCGGGTGCGGGGCGCGGGCGTGGGGGCCGTGGGTGCGGGTGCTCGGGCGTGGGGGGCGTGGGGGCGGGTGCGGGGGCAGGCCGCGGCCGTGGGTGCGGGTGCACGTCATGGCCGTGGGTGCGGGTCGCGGCCGTGGGTGCCGATCGCGGACTGCGGGTCAAGGTCCGCGGTCGCGGGCCCGCGCGATGAGCCGGGTCAGGACTCCAGGGCCGGGTCGGTCTCCTCGGCGGCCGCGGCCGCGGCCGGGGTCGCGTGGCGGATGCGGCGCAGCCCCACCGCGGCCGAGACCCCCGCGGCGGCCACGTCGGCGATGGTGAACAGCAGCCGCGAGACCAGCGTCAGGGCCCAGGCGGTCGGCCACGGGACGCCCAGGCCGGCCAGGGCGATCGCCATGAGGAACTCGCGGGCGCCCAGGCCCGACGGGGCGACGATCACGAACGTGCTGATGCTCATGGCCAGCGCCATCGCGAAGATGCTGCCGACGAGGCCGTGCAGGCCGGGGAGGTGGGACCGCACCAGCAGCCAGACGTGCACGCCCGCGGCGAGGTAGCCCACCGCGCACCAGGCGCTGGAGACCAGGACGGCGCGCCAGGTGATGGGGCGGTCCAGGGCCGGGCGGCGCAGGAGCCGCATCGCGCGGTTGACCAGCCACGTGAGCAGCGGCGGGTAGCAGCAGACCAGGCCGAACGGCAGGAGGATCACGGCGCACCAGACGGCCACGGCGGCGAAGGTCTGGTGGCTGGTGGCGTCGGCGCCGTCGAAGGCCACGCCGAAGCCGGGGGCGGTCAGGATCAGGCCGACGGTCACGCCCAGGCCGGTCACCACCGCGGAGCCGATGAAGACCTTGGCCCGGGAGACGCCGACGCGCCGGCCGAGCTCCATCTGGACGACGTAGGCCCACACGGTGCCCGGCAGGTACTTGCCCAGGGCGCCGACGAGCTGGATGGGGGCGGCGTCGCGGATCCGCAGCGGGTGGTCCAGGCTGCCGACCATCGAGCGCCAGGCCATCATCGTGGCCCACAGGCAGGCCACCGCGGCGACCAGCGAGAGGCCCAGCGACGGCCAGGACAGGCTGCGGAAGGTGGCGGACACGTCGGACCACTGGCGCACGGTGGTCGCGACGATGAAGTACGCGATGCCGAGCGCGGCCAGGATCCGCACCACCTGCACCACGCGGGCCCGCCAGGGCTTCTTGGCGGGGGCGGGTGCGGCGGGAGTGACCAGCCCGTCGTCCATCGCAGCTCCGGAAATCGTCTCGGGCGCTCCACTCACGGTCGGTCACGCTAGCACGCCATGTTCGCCGCCTAAGATGCAGCGATCCGACAGTGGGCTCGGGCCCGGAGGAGGCAGCGTGCGGTACGTGGTCATCGGTGGGGGGATCGTCGGGCTGGCCACCGCCCACCGGCTGGTGCTCGACCGGCCCGACGCCCGGGTCACCGTCGTGGAGAAGGAGGCCGTCTGGGGGGCGCACCAGACCGGGCACAACTCGGGCGTCATCCACGCCGGGGTCTACTACAAGCCGGGTAGCCTCAAGGCCACGCTCTGTAAGGCCGGCAGTGCCTCGATGGTCGAGTTCTGCGCCGAGCACGGGATCGCGCACAAGGTGACCGGCAAGCTCATCGTCGCCACCGACGAGGCCGAGCTGCCCCGGCTGCGCGCGCTGTTCGAGCGGGCCCAGGCCAACGGGCTGCCGGTGCGCATGGTCGGGCCGCAGGAGGCGCGGGAGTACGAGCCGGAGGTCGCCTGCGTCGAGGGCATCCACGTGGCCTCGACCGGGATCGCCGACTACAAGGCCGTGTGCGCGAAGCTCGCCGAGATCACCGAGAAGGCCGGCGCGACGCTGCGGCTCAACTCCGCGGTGACCGGCATCCGGGCGGGCGAGCGCGAGGTGGTGGTGCGCACCACGACCGGCGACATCGTGGCGGACGTGCTGGTCAACTGCGCCGGCCTGCACGCCGACCGGGTGGCCCGGATGGCCGGCATTCGCCCGCCGGCGCGGATCATCCCGTTCCGCGGCGAGTACTTCGAGCTGCGCCCCGACCGCCGGCACCTCGTGAACGGCCTGATCTACCCGGTGCCGGACCCGCAGTTCCCCTTCCTCGGCGTACACCTGACCCGCATGGTCGACGGGAGCGTCCACGCGGGCCCGAACGCGGTGCTGGCGATGGCCCGGGAGGGCTATACGTGGGGGAAGATCCGCCCCCGGGACGTGGCCGACGCCGCCACCTACGGCGGGCTGTGGCAGCTGGCCCGCAAGCACCTGCGGTACGGCATCACGGAGGTCCGTCGCTCCCTGTCGAAGCGGCGCTTCGCGCAGAGCCTGGCCCGGCTGGTGCCCGCGGTGACGGCCGAGGACCTGGTGCCGGCCGAGGCGGGGGTGCGGGCCCAGGCCATCACGCCGGGCGGCGACCTCGTCGACGACTTCCTGATCGTGGCCGAGGGGCGCCAGGTCCACGTGCTCAACGCGCCGTCCCCGGCCGCGACGAGCTCGCTGGAGATCGCCAAGTACATCACTGCCCGCTTGCCGGTATAGGGTGCCGGTCGTGCGCAGGGGACTGATGGCCGTCTTCGCCCTCTCCGCCGTCCTCGTCGCGGGCTGCGACGACGCCGGCGCGAGCCCGGCCGCCAAGGCGTCGACCGCTCCGGCCGCGGCCGCCGGCGGTGCCTGCCAGCTGCTCGACTTCGGCATGGTGAACGCCAAGCTGGGCCTGAACCTGGGCGTGGCCGCGGGCGCGCAGGCGGACAACACGTTCAGCTGCGTCCTGCAGGCCAGCGGGGCCAGCTACCCCGACCTCGTCCTCTCGGTGAGCACGACCACCATCGGCGCGGACGTCTTCGCCTCGATGATCGCTCCGAAGGACGCGGCGGCGGTCGAGGGCCTGGGCGTGGCCGGGTACCAGATGCAGACCCCGGCGGCGGGCAAGGCCGGCCCGGGGGTCGAGGTGGGCTGGCTGGCCGGCAACAAGCGGATCATCGAGCTGTCGCTGCGGCTGGCGCCCGGCACCCCCGACGACAAGGCGGCCGAGGCGCTGCCGAAGGTCGTGGAGCTGGCCAAGCTGATCGACCTCAGCAGCCTGTAGCCGGTTACGACAAGGCGGCCGAGGCGGTGCCGAAGGTCGTGGAGCTGGCCAAGCTGATCGACCTCAGCAGCCTGTAGCCGGTTACGACAAGGCCGCCGAGGCGGTGCCGAAGGTGGCCTGCAGTCCGTTACGGCAGGGCCGCCTGGCGGGCGGCGGCGAAGCGGCTGCCCGGATCGCCGAAGTAGCGCCACGGCCACACGGCGGCCCGCTCGCCCGAGCGCAGCAGGTGGGCGCGGGCCCGGCCCAGGTCGCCGGCCCGTTGGTACGCGGCGGCGAACGCCTGGTGGGCCGACATCGACCACGGGTGGTCGTCGGGCCCGGCCAGCAGCCGGTTGGCGGCCGAGTCGATCTCGTGGCGCACCACCGGGTCGGCGAAGTAGCGCCAGGCCCGCCAGAACCGGCCGACCGTCGTGCCGCGCAGGACCCCGTCGACGTACCCCTCGATGTGCGCCAGCGCCACCAGCGCGTGCAGCGGATGGCCGTCCGGGCGGCCCTCGACGCGGGCGTGGGCGAAGGCCAGGACGCGGTCGGGGGAGCCGTACCAGCGCCGGGTCAGGCCGACGAGGTGGCGGGCGTGGGCGAGGTACAGGCCGGGCGTGAGCACGCAGGCCCGCTTGAACACGTCGGCGGTCTCGGTGGCGTGCAGCGGCGCCCCGATCACCACCCCGGTCAGCTCGCTCCACGGCACCGCGTCGCCCGGGGACAGCGCGGCCGCCCGGCGCAGCGCCGTGCGGGACTCCGCGACGAGCGCCTTCTGGGCGATGATCCGCCGGTCGATGCGCTTGTCCCGGCCGGGCGCCTCGCGCACGCCCCAGGCCGCGGCGGCGAGGGCGGCGCCGAGCAGCAGCCACCGCTCCGGGCGGTACGACTGCCGGGCCGCGAGCGCGCGCAGCGACTCGATCTCGTTGACCCCGGCCGCGCCGAGCACGCTGACGGCCTGCTCCCGCCGGTGTGCGTCGCCCTCGCCCTCAACCAGCTCCAGCGCCGCCGTCGCGTCGCCGTCCTCGGCCAGTGCCCGGACGGCCTTATCGAGCCCTTCGTCGTCGAAGGCGAGATCGATTCCCACGCCGAAAAGCCTAGGCAGATCCGGCTTCCCGCTCGTCGTATCGAGTCCGGGCGGCCGCAATATCACCCCGGTGCCGGGCCGCCCATCCGGAGAGGGCGACCAGCGCCGCCCGCAGCTCGAGCGCCATGGGCGTCAGCGAGTACTCGACCCGGGGCGGCACGACCGGATACATGGTCCGCACGACCAGCCCGTCCCGCTCGAGGTTGCGCAGCGTGAGCGTCAGCATCCGCCGCGAGATCCCGGGAATGGCCCGCTCGAGCGCACTGAACCGGATGGGCCCGTCGGCGGCGGCGAGCAGGATGCCCACGCTCCACTTGGACCCGACCCGGTCGATGACGTCCTCGACGGAACAGGCCGACGGCGGACCGCAGGCCGACGGGGCTTCTTCGAAGCTCACGCCGCCGCGACGAACACCCGCGAGGCGACCTCCCGCGGGAGCCGGATCCGCTCGCCCTCCCGGTCGATGCTCACCCCGTCCCGCTCCTGCGCCACGGTCACCGTCGCGCCCGGGTCGATCCCGGCGGTGTGCAGCTGCCGCAGCACGTCGGCGTCCGTCTGCACCGACTCGCAGATCCGGCTCACCACGACCGACCCCGCCAGCCCGGGGAACGCCAGGTTGCGCTCGCGGTCGGCCGCCGCGTCGGCCTCCTCGCTGCCCTGCAGCGCCTCCAGCCCGGGGATCGGGTTGCCATACGGCGACCGCGTCGGCCGCCCCAGCAGCTCGTAGACCCGCTGCTCCACGGCGTCGCTCATGACGTGCTCCCAGCGGCACGCCTCCTCGTGGGCCTCCTCGTACGGCAGGCCGATCACGTTGACGAGCAGCAGCTCGGCGAGGCGGTGTTTGCGCATGACGGCGACCGCGTGGTCGCGCCCCTGGTCGGTCAGCGCCAGGTGGCGGTCGCCCTCCACGATGAGCAGGCCGTCGCGCTCCATGCGGGCCACGGTCTGGCTGACGGTGGGGCCGCTCTGGTGCAGCCGCTCCGCGATGCGGGCACGCTTGGGCACGACGCCCTCTTCCTCGAGCTCGAGGATCGTCTTGAGGTACATCTCGGTGGTGTCAACCAGGTCGTTCACTGCCCTGCCCTCCCGGTACGCGATGTTACCCGCTGCGTACGACAAGATTGGAGCGTGACAGCCAACCGGGCGATCTTGAACGTTGCCATGCTCGCCGAGCTGGTGCGGTCCGCCCAACCGCCGACTCTTCTCGATGTGCGCTGGACCCTCGCGAAGGACGGCCGGGCCGCCTACGCGGCCGGTCACCTGCCTGGCGCGGTCTTCGCCGACCTCGACGAGGACCTATGTGGGCCGCCGGGCGCCGGGGGGCGCCATCCGCTGCCCGAACCCGCCGCGCTGGAGATTGCGCTGCGGGGGCTGGGGGTCCGCGCCGGCCACCCGGTGGTGGTGTACGACGCAGGCGGGACCAATCCTACCGGTGCCGCGGCGCGGGCCTGGTGGACGCTGCGCTGGGCGGGCATCGACGATGTGCGGGTCCTGGACGGCGGATACGCGGCCTGGCTGGCCGCCGGGTTGCCGACCACGACCGATCCGGCGACCCCGGAAGTGGGCGACGTCACGGTCCGGCCGGGTGGTATGCCGGTGTGGACCGAGACCGAGGCGGCCGATCCGGGGCGGGTGCTGCTGGATGCTCGGATCCTCCCGCGGTACCGCGGCGAGATCGAACCCGTCGATCCGGTCGCCGGCCACATCCCCGGCGCCCGCAGCCTGCCCGCCGCCGAGACGGTCGACGAGCAGGGCCTGCTGCGCCCGGTCGAGGCCCCCGGCGGGCCGGTCGGCGCCTACTGCGGCTCCGGCGTGACCGCCGCGCAGCTGGTGCTCGCGCTGCATGAGCAGGGGGTGCCGGCCGCCCTGTACGTGGGCTCCTGGAGCCACTGGATCACCGACCCGGACCGGCCCGTCGCCAAGGGGGACTGAATGAGCACGCTGGTGGTGTGGGACGAGCGGCTCCTGAAGTACGACATGGGCGATCATCCCCTCGACCCCGTCCGGGTCGAGCTGACGATGGCCCTGGCCCGCGCCCTCGGCGTGCTGGACCGGCCCGGGGTGGTCCTGGAGCGGGTGGAGCCGGCCTCCGACGAGATGCTGGCCACCGTGCACGACCCGGACTACATCGCCGTGGTGAAGGCGGCGTCGACCGGGCGCCGGGTCGGGATCATGGGCCTCGGTACCCCGGACAACCCGACGTTCGAGGGCATGCACGAGGCCAGCGCGCTCATCGCCGGGGCCACCCGGCGGGCGGCGGAGGCGGTCTGGCGCGGGGAGGCCGACCGGGCGGTGAGCATCTCCGGCGGCCTGCACCACGCGATGCCGGCCCGGGCGTCGGGCTTCTGCGTGTACAACGACCCGGCGGTGGCGATCAAGCGCGTGCTGGAGCTCGGCGCCGAGCGGGTCGCCTACGTCGACATCGACGTGCACCACGGCGACGGCGTCCAGGAGGTCTTCTACGACGACCCGCGGGTGCTCACGGTCAGCCTGCACGAGTCGCCGCGCTCGCTCTTCCCCGGCACCGGCTTCGCGGACGAGACCGGCGGCCCGAACGCGCCCGGCACGGCGGTGAACGTGGCCCTGCCGCCGGGCACCACCGACTCCACCTGGCTGCGGGCGTTCCACGCCGTCGTGCCGGGCGTGCTGCGGGCCTTCCAGCCCCAGCTGCTCTTCACGCAGTGCGGCGCCGACACGTACCGCCACGACCCCCTCGCCAACCTGCGGCTCACCGTCGACGGCCAGCGCGCCGCCTACCTCGCCCTGCGCGACCTGGCCGAGGAGGTCGCCGGCGGCAAGTGGGTGGCCAGCGGGGGCGGCGGGTACGCGCTGGTCGAGTGCGTGCCGCGGGCCTGGACCCACCTGCTGGCGGTGCTCACCGGCGAGCCGATCGACCCGGAGCGGCCGATCCCGCAGTCGTGGCGCGACCTGGCGACGGCCCGCCGTCCCGGGCATCCGCTGCCGGAGACGATGACCGACGGCGGCACGACCACGTTCTCGCCGTGGATCCCGGGCGACACCCCGTCCGCCGTCGACCGCGCGATCATGGCCACCCGCCTGGCCGCGTTCCCCCACTTCGGCCTGGATCCGCATGACCCGCGGGACTAATGCTGGACAGCGGCCTCCAGGCGGGCCAGGCGCTGCTTGATCAGGTCGAGCTCGGCCAGCATCTCGGTCTCCGCCGCCGTGGAGGTGCCGAAGGCGGCGTCCATCGGGGCGCCGCCCCGCAGCGCGGCGATCTCGTCGCGCAGCGCGACGAGGGTCTGGGCGACCACGTCGAGGAACTGGTCGACCTCGTCCTCGTCGTACCCGCGCTTGCCGAACGGCGCCTTGGCGAACCGCAGGCTTTGCACATCCGCCGGGGTCAGCATCATGCGAGACACGGTAACCCAATCGGGTGGAAACTAGGCGGGTGAACGACGTTTCGGCCCGCGCGGCCGACGTGCTGCTGGCGGACGGGACCACCGTCCACTTGCGACCGATCCGCCCTGACGACGCGGACCGGATCGTCGCGCTGCACTCCCGCTTCTCGGAGCGGACTAGATATCTGCGGTACTTCTCGGCGTACCCCCGCATCCCGCAGCGCGACCTGGACCGCTTCGTCAACGTGGACCACCACGACCGCGAGGCGTTCGTCGTGGAGCACGCCGGGGAGCTGATCGCCGTCGGGCGCTACGACCGGCTCGGCACCGGCTCCCACCAGGCCGAGGTCGCGTTCGTGGTCGAGGACGCCCACCAGGGCCGGGGCATCGGCTCGGTGCTCATCGAGCACCTGGTCGCCGCGGCCGGCACCGAGGGCATCACCGAGTTCGAGGCCGACGTCCTGCCGGTCAACCAGGCGATGCTGCGCGTCTTCATGGCCGCCGGCTTCCACATCGAGCGCCAGTTCGCCGACGGCGTGGTGCACCTGTGGTTCCCGATCGCCGCCACCCCCGACTCGCTGCGCGTGCAGCAGGCCCGCGAGCAGCGCGCCGAGGCCCGCTCGATCGGCCGGCTGCTCAACCCGCGCGGGGTGGCCGTCTACGGCGCCCGCTCCGACGGCTCCGGCATCGGCGCCGCCCTGCTCGCGCACCTCAAGGCGGCCGGCTTCGCCGGGAGCCTGATCCCGGTCCACCCGTCGGCCCGGGTGATCGGTGGTCTTCCCGCCGTTTCGAGCCTCAGCGGCAGGCCGGGAGTCGACCTCGCCGTCGTCGCCGTCCCGGCCGGCAGCGTCCCCGAGGTGGTCACCGACTGCGCCGCGGCCGGCGTCCACGCGCTGGTCGTCGTCTCCGCCGGCTTCGCCGAGTCCGGCCCGGCCGGCGCCGAGGCCCAGGCCGCCCTGCTGCGGGCCGTGCGCGACCACGGCATGCGCCTGGTCGGCCCGAACTGCCTCGGCGTGGCCAACACCGACCCGGGCGTGCGGCTCAACGCCACCCTGGCCCCGCTGCTGCCGCGCGCCGGCCGGGTCGGCTTCTTCAGCCAGTCCGCCGCGCTGGGCACCGCCCTGCTGGCCGAGGCCGACCGCCGCGGCCTGGGACTGTCCACGTTCGTGTCGGCCGGCAACCGGGCCGACGTGTCCGGCAACGACGCCCTGCAGTACTGGCGCGAGGACCCGCACACCGACGCGGTGCTGCTGTACCTCGAGACCTTCGGCAACCCGCGCAAGTTCGCCCGCATCGCCCGCGAGCTGGCCCGCCGCAAGCCGGTCGTGGCCGTCGCCAGCCCGGTCCGCCCGCCGGCCCTCGACGCGGTGACCGTCGGCCCCGATGCCCGCGGCGTGGCCGCGCTCTTCGCCAGCTCCGGCGTCATCCGCGTCGACACGGTGGCCGAGCTCTTCGACGTGGGCCTGCTCGTCGCCGGCCGCCCGCTGCCGACCGGCGACCGGATCGCCGTGGTCACCAACGCGGCCGCGCTGGGCGTCCTCACCGTGGCCAAGGCCCCCGCCGCCGGCCTGCGCATCGCCGAGGGCTACCCGCGCGACCTCGGCCCGGCGGTCTCCGACGTCGACTTCGTCCGCGCCGTGCACGCCGCCCTGGACGACGAGGGCGTGGACGCGGTCGTCGCCGCGTACGCCCCCGCCCTGGCCGAGGACGACAAGCTCGGCGTGGCCGAGCTGCTGCGCGTCTCGACGGCCGCCGCCCCGCGCCCGATCGCCGTGGTGATGCCGGCCGACCCGTCCTTCACGGTCGCCCCGGCCTACTCCGAGGACGACCCGGCCGCGCTGCCGATGTTCCCGGCGATCGAGGAGGCCGTGCGCGCCCTGGGCCGGGTGGCCCGCTACGCCGCCTGGCGCCGCGAGCCGGTCGGCGCGCTGCCCGCCCTCCCCGGCGTCGACCCGCTCCAGGCCGCCGAGCTGGCCGCGCGCCTGGCGGCCTCCGGCGCAGGCGACCGCGGCGAGGCGGACGCTCTCCTGGCCGCCTACGGCATCCCGGTCGTCCCGGCCTCCTGGGCCGCCGGGAACCGGGTCGCCGAGGTGGCCGCCGCCGTCGGGTACCCGGTCGCCCTCAAGGTCGCCACCCGGCCCTGGCGGCACCGGATCGACCTCGGCGCCGTACGGCTCAACCTCACCTCCGCCGCCGCCGTGCAGGAGGCCTACCAGGAGCTGGAGCGCCTCTTCGGGCTGGGCGTCGAGGTCGTCGTGCAGCCGATGGTCGCCCCCGGCGTGGCCTGCGTGGTCGAGGTGGTCGACGACCCCTCGTTCGGGCCGGTGGTGGGCTTCGGGCTGGGCGGGGAGGCGGCGGACCTGCTGGGCGACCGCGCCTGGCGCCCGGTACCCCTCACCGACCGCGACGCCGCCGCCCTGGTCCGGGCGCCGCGGGCGGCGCCGCTGCTGACCGGCTACCGCGGCGCCGCGCCGGTGGACCTGGACGCGCTGGTCGACCTGCTGCTGCGGGTGGGCCGGCTGGTGGACGAGCAGCCGGCCCTGTCCTCGTTGACGCTGAACCCGGTCCTGGCCCGCCCGAGCGGCCTGGCCGTCCTGCACGCCAGCGCCGAGTTCACCGCGCACCAGCCCCGCCCGGACAGCGGGCCCCGGCGCCTGTAGGGCTCAGTAGCCGGACGGCAGGCGCGGGGTGTAGTGCTCCTCCAGCGCCGCGGCCTCGTCGTCGGTCAGCTCCAGGTCCAGCGCGGCGACGGCGTCGGCCAGGTGGTGGGGCTTGGTGGGGCCGACGATCGGGGCGTCCACGACCGGGTTGCGCAGCACCCAGGCCAGCGCGACCTGGGCCATCGGCACGCCCCGGGCCTCGGCCACGCGCCGGACCGCGTCGACGATCGGCCGGTTCTCGTCGCCCTCGTAGCGGGCGTGCAGCGGGTCGACCTCGGCGCGCTTGGTGGTGTGCTCGTCCCACGGCCGGGCCAGGCGCCCCTTGGCCAGCGGGCTCCACGGCAGGGACCCGACGCCCTGGTCGGCGAGCAGGCCGAACATCTCCCGCTCCTCCTCGCGCTGCACCAGGCTGTACTGGTTCTGCATCGACGCGAACCGGGTCCAGCCGCCGAGGTCGGCCGCGTGCTGCAGCTTCGCGAACTGCCAGGCCCACATCGAGGACGCGCCGAGGTAGCGGGCCTTGCCGGCCCGGACCACGTCGTGCAGCGCCTCCATCGTCTCCTCGACTGGGGTGTCCGGGTCGAAGCGGTGGATCTGGTAGAGGTCGACGTAGTCGGTCCCGAGCCGGGCCAGCGACGCGTCGATCTGCTCGAGGATGGCCTTGCGCGACAGGCCCGAGCCGCCGGGGCCGTCGTGCATGGGGAAGAACACCTTGGTCGCCAGCACGATCGAGTCGCGGTCGGCGTACTTGCGGATCGCCCGGCCGACGACCTCCTCGGAGCTGCCGTGGCTGTACACGTTGGCCGTGTCCCAGAACGTGATGCCCAGCTCGACGGCCTGCCGGAAGACCGGCTCGGCGGCCGCGTCGTCGAGGGTCCACTGGTTGCTGCCGCGGTTCGGCTCGCCGAAGCTCATGCAGCCCAGCGCGATCCGGCTGACCTTGAGGCCGGAACTGCCCAAACGGGTGTATTCCATGACCCAACCCTAGACGCGCAAAGGCCGCCCCGAGGGGCGGCCTTCTCGCGTGGCGGGCCGGTCAGGAGGCGTAGGCCTCGAGGCGCTTGGCCCGGGACGGGTGGCGCAGCTTGAGCAGGGTGACCTTCTCGATCTGGCGGATCCGCTCGCGGGACAGGCCGAACTCGCGGCCCACCTCGTCCAGAGTGCGCTGGCGGCCGTCGTCGAGGCCGAAGCGCAGGCGGATCACGGCCTGCTCGCGCTGGGACAGGGTGGACAGGACGATCTCGACCTCGGAGCGCAGCATGCCCTGCGAGACGCTGTCGGCCGGCTCTTCGCGCGGGTCGATGCGGGCCACGAAGTCGCCCAGGGCGCTCTCGCCGTCCTCGCCGACGGCCTGGTCCAGGCTGACCGGCTCGCGGTCGTACGAGATGAGCTCGATGACCTGGTACTCCTCGACGCCCAGGGCGGCGGCGATCTCGGCCACCACCGGCTCGCGGCCGAGGGTGGCGGCCAGGTCGCGGCGCACCCGCACCATGCGGTTGACCTGCTCGACCATGTGCACCGGGATGCGGATGGTGCGGGCCTGGTCGGCCATGGCGCGGGTGATGGCCTGGCGGATCCACCAGGTGGCGTAGGTGGAGAACTTGTAGCCCTTGGTGTAGTCGAACTTCTCGACGGCGCGGATGAGGCCGAGGTTGCCCTCCTGGATGAGGTCCAGGAAGGCCATGCCGCGGCCGGTGTACCGCTTGGCGATGCTCACCACCAGGCGCAGGTTGGCCTCCAGCAGGTGGGCCTTGGCCGCCCGGCCCTCGCGGACCACGATCTCGTAGGTGTTCATCCACGCGGGGTGGACCATGCCGGTGGAGAGCTTCTCCTCGGCGTACAGGCCGGCCTCGATCTTCTTCGACAGCTCCACCTCCTGCTCGGCGGTGAGGAGCTTGGTGCGGCCGATCGTGTTCAGGTAGGCGCGCACCAGGTCCGCTGAGACGCCCGTGTTGTCGAGCGCCTGCTCGTGCTGGTCGTCGGCCTCGACGTCGACAGCGTTGAAGTCCGTGGTGTCACTCAGCGGCTGGGCCACTTCGCTCGCCTCCCGTGTGGATTGACAAGTGGCGCGATCATTCCTGCGAGAAGTAGCTTCGCTGAGCGGGCGTGAAGTGGCGGTGAGGCGGCGCAGCCGTGGCACGAAACCGTGAGTCTCAGATCTCCAGCAGCACCGTCCGCGGTCCCACGTTCACGCTTTCGACGAGCATGTGGGTGCGAAATCGCCCGGTTTCAACGGTTGCGCCCCGGTTTCGCAGCGCGGCGCAGAAGGCCTCGATCAAGGGCTCGGCGGCCTCCGGGCGGGCCGCGGCGATCCAGGTGGGGCGCCGGCCCTTGCGCGCGTCGCCGTACAGGGTGAACTGCGAGACGACGAGGAGTGGCGACCCGGTGTCGGCCGCCGACTTCTCGTCGTCGAGGATGCGCAGCTCGTGCACCTTCCGGGCCAGCGTTTCGGCGATGTCGGAACTATCCGAGTGCGTCACGCCCACCAGGACCAGCAGGCCGTCGGTGATCGAGCCGACCACCGAGCCGTCGACGGTGACGCTGGCGCGGCTGACGGTCTGGACGAGGGCGCGCATCAGGACGCCGGCAGGAGGATGCCGCGCTCGACGAGGTGGGCCACCAGCGGTACGGCCACGTCGGCAAGGACCTCGGAAGGTACCTCGTGCGCGGCCGCCAGCACGTCCACCTGGTCCTGCAGCGTGACCGACCCGTCGCACGCCCCGACGAGGGCCAGCGCGACGGGGTCGATCTCCTCGATCCAGCGCAGCCCGTCGGGCAGGGCGAGCGTCTGGCGGCCCACCTCCCAGCCCTCGGCGCCGAGCGCGGCCTCCTGCCGCAGCTGCAGGCCGGGCGCGGCGACGAGGCGGCTGTGCAGGAGGTCGGCCCGGCGCAGGAAGTCCTGCCGGCCGAACCAGTCGGCGATGAGCGGCCCCAGGTCCCCGGAGACGCCCTGGCGCAGGTCCTCGATCCGCACGGTCGGGTCGTCGTGGCCGGCCGCGCGCAGGGTGATCAGCCCGAAGCCGACCGCGTCGACCTCCTGCGCGTCGAACCAGTCCAGCCAGGCCGCGGCCAGGGCCGGCTGGCGGGACGGGTCCTCGGAGGCGTCGGCGAGCCAGAGGTTGACGTACGCCAGCGGATCCGAGACCTCACGCTGGATCACCCACGCGTCCAGCCCGGTGCCGGCGAGCCAGTCGTTGACCCGGTCCCGCCAGTCCTGCCCGGCCACGTGCAGCCAGTTGGCCAGGAACTGCATGTGCCCGCCCGGGGCCAGCAGCCCCGGCGCGGCGGCCACCAGCTCGGCGCAGACGGCGTCGCCGGGGCGGCCCGAGTCGCGGTAGGTGTGCGCGGTCGTGCCCGGGCCGGCCACGAACGGCGGGTTGCTCACCACCAGGTCGAAGCGGCGGCCCTCGACCGGCCGGGTGAGGTCGCCCTGCAGCAGCTCCCAGTCGAGGCCGTTGAGGGCGGCCGTGGTGGCGGCGAAGCGCAGGGCCCGGGGCAGTACGTCCGTGGCGGTGACCCGCTCGGCGCGGGTGGACAGGTGCAGGGCCTGGACCCCGCAGCCGGTGCCGAGGTCGAGCGCCGTGCCGACCGGGCGGCGCAGCGTGGCGGCGGCGAGGGTCGTCGACGCGCCGCCGATGCCCAGCACGTGGTCGCCCGGCAGCGGGCGCCCGGGCCGCATCCCGGCGGACAGGTCGGCCACCACCCACCAGTCGCCGTAGGGTTCCAGCTCGAGCGCGGCCCGCACGCCGTCGCCGTCGGCCTCCAGCAGCGGCAGCGCGGCCTCCAGCGGCAGCGGCGCCAGCGCGGCGGCCACCCGGGGCAGCGGCTCGGTCTGGCCGCAGATGAAGAGCCGGATCAGCGTGGCCAGCCGGCCCCCGTCCGACTCGGTGATGCGCAGCGCGGCCCGGAAGTCGTTGCGCGCGCAGGCCGCCGCGGCGTCCTCGCCGAGGAGGTCCTTGATGCCCTCCGAGGTGTACCGCGCGGAGCCGAGCGCCTCGCGAAGCTGATCCAGTGCGGTGGGTTCCAGCAATGCGTCCACACCGCAATCCTGGTACTTCAGCGTTGATCGATGCCTATGCAGGCCACGACCCGGGATGCGTCCGCGGTCAGGAACAGCTGGAAGTGGGTCGGCGGGTTCTCGACCTTGGCCTCGCCGATGCGTAGCGGCCGGTCCCCGGAGATCTGCAGCTGGGCGACGGCCTCGGTCCCGCCCAGCATCGGGTTGCCGATCTTCGCCATGTGCTGGGCCCGGCGGGAGTAGCTGCGCGCCAGTTCGTGGGCCGGCACGGTGTGGTCCCACACGACGTATTCGGCGCCGGCGCGGATCGCGGCGCCGCACGCCTCGAACGCAGCCCCGGGCTCCTCGGCGAGGAGCCGGAGCAATGCTTCACGCTCCATGCTCAATATGACCATAAAGCGGGACGAACTGCCAGGGGTACCGCCGGGCGGTCACGCGCAAGTCTGCAGCTGCGCGCGGATCGCGGCGGGGGCCTGCTCGCACTTGACCCCGACGAACGCCCAGCGCGCCTGCGCGTTGTCGAACTGGAAGAGGATCACCTGGCGGTCGCCCTGGGTGCGGGCGGCGGCGTAGCCCTGGGCGCAGCTCACGTCGGTGAGCCCCTTGCCGAGCTGCACGGCCGCCGCGGCCTCGCCGTTGGCGGTCAGGGCCTTCTCCAGGGCGGCGGCGTCGACCGGGCACCCGCCGGCCGGGCTCGCGCCGGGCTTCAGCGGCGCCGGTCCGGTCTGCGGCGGCGGCGAACCCTCTTCGGCGGTCGGCACGGCGGGCGGGTTGGCGTTGTTCGTCGGCCCGCCGGAGCAGGCCGCAAGGGTGGCGGCCGCTCCGGCGAGGACAGCGAGGAGTGTGTATCTCACCCCAGCAATCTACGACACTCGATCGGGTTAGTTCTGGCAACCCGCGAGATGTGTCGCGACGTCCTCGGGCACGGTGTCCCGGCAGACGCCGTCGGTGCCGCCGATGAGCGCGGCCCAGGACTTCTTGGCGGCGTCGTACTGGAACAGCACCACCGCCTGGTCGACGTCGGTCGGCTGGGTCTGCGCCGTGGCCCAGCCCTGGTAGCAGCTGACGTTCGTGAGCCCCTTGCCCAGCACGAGCGCCCCGGCGACCTCGGCGTTGGCCTTGTACGCCTTCTCCAGCACGGCCGCCGTGACCGGGCAGCCCCCGGCCGCGGACGGCTTCGCCGACGTCTTCGACGACGTTTTTGCCGACGGCGCGGCGCTGCTCGGCGCGGCGGAGCTCGGCCCGGCGGCGCTCGTCGGGGCAGCCGGGGCCGCCGTGTCGTCGGTCGAATCGTCGGAGCAGCCCGCCAGGGCGGCCGACAGCAGCAGCGCCGGCACGGCGGCGTACATCGCGATGCGTGTATTCACACGCGGCATGTTGGGGCCTGGCGCCCCGCCGCGCTTGTCGGCATCACGACACGCGCTCGAGGAAACGCCCGAGCACCTCCACCACCAGCGCGTGATCGTCGGCCTGGGGCAGACCCGAGACCGTCACCACCCCGACGACGCCCACATTCTGGACGCGGATCGGGAACGCCCCGCCGTGGGTGGCGTAGTCGGCGGGGTCGACCCCGTAGCCGGCGTCGAACGCGGCCCCCTTGGCCGCCAGCCGCCGCCCGACCAGGTAGGAGGAGGCGTGCAGCCGCTCCACCACCCGGATCTTGCGCTCGATCCACCGGTCGTTGTCGGGCGCGGTACCGGGCAGGGCCGCGTGGAACAGCTGCTGCCCGCCGCGGCGCACGTCGATCGTGATCGCCAGCCCGCGCTCCTTGGCCACCTCGACCAGCAGGCAGCCGAGCGCCCAGGCGTCGTCGTTGTCGAAGCGCCCGAGCACCAGGCGCGCCTCCTGCGCCTCCAGCTCGCCGATCAGCTCCTGCAGGTCCGCCACCGGGTTCTCCTTCGCATCCCAGGCCCAAGCCGCGCTCAAGTCGGCGGCAAGTTCGGTCGGGCAGATTCTCCAGCATGAGGACCCGGACGTTCACGCTGTACATCGCCGCCACCCCCGAGCAGGTCTGGCACGCCCTGACCGACCCGGCCCTGACCCGCCGCTACTACCTCGGCCTGGCCGTCGACTCGACCTGGGACGAGGGCGCCCCGATCGTGTTCCGCACCGACCAGGGGCCGGTCGCCGACGCCCTCTTCGGCGAGATCCTGCACGCCGCCCCGGCCCGCCACCTGATACACAACCTGCTGACCGGCGTGGGTCCCGAGCGCGACCCGCACTGCTGGCTCACCTGGACACTCACCCCGGCCGACGTACACCTGACCCGGGTCACCCTGACCTGCGACGACGTGGACCGCGCGGACGACCCGGAGCGCGACGACGCCTGGTCGCGGATCGTGAGCGGCCTGAAGACCGTCCTGGAGACGGGCGCGCCGCTGCCGAGCGGATCAGACTGACGCGTCCAGCCCGGTGAAGCTGCGCGAGGCGGCCAGCCCACGGCCCACCGCGGCGGCGATCCCGGCGACGGCCGCGCAGGTCAGCGCCAGCCACAGCGCCTGGACCGCGCCCTCCGGCAGCAGGGTGAGCGGCCGGAACAGCAGCACCGTGAACGGCGGGTAGGGTCCGGGCGCCGGCCGCCGCGCGCGGTCGCCAACCGGTCAGCCGCTCTTCGCGGCCTTCGCCTCGGCCTTCATCTGCTTCTTGTACTCCCTGACCTTGGCCAGCGACGGGCCGTCGACGATGTCGGCGACGGAGCGGTGGGCGCCCGCCTCGCCGTAGCCGCCGGCGGCCTCGCGCCAGTCGGTGGGCTGCACGCCGTACTGCTTGCCCAGCAGCGCCACGAAGATCTGGGCCTTCTGCTTGCCGAAGCCCGGCAGGCCCTGCATCCGGCGCAGCAGCTCGGCGCCGTCGGCGACCCCCGTCCACAGGCCGGCCGGGTCGCCGTCGTAGCGGTCGGCGAGGGCCCGGCAGACCTCCTGGACGCGGGCCGCCATCGCCTTCGGGAAGCGGTGCAGGGCCGGGGGCGTGGCGAAGATCTCAACCAGCGCCTCGGGGTCGAACTCGGCCAGCTCGTGCGCGCTCGGCTCGTGCCCGAGGCGCTGCGCCAGCACGTACGGCGACGAGAACGCCTTCTCCAGCGGGATCTGCTGGTCGAGCGTCATGCCGATCAGCAGCGCGAGCGGGTCGCGGGTCAGGTACTCGTTGGCGGCGTCGTCGATCGGCAGCGTGATGGCCATGCCGACATCTTGCCCTCCCTCGCCGCCCCGCGGGAGCGTTCCGTCACCGGCCGGTGAACGAGGTGTGGTACTTCTCCAGCCACTCCCGCTGCTCGCGCAGCAGGTCCGTCTCGTGGGACAGCACCGCCCGGAAGATGTCCGGGATCTGCGGGTCCGGCAGGGACAGGCACGCGGCCCGGGTCTGCGCCGCGAGCTCGTCCGCCTCCGCGTCGAGGGCGTCGAAGAAGGCCTGGTCGGCCCAGTCGCGCTCGCGCACGAGCCGGTCCAGGCGGGCGATCGGGTCGCGCCCGCGCCAGGCGTCGACCTCGTCGTCGGAGCGGTAGCGGCGCGGGTCGTCCGAGGTGGAGTGCCCGGCCATGCGGTAGGTCGTGGCCTCGATGAAGACCGGGGGGCCTCCGCGCCGTACCGAATCCGCGGCTTTTGCGGTGACGGCGTGCACGGCGAGCACGTCGTTGCCGTCGACCAGGTGGGACTGCAGCCCGAAGCCCTCGGCCCGGCGGTGCAGCGGCGCGGCCATCTGGCGGCTGGTGCCGGTGGAGATCGCCCACTGGTTGTTCTGGCAGAAGAAGATCAGCGGCGCGTTGGCGACCGCCGCCCAGTTCAGCGCCTCGCTCACGTCGCCCTGGCTGCTGGCGCCGTCGCCGAAGTAGCACATGACGACCTCGTCGGCGCCGTCGAGGCCGACGCCGACCGCGTACCCCGCCGCGTGCAGCGCCTGCGTGCCGAGCACCAGGCTGTAGATGTGGAAGCGGTAGCGGGCGGGGTCCCAGCCGCCGTGCATGACGCCGCGCCACTGGGCCAGCAGCTCGGCCGGCCCGAGGCCGCGGCAGCGGGCGGCGGCGTGCTCGCGGTAGCTGGGGAAGACGTAGTCGCCGGGCGCGAGCGCGCGCACCGAGCCGACCTGGGCCGCCTCCTGCCCGAGCGACATCAGCCAGAGGCCGAGCTCGCCCTGGCGCTGCAGGGCCAGGGCCTCGGTATCGAAGCGCCGGGCGAGAACCATGTCGCGTAACAGGTCCAGGCACAGCCGAGGGGTCACCTCGAGTGGTGCCCGCTCGTCCTCGCGCAACGTGCCGTCGGGCGCCAGGAGCTGGATCATCGGCCCTCCCCGCTTCGTTTCGCCCATCATCGCCTGACAATCAGATGAGGTCACGCCACATGGGGGTCTCTGTGAAAAACCGCAAGAGGCCGAGGAGCCGGCTGCCCGGGGGCGCGGACCAGTGCCGGGCCGCTGACGGCCGGGGGTCGCGCAGGCGGGCGAGGGCCCAGACGAGGTGATGCCAGAGCACGCGCGGGGGCATGTTGTCGCCGTGGTACCCCTGCAGCACCGCGGGCACGACCGTGAGCGGTAGCTTGGCGAACTCGGTCGCGGGGTCGGCCAGCATGGCGTCGCCCCAGTCCACCAGGCCCGCCAGCGATCCGCCCGCGACCATGACGTTCTGCGGGGCGACGTCGCCGTGCACGGCCACCCGCAGCGGCGCGATCGGCACGCGGGGCGCCAGCCGGTCGAACCACCCGGCCAGCCACTCCGCCGCGTCCTGGTCGAGGAGCCCCTCCGCGCGCAGGTCGGAGACCAGGGCCCACGGGTCGGCCGGCGCGGCGTCGACCGGCAACCGGGCCGGGGGCGGGATCTGGTGCAGCTTCGCCAGTTCCCGGCCGAGCTCCTCGAAGAGCTTCGGATTCGGTACCGCATGAGCCGCCGCATCGACGCCGCGCACGCGCTCGGTCACCAGATACGGCACCGTGGCGTCGAACTCGACCACGGCCGGCGTCAGCACCCCGCCCCGGCGCGCCGCCGGGATGACCGCCGCCTCGGTGAACAACCGCGGGCCGTCGCGGCGGGTCCGGGGAATGCGCAGGACGAGCTCGTCGCCGAGGAAGTACACGTGGTTCGCCCCGCCGACCGGCCCCGGCTGCACCTTCTCGGCCGGCACCCGGTGCCGCGCCGCGACCTGCTCGACCAAGCCATCCACGTCGTGGAACTGTCTCACGGGCGCCGTACAGGGGACAACGGATGCGCCGCGCCGCGCGCGGTCGTAAGGTGCCTACGTGCTGAAGGGTTTCCGGGATTTCATCTCACGCGGCAACGTCATCGAACTTGCCGTAGCCGTTGTCATCGGCGCCGCCTTCAACGGCGTCGTCACCGCTTTCACTGATGGATTCCTCCAGCCGCTGATCAAGCTGACCGGCGGCATCGGCATGGGGGACGACGCTCAGGGCCTCAAGATCGGCAAGCAGGTCCTGGACTGGCCCGGCTTCGTCAACTCCGTGATCACCTTCCTGCTCACCGCGGCCACGGTGTACTTCCTGGTCGTGCTCCCGATGAACAAGCTCGCCCAGCGCCGCAAGCGGGGCATCGAGCCCGAGCCCGAGGCCCCGAGCGACGAGATCCGCCTCCTGACCGAGATCCGCGACCTGCTGGCGACCGGCACGACGGCCCGCGAGCAGGGCCAGGCCGTGGCGGAGGCGCAGGCGGCCACCAAGCCCACGGGTATCTGACTCACCATCGTCTCCTCGATCGTGGCAGACTCGGGTTAATGGCCCGCAGGGAACGACCGCAGCTGATCACTGACGCGGCGCGCAGCCCCGAACAGGAGCTCCGTGCCCGTGAGTTGCGGTATGTCCTGATGATGCTGATCCGTGCCGCCTGCGTGGTGGTCGCGGCGATCCTCGTCGCGACCCGCCCGCCGGTGCTGTGGCTCTGGCTGACGCTGTGCACCGTCGGGGCTGTGGGGCTGCCGATGATCGCCGTGCTCCTGGCCAACGACGCGCCGCCTCGGAAGGACCGGCTGTGGCGCAATCGGCTGCGGCGGCGGGCCACCTCGCACCCGGATCCATCGCATGCCGTGACCGAGCGCGAGCACAAGGTCATCGACGCCGACTGAGGGCTTTGCGTCCGATAGGTCGGGCGTTGACGCGCCGTGGGGGCTGGGTCGGTGCCGGCCGGGATGCCCTGCCCGTCGACGGCGACGGAACGTTCGGCCGGCGGCGGGCCGGACAAAGAACCGCACAACCGCCTTAAGCCCTGTCAGGGCGATAAATCCGGTCACGGCAACCGTCAAGCGGAGTCGGGGCCGTCCGATGTGGCGGAATGTGCGGGTCGGTGGTGCCGGGGTCAGGGGCGGCCGCCGAGCCGGGTTACCGCGTCGGCGCCCAGCTCGTTGCCGCGGCGCAGGGCGGTTTCCGGGTCGGCGCCGCCTAGCCATGCGGCTAGGAAGCCCGCCGCGAACGCGTCGCCGGCGCCGGTCGGGTCGATCACCTGGGTGACCCGGACGCCCGGTGCGTGCGCGGAGCGGTCCGGATCTGCCCACGCGGCGCCGCCCGGGCCGGACTTGACCACGGCGGCGTCCGCGTGGGCCAGGAGCGCCTTGGCCAGCCGTTCGCACTCCGTCGGGGCCGCGGCCTCCGCGGTTGGGGTGGCCGTCATCGGGGTGGCTGCCGTTGGGGCGTCCGTCGTTTGCGTGGATGCCTTCGGGGTGCCTGCCGTGGGGGTCACCGTCGTCGGGGCGTCTGTCGTGGGGGCGCCCACCGTGGGAGTGGCTGCCGATGGGTTTCCCACCGTCGGAGTGGCTGCCGGTGGGGTGGCCGTCGTCGGGAAGCCTGCCGTTGGGGTGGCCGGCGTTGGAGTGGACGCCTCCGCGCGGCCTGGTGTGGGAGCGGCTGCCGTTGGGGTGGGTGGTGCCGGGGCGATGACGCGGGCCTCGTCCAGGTTGGCGAAGAGGATGCCGGGCCGGGGGATCGCGGCCAGGAACTCGCGCCCGCCCAGCTGCTCCAAGGGCGCCGCAGAGGCGGCGTCCAGGCTGGTGGTCAGGCCGCGGCGGCGGGCCTCGGCGAGGGCGTAGCGGCCGGCGGGGGCGCAGTCGGGGTCGAAGAGGACGTACGCGGACAGGTGGAGGTGCCGCACCCCGGGCAGATCCAGCGCGCGGTCGACGTCGGAGCGGTCGAGGAGGCGGTTGGCCCCCCGGTCCGTGAACATGGTGCGCTCGGCGTCGGAGGTCAGCACCACCACCGTGCCCGTCGCGGCGCCGGTGACGCGGCGCACGCTCGTGGTTACCCCGGCGGCCCGCATCTCGGCGATGCGGGCGTCGCCGGGCTCGTCGTCACCGGCGACGCCGGCGAACACCACGGGGCATCCGGCCGCCGCCAGCCAGGCCGCCGTGTTGGCCGCCGAGCCGCCGCCCGCGATGCGCACCCGGGCGATCGTGTCGGAGCCGATGGCGAGCGCGCCCTCGTGCACCGTGAGGATGTCCGTGACCACGTCCCCGATGACGACGACGGTCACAGTGCGGCGGCGATGCGGGCGGCCAGGTCGGCGTTGCGCAGGATGATGCGCACGTTCACGTCCAGGCTCTTGCCCTCGGTGGCGGTGTGGAAGTGCGACAGGAGGTACGGCGTCACGTCCTTGCCCGTGATGCCGTCGCGCTCCAGGCCGGCCAGGCCCTCGGCCAGGACCCGGTCGTGCAGGGCCGGGTCGAGCTGCTCGGCCGAGGGGAGCGGGTTGGCCACGATCAGGGCGCCGGTGTGGACCTCGTGGCCGCGGGCGGCGCGGATGATCTCGGCCACCGCGGCCGGGTCGCCGGCCGACCAGTCCAGGTCGTAGCCGGCGTCGGTGAGGTAGAAGCCGGGGAAGCGGCGGGTGCCGTAGCCGACCACGCTCACGCCGAGGGTCTCCAGGCGTTCCAGGGTGGCGCCCACGTCCAGGATCGACTTCACGCCGGCGCAGACGATGGCGATCGGCAGGCGGGACAGGGCGGTCAGGTCGGCGGACTCGTCGAAGGTGGTGCCGGCGCCGCGGTGCACGCCGCCCAGGCCGCCGGTGGCGAAGACCGAGATGCCCGCGCGGGCGGCGATGGCCGACGTGGCGGCGACGGTGGTGGCGCCGTCGGCCCGGGCGGCGGCGGCCGGGGCGAGGTCGCGCACGGAGAGCTTGACCACGTCGTCGCTGTCGGCCAGGTGGGCGATCTCCGCCTCGTCCAGCCCGACCACGATCTCGCCGGCGATCATGCCGATGGTGGCCGGCACGGCGCCTGCCTGCCGTACCGTCGCCTCGATCTCCTTCGCCACCGTGAGGTTGGCGGGGCGGGGCAGTCCGTGCGAGATGATGGTGCTTTCCAGCGCGACGATCGGTGCGCCGGTGCTGCGGGCGGCCTCGACGGCCGGGCCGAACCGGATGACATGGTTGATCACGAGCCCACCTTAGCCCCGGCCAGGTGGCGCAGCGGTGCGTGCTCGCCTGGATGCGGGGGGTGCGCGGCAGGAAGCCGAAGGCGCGTGAGCGGCCCGGAGCGGAGCGGAGGGGCCGCTCACCTTAGGCGCAGTTGTGCACGTCGTCGCCGGAGCGCAGCGGAGGTGGCGGCGTGAGCGGTCCGGGGCGAAGCGGAGGGGCCGCTCACCTTAGGCGCAGTTGTGCACGTCGTCGCCGGAGCGCAGCGGAGGTGACGGCGTGAGCGGGCCAATTCGGCCCCGGCCTGGCAGACTGGGAGCCGTGACGACCACTCCCGAGAACGGTGGCGGGACGCTTACCGACGAGCGCGTCGAAGAGCAGACCAGCACCGATTACCGATACGACGCCGGTGACCACGAGAAGTTCTCGCACTACGCGCCGAAGGACAAGATCATGCAGGCCATGATCGAGGGCACGCCGGTGCGGGCACTCTGCGGGAAGCTCTGGGTGCCCTCGCGCGACCCCAGCCGGTTCCCGGTGTGCCCCGTGTGCAAGGACCTGTACGAGAACGTGGTCCATAACGACGACCCGTCTTCGTGACGTTCGGCTCGGTTCGGCACAACGCCGGCCGATGCCCGCTAGGCTGTCAACGCCTTCGCGGTCCGCGCTGACGCGAGGGCGTTTTCATGCGCGCTTCGGCCCGACGAATCGGGCCTAGGGGCGGATCCGCAGGCCCCGGCGACGGGGCGGGCAAGCGCGCGCGAACACGGTGCGAGACGGACGTATCGACGGGGAGGGGTGCCGCATGCCGCCGCGTCCGGTGGTGCAGCAAGGTCAGACGCTCCGGGTGTGGCAGCGCAAGGCGCTCATGCAGTACCTGCGGGGCAATCGCGAGGACTTCCTGGCGGTCGCCACCCCGGGGGCCGGCAAGACGACGTTCGCGCTGCGGGTCGCGCTCGAGCTGTTCGGGGACGGGACGATCGACAACCTGACCGTCGTCACGCCGACCGAGCACCTGAAGACGCAGTGGGCGCAGGCGGCGGCGCGGGTCGGGATCGACCTCGACGCCGGGTTCCGCAACTCCGACGTGCACTCGACTTCGGACTTCCACGGCACCGTCGTCACCTATGCGCAGGTGGGCATCGCTCCCGCCGTACACAAGCGGCGGACCATCACCAGGCGGACCCTGGTCGTGCTGGACGAGATCCACCACGCCGGCGACTCGAAGTCCTGGGGCGACGGGGTCAAGGCGGCGTTCGAGCCGGCCGTGCGGCGGCTCATGCTGACCGGGACGCCCTTCCGGTCCGACGACAACCCGATCCCCTTCGTCGAGTACGAGCGCGGCGCCGACGGCATCGCGCGGTCGCGCTCCGACACCGTGTACGGCTACTCCGACGCGCTGCGCGACGGCGTCGTGCGGCCGGTGATCTTCCTGGCGTACTCCGGGGAGACCCGCTGGCGCACGTCGGCCGGCGACGAGCTGGCGGCCCGGCTCGGTGAGCCGATGACCCAGGACCTCATCGCGCAGGCCTGGCGGACCGCGCTCGACCCGACCGGGGACTGGATGCCGCAGGTCCTGCGGGCCGCCGACTCCCGCCTGCAGAACCTGCGGGCCGGGGGCATGCCCGACGCGGGCGGGCTGGTCATCGCGAGCGACCAGCAGAACGCCAGGGCCTACGCGAAGGTGCTCGGGGAGCTCACCGGCGAGAAGCCGGTCGTGGTCCTCTCCGACGACGTGGGGGCCTCGGGGCGCATCGCCGCGTTCTCGGCGTCGCAGGAGCGGTGGATGGTCGCCGTCCGGATGGTGTCCGAGGGGGTGGACATCCCGCGGCTGGCCGTCGGCGTGTACGCCACCAGCGCCTCCACCCCGCTGTACTTCGCCCAGGCCATCGGGCGCTTCGTGCGGGCCCGCGTGCCCGGCGAGACGGCCACCGTGTTCGTGCCGAGCGTGCCGCACCTGCTGGAGCTGGCCAGCGAGCTGGAGGCGCAGCGCAACCACGTGCTGGGCGAGCGCAAGCAGAAGGAAGGCTTCGACGACGACGAGCTCGAGCGGGCCAACCGCGAGGAGAAGGCCTCCGGTGAGCTGGAGAAGAGCTTCGAGGCCCTGTCCGCCACGGCCGAGCTCGACCAGGTCATCTTCGACGGGGCGACCTTCGGGCTGCCGGCGCAGACGGGGACGGCCGAGGAGGAGGAGTACCTCGGCCTGCCGGGCCTGCTGACCCCGGACCAGGTGTCGGCGTTGCTGACCAAGCGGCAGGCGGAGCAGGCGGCGTCCGAGCGGCGCAGGGGCCCGGCGGCCACGGCCCAGGCCGCGCCCGAGATCCCGCCCCAGCCGCGCACGGCGGGGGAGAAGCGGATCATGCTCCGGCGGCAGCTCAACACTCTGGTGGCGGCCCATCACCACCGCACCGGGCTACCGCACGGCAAGATTCATGCGGAGCTGCGCCGGCTGTGCGGGGGGCCGCCGAGCGCTCAGGCGACGATCGAGCAACTGGAAGAGCGCATCGCGACGATTCAGACGCTCTGATCGACACTTCTCAAAGCGCTCGAACCGCCACAAAAGCGAAAACTGTACCGGAAATGACCGCAGGGCGTCCCCGAAGGGACGCCCTGCACGAACCGGTATTGGTCTCAGCCGGCCGAGAGATCCGAACCGCGCCACGAGAAGTCCGGGGCGACGGCGTACTCGACAGCGATCTTGACCAGCTGGTCGGCGTACTTGTTGGCGTGATGTCCACAGAAGATCAGGTCGCCACCTTCGGCGAGTCTGACTCGGAGTTTCCCTGCCGCGTTGCAGCGGTCGCACCGTTCCTCGGCGGCGGGGGGTGCCGCCGTCTCCGGCGGCGGCGTGAGGGTCGGGGTCATCGCCTTCCTCCTCTGATCGTCACCGACGAACGCTTCCTTGCGTCGTTCACAGATGGTTCAACACCCTGTTGCCCGACATCGTTCCCGCTCGGTGTGCGGGACCGATGTCACATTTCTGTCGTGCCGGTGGGTCCGATCCCCGTAGGGACCGAATACCCGCTACGTGCTTCCTATCGCGCCTCGCTTGCGATCACAAGTGGGTTGGCGTTGCGCCATGGCTGTGTAATGCCCGCGGTGACCGGAAACACACCCGGGCCACCCCAAGGGGCGGCCCGGGTTCGCGCAGAGCGAAAAAGGTCGAGGTCAGTCGAGATAGTCGCGAAGCACCTGGGAGCGCGACGGGTGCCGGAGCTTCGACATGGTCTTCGACTCGATCTGGCGGATCCGCTCGCGGGTCACGCCGTACACCTGGCCGATCTCGTCCAGGGTGCGCGGCTGCCCGTCGGTGAGCCCGAACCGCAGCCGCACCACGCCTGCCTCGCGCTCGGAGAGCGGCTGGAGGACCTGCTGGAGCTGGTCCTGCAGCAGCGAGAACGAGACCGCGTCGACCGCGACGACCGCCTCGGAGTCCTCGATGAAGTCGCCCAGCTGGCTGTCGCCCTCATCACCGATGGTCTGGTCGAGGGAGATGGGCTCGCGGGCGTACTGCTGGATCTCCAGCACCTTCTCCGGCGTGATGTCCATCTCCTTGGCCAGCTCCTCCGGGGTGGGCTCGCGGCCCAGGTCCTGGAGCAGCTCGCGCTGGATGCGGCCGAGCTTGTTGATCACTTCGACCATGTGCACCGGGATGCGGATGGTGCGGGCCTGGTCGGCCATGGCGCGGGTGATGGCCTGGCGGATCCACCAGGTGGCGTAGGTGGAGAACTTGTAGCCCTTGGTGTAGTCGAACTTCTCGACGGCGCGGATGAGGCCGAGGTTGCCCTCCTGGATGAGGTCCAGGAAGGCCATGCCGCGGCCGGTGTACCGCTTGGCCAGCGACACGACCAGGCGCAGGTTGGCCTCGAGCAGGTGGTTCTTGGCCCGCTCGCCGTCGCGCGAGATCCACAGGAAGTCGCGGTTGGCCGGCATGGGCATCGGCTCGCCGGCCTCGTCGGCCGCCCGCAGCCGCTCGGAGGCGTAGAGCCCGGCCTCGATGCGCTTGGCCAGCTCCACCTCCTGCTCGGCGTTGAGCAGCGGGACCTTGCCGATCTGCTTGAGGTAGGCGCGGACCGAGTCGGCCGACGCGGTGAGCTCGGCGTCGCGCCGGGCCTGCTTGAGGGCCTCGGACTCGTCGTCGTCCCAGGCGAAGTCGTCGTCGGTCGCGGTCGCCTCGGCGTCGGCCTCGGCGGCCTTGGTCTCCTCGACCGGCTCGTCGACGATGACATCCTCGATCTCAGCCGCGAGCGCGGCGTCGTCGAGCTCCTCGAGCTCCGGCTCGTCGCCGCCGGCGGCCGCCGGGGCGGCGGGATCGGCGGGATCGGCCTTCTTGGCGGTGGGCGCGGCCTTCTTCGCCGCCTTCTTGGCCGGCACGGCCTTCTTCGCCGGGGCGGCGGCCGGGGCCGCGGCGGCGGGCGCGGCAGCTGCCGCGGCGGGTGCGGTGGGCGCCGATGGCGCGGCCTTCTTCACGGGGACCTTCTTCGCCGCCGCCGGTTCCGGTGCGGACTCGACGGCTGTGAGCGGCTTGGCAACGGGTGCCTTGCGGGCCGGCGCGGCCTTGGCGGTGGCCGCCTTGGACGCAGGAGTGGCGGAGCGGGCCGCCGCAACCCGGCGCCGGCTGTGAGCGGAGTCGTCGACCACGACGGTGACGCCCGCCTCGGCCAGGCTCCTCAGCAGCTTCTTGGCGTGCGCGGGGGTTACGTCTGCGGTGTCCACCGCCTGGGCGACCTCGGCCGACGTCAGATGCCCTCCGTTGGCGGCGGCACGCGCGATCAGCGTGTCGGCGAGGGAGCGTACGTCAACGCTGGGCTGGTGAGCTGCTGTCACGAACGACCTTCCGGTGCGATGGCGAGCGACGGCCGATGCGGCCGGGTTCGCGCACGGCGCGGCCGTGCTGAAGTGGCCGGGTTGCTTTTGGTGGCGCCCGTGTGCGCCGTGACTCCGGGCGGATTCACTAACGACAGCGGGCAGCGCGTGAATTGTAACGCTCTCTCGCCCCAACATCCCCTCTTGAGGGGGCTGGACGCGCTGTTGTGACCGAACGGATGGGCTGCGAGGGGCCCCGCGCACCTTTGTAAGGATAGTGACCATGGACCGACCAGCCGACCTTCTGGCCCTTGCCGTTTCCATCGCCCGCTCCGCGAGCGAGCTGGCCGTCCGCATGCGCGCCGAGGGCGTCGCGGCCGTCGCCACCAAGTCGACCGCCACCGATGTGGTCACCGCCGCCGACCGCGCGGTCGAGCGGCACGTGCGGGAGGCGCTGCACACGGCGCGCCCCGGCGACGCGGTGCTGGGGGAGGAGTACGGCGGCGGCTCCGGCGGCTCCGCGGTGCGCTGGATCCTCGACCCGATCGACGGCACCGTGAACTACCTGTACGACCTGCCGCAGTACGCGGTCTCCCTCGCCGCCGAGGTGGACGGGGAGGTGGTCGCGGGGGTGGTTCGCAACGCCGCCACCGGCAAGGAGTGGACCGCCACCCGGGGCGGCGGCGCCTTCGCCGGGGACCGCCGGCTGGCCGTCTCCGGGGAGACCGACCTGGGGCAGGCCCTCGTCGGCACCGGCTTCGGCTACGCGGCGGCCCGCCGCGCGCACCAGGCCAAGGTGGTGGCCGGGCTGATCGAGCACATCCGCGACATCCGCCGGTTCGGGGCCTCCTCGCTCGACCTGTGCCTCGTGGCGGAGGGGGCCCTGGACGCGTACTACGAGAAGGGCCTCAACCCCTGGGACCACGCGGCCGGCGGCCTCATCGCGGCCGAGGCGGGCGCGCTGGTGACCGGCCTCGACGGGGCGGCACCGGGCCCGGACATGCTCATCGCGGCCCCGCCCGGGCTGTACGAGCAGCTGCACGCCCGCCTGAGCGAGCTGGACGCCGCCGGAGGGCCGTGATCCGCCCTCCGGCGGTGACAGGCGCCGCCGGAGGGTCATGACCCGCCGACGGCGCCACGCTCAGCGCCTCAGCTGTCGTCCTTGGCGCAGGTGCCCTCGGGCAGCACCGGGTTGCCCAGCGCCGCGATCTCCTGGTTGACCTCGGTGGTCGTCGGCAGCTGCCGGAACTTGCCGCCGAGGATGATCTCCACCTTGTCGTCCTGGCGGGCCTTGTCGAACTCGGACCGGGCCTGGTCGAGGAAGTACGCGCGCACCAGCCACGCCGCGCCGACCGTCTGCGGGCCGAAGCGGATCACGGCGACCACGTCGGTGGGCTTGGTCACCGGGGGGTTCGGCGCGGCGGTGACCACCTTCGCCTCCTTGAACCGGCGGCTCAGGAAGTCGTTGGCGACGTCCGAGCCGGTTCCGGGCCGGTTCGTGGCATTGAAGATCGTGACCTTGACGTCCTCCTGCCGGGGCAGCCTGGCGTTGGCCATCACCGCTCCCTCGGCGCACTTCTTCGAATCGGCGGCCGGGCCGCCCTGGCGGTCCTTCACCACGGCAACGATCACGAACACCGCCGCGGCGACAATGAGGATGCCGACCACCGCGAGTGCTCTCACCCGCGCAAAACTCATGGCTCGCTCCCCGCGCCCGCCTCGTACCTTGCTTCCACACCAGAGAAGACGCTCTGGCTGCCGGAGAGGTTAGCGCCTGACTCGAAGACCCGCTGAAGTCCCCACCGGACATACCGCAAAGTTCCTACTCGCAGTTGCGGGACGACTCCCCACGGAAGCGGTGGGCGGACGGTATCGTCGCATCGCCGCGGAGCGGGCCCGGTTTTTGCGCCGAGATCGTTCCCGCGGCAAGATCGTTGTGTCGCCTCGGTCACAGTGGGAACAAGTTTCCGCGCGTGGGCGTACAACAAGCGCACGAGGGCGGTAAGGTACGCCGCCTTTGGACGTTGCAAACAACGTTGTTTCGGGCGCCCAACCTACCCGGCGACACGAATTGGGAGTGTGAACACCGATGGCCACCGACTACGACGCGCCACGTCGCGACGAGGTCGACCTCGGGGAGGACAGCCTCGAGGAGCTCAAGTCCCGTCGGACCGATGCGCAGTCCGCGACCGTCGACGTCGACGACTCCGACCTCGCCGAGAACTTCGAGCTGCCGGGCGCCGACCTTGCCGACGAGGACATGACCGTGAAGGTCCTGCCGATGCAGGCGGACGAGTTCCGCTGCTCGCGCTGCTTCCTGGTGCACCACCGCAGCCAGCTGGCGGCGGAGCGCAACGGGGAGCTGATCTGCCGCGAGTGCGTCTGAGGACGAGTTGATCACGCGGAGTTGGTCCCGGCGTGCTTCAGTTTGAGGCGGCGACCGATTTTCCGTACCCCGGAGGTTGACGATGGTCCAGCCGGTTCCCGCCGACGAGGCGGCCGAGAACGCCCCCGTCCAGCCTGAGACCTCCGGAGTTCCGGACGCACCCGGAGGACCGCACTCCCCGGGCGCGCAGCGGATGCCGGCCTCCTGGCCGGCGCACGGGGCCCCGGCGGAGCCCGAGGAGGGCGCGCCGGCGGACGAGGCCGAGTTCTCGCAGGCCGTCGTCGCCCTGACCGGTGACGACGTCCCCACCAAGGATCGCCGCAGGCTGCTCGGCCGGCTCGTCCGTCTCGAGATCGGCGAGCGTGGCGTGCGCGACCTGTTCCAGCCGAAGAAGGCGATCGGCTGGATCACCGACTCCGTGACCCGGGTCGCGCCGTACATCCCGGTGCGCGACCTGGACACCCTCCGGGCGCACCACCCCGGCCTGGACCGCGACCAGATGGCCGAGCGGCTCATCCGCAACGCCTCGCGGGTCACGGCCGGCATCGGCGCGGCCGGTGGCGGTGTGGCCGCGGTCGAGTGGGCGGTCACGCCGAGCCTGCTGTCCGCCCCGGTGCTGCTGGCCGCCGAGACCGTGGCGGTGGTCGCGGTCGAGATGAAGCTCATCGGCGAGCTGCACGCCGTCTACGGCCGCCCGGTCCCCGGCTCCGGCACCCAGCGGGCGGGCTTCCTCATCCAGGCCTGGGCCCAGCGGCGCGGCATCAACCCGCTGAAGGTCGGCGGGAGCATGGCCGCTGCCATGGGCACGGCCCTGCGCAAGGAGCTGCGGGACCGGCTGCTCAGGCGCTTCGGGCGCAACCTGAGCACGATGGGGCCCTTCCTCACCGGCGCCGCGGTCGGCGGCTTCCTCAACCGCCGGGCCACCCTCGCCCTGGGCGAGGAGATCCGCAAGGACCTGCTGTCCGGCGGGGGAGCCGGCGCTCAGCCCGCGATCGAGGCCTGAGCGGCCCGCAGGGCCTCGGCCAGGGCCTCCGGGCGGCGGGAGCTGACCAGCCAGTACGGCGTGGGGTCGGCGTCGTCGCGCACATCCAGCCGCACCGCCCCGCCGATCCAGGGCCGCTGCACCACGAACGCCTCCGGGTCGGCGTAGGGGCCCAGCAGGTCGCGCTTGTCCGCGGCGGTGAGCGGGGTCACCTCGCCGACGTACCGCAGCGGGATGTGCGCGTCGTCGACCCGCAGCTCGCCGTTGGACACCTCGATGCGGATGCGGCCGAGCAACCAGAGTCCGACGACGGTCAGCGGCAGCAGCACCAGGTAGGCGATCCACGTGGCCGCGCCGGGCGCGCCCAGCTTGACCTCCGCGGCCAGCGCGCCGGCGACGGCGACCGCGGGCAGCCACAGCCACCACGACAGGCGGAGACGCTCGCGGTACGGGTTCGGCTGGGCCATGTAGGCGAGGGTACGTGTTGGGCCGCCGGGGCGACCCGGCAGGATGGAGGCATGGGGATGGACGTGCTCGTGCGGCAGCTCGACCCCGGCCTGCCGTTACCGGCCTACGCGCACCCGGGCGACGCCGGCGCCGACCTGTACTCGGCGCAGGACGTGGAGATCGCGCCGGGTGAGCGGGCGCTGGTGCGCACCGGGGTCGCGATCGCTCTGCCGGACGGGTACGTCGGGTTGGTGCACCCGCGCAGCGGCCTGGCCGCGAAGATGGGGGTGACGGTGCTCAACGCGCCGGGCACCGTCGACGCGGGGTACCGGGGCGAAATCCTGGTGAACCTCATCAATCACGATCGAGTGATATCCGCGAAAATATCCCGTGGTGACCGAATTGCCCAGCTTGTGATCCAGCGCGTGGAGCGGGCACACTTCCACGTCGTCGAGGATCTTCCCGATACTGTGCGCGGGGCCGGGGGCCATGGGTCCACCGGCGGGCATGCCGGGCTCGTTCCGGCAGCGAACTTGGAGGCAGAGCAGTGATCTTCTCGCGCAAGGGCGGGAGCGGGCGGCACGCCAAGGCCGATCCGCGCGGCCAGGCCCGGGACACGTTCGACGAGGACCTCGACGACCTCGACGCCGCCGACGAGGACGCCGATCCGCGCGCCGGCAAGTCCAGCCGGGCCGACGGCCCTTACGACATCACCGAGGCGCCCGAGGGCATCGCCCAGCTCGACCTCGGCTCGCTCAAGGTCCCCGCGGTCGACGGCGTCGAGGTGCGGGTCCAGGCCGACAACGACGGCAAGATCCAGCAGATCGTGCTGGTCTCCCAGGACAGCGCGCTGCAGCTGGGCGTGTTCGCCGCGCCGCGCAGCGAGGGCATCTGGGACGAGGTGCGCGCCGAGATCCGCAAGCAGCTGTTCAACGACGGCGTCGCGGCCGAGGAGGTCGCGGGCGACTACGGCAGCGAGCTGCGGGCCCGGGTGCGCACCCCCGAGGGGCTGACCGACATCCGCTTCGTCGGCGTCGACGGGCCCCGCTGGCTGGTCCGCGCGGTGTTCCAGGGCCCGGCCGCGGTCGACCCGTCGGCCGCCCCGGCGCTGCTGGAGTGCCTGCGCAGCCTCGTCGTCGAGCGTGGCCACGAGGCCATGCCGGTGCGCGAGCCGCTGCCGCTGCACCTGCCCAAGGAGGTCACCGACGCCGGGGCCGAGCCGGGTGAGGCCGCCGACGAGGACGCGCCCGAGGCCGTGAACGGCCCGAACGGCGCCGACGGCCGCCGCAAGCCTTCGCCCCGCCCGCGTCGCCAGTAGTGACGAAGCTGTCACTACTGGCTGGATGCAAGAACGCGTAAAGCGCGTACCGTCGTAGTGAGGGTGTCATGACGGCCGGAGGGAAGGGTGGCACCGTCATTATGGCCACGGACAGTGATGCGGTCAGTGATCAAGCCGGCCAACGCGGCCTCCGAAAGTTTCTCCGCCGGCTGACCGCGAGCGACTCCGAGCTCGACGCGGAGGAGCTGCAGCGCGACGCGAAGCAGTGCGGGAGCACACCGGCGCTGGCCTGTCAGCGCGGCCAGGTGGTGCGCCTCAAGGGACGGTTGCGTACCGTGGTGTACACGCCACGCACCAACCTGCCGACCCTGGAGGCGGAGCTGTTCGACGGCAGCGACCTGGTCACCCTCGTGTGGCTGGGCCGCCGGCACATCGCCGGCATCGAACCGGGTCGACCGATCACGGTGAAGGGGCGCCTGGCGGTCCGGGATGGCCGTAAGGTGCTCTACAACCCGTACTACGAGCTCGAAACACCCCGATGAGGCCGGATGCAGCCAGGTAACGAGACCACGACCGAACAGGGCAAGAACGTCGACGAAGAGCAGCTCCCACCGTTCTCGGTGCAGATGGCTCAGCAGCTCGGCGGCGTGCGGGGCCTGATCGAGTCCAGTGTCCCGATCACGCTGTTCATCGTGATCAACTTCCTGGGAAACCACTTCGGCTGGTGGTCGCTGCGCACCTCGCTCATCGTGGCCGTCGGCGCCGCGCTGTCCATGGGGATCTACCGGCTCGCCCGCCGCGAGCCGACCCGGCACGCCCTCAACGGCGTCTTCGGCATCGCGATCGGCGCCTACCTGGCCTGGAAGAGCGGCGACGCCAAGGACGTGTACCTGCCGGGCATGCTGATCACGGTCGGCTACGTGGTGGGCATGCTCGCCTCGGTGGCGATCGGACGTCCGCTGGTCGGCTGGCTGTGGTCGGTGACCCTCGACGGGGGTGCCACCCGCTGGTACGACAACCAGCGCCTGCGCCGGACCTTCATCTGGCTGACCGTGCTGTGGGCGGTCGTCTACGCGCTCAAGCTCGGCGTGCAGGTGATCCTCTACCGGGACAGCAGCGCCGGCTCCGACGACCTGCTCGGCATCGCGCGGCTGGCCCTGGGGTGGCCGCCCTACGCGCTGCTGGCCGCGCTGACCGTGTGGCAGGCGCGGCGCATCCTGCGCGAGGAGCCCGCCTCGGCACTGGCGCCCTCGAAGGCTGAGGAAGAGCCGGCCGCTTAAAAGCCTGTTGCTGGCTCCGGTCCGCGCAACCAGGGCGCCGTTGCTCCCGTCAGACACCGGTCGGCCCTGGGGGGCCTCCCTGCCAGCTCCGCCGTGCCAAGATCGCCCGACATGTCGGGCGCTGGCGCGCCACGACATGTCGCATTTATACCCCGACGGCTCATAAATCCGACATGTGCGGGGCGAGGCGGCCGAAAACGGCTGATCCGGACTTTCCGCCCGTCGGGCCGCCTTGGTGATTTTGGTGATGCAGCCGCCCACGGCCAGGACGGTCAGGCTGCAGCCCGATCATCCGGTCGAGCGCGGCCAGGACCAGGGTGTGGATTCGGTGCGCGAGGCCGGCGACAGCCAGACCTTCAGTCTGCGGTGGATCGTGGGCGTCCGGGCGGCGATGGCGGCGCAGCGGCACGGCGCATCCCGCTGGCGCGGCAGTGCCCGACTTATCCGCTTATCCGCGCAAACCGGCGGTGGATCGTGGGCGTCCGGGCGGCGATGGCGGCGATGGCGGCGCAGCGGCGCGGCGCATCCCGCTGGCGCGGCAGTGCCCGGCTTATCCGCTTATCCGCGCAAACCGGCGGTGGATCGTGGGCGTCCGGGCGGCGATGGCGGCGCAGCGGCGCGGCGCATCCCGCTGGCGCGGCAGTGCCCGACTTATCCGCTTATCCGCGCAAACCGGCGGTGGATCGTGGGCGTCCGGGCGGCGATGGCGGCGATGGCGGCGCAGCGGCACAGCGCATCCCACTGGCGCGGCAGTGCCCGACTTATCCGCTTATCCGCGCAAAGCGGTCAGAAGACCTTGCCGCGGACGCCCTTGAGCTGCTTGCCGTTCTCGTCGTCGTTGCCCAGCATCACGGCGCGGACGGCGTCCTCCATCTCCGCCGTGACCACGAACACCAGCTCGTCGCCGGGCTCCAGCGGGTCGTCCGGGGTGGGGACCAGCACCCGGCGGCCGCGCAGGACGGCGACCAGGGCCGCGTCGTGCGGCAGGGGCACGTCGCGGACCGGGTGGCCGACGTACGGCGCGTTCTCCGGCAGCGTGATCTCGACCAGGTTGGCCTCGGACTGCCGGAAGGTCATCAGCCGGACCAGGTCGCCGACCGACACCGCCTCCTCGACCAGCGCCGCCATGAGCCGCGGCTTGCTCACCGAGACGTCGACGCCCCACTGCTCGTTGAACAGCCACTCGTTCTCGGCCCGGTTGATGCGGGCGACCACCCGCGGTACCGCGAACTCGGTCTTCGCCAGCAGGGACACCACCAGGTTGACCTTGTCGTCGCCGGTGGCCGCCACGACCACGTCGCACGAGGACAGGTCGGCCTCCTGCAGGCTCGACAGCTCGCAGGCGTCGGCGAGGATCCACTCGGCGGCGGGCACCCGCTCGGGGCGCACCATCCGCGGGACCCGCTCGATGAGCATCACCTGGTGGCCGTTGTCCACGAGCTCCTTGGCGATGGACCGGCCCACGTTGCCGGCCCCGGCGATCGCGATCCGCATGATCAGTGTCCCCCTTCGGGCGCCGTGCCGGTGACCTTTGTCACGGAGCCGGCCATCTCGTCGGTCAACAGCATGAACGCGAGGTCGCCGTCCTGGAAGACGGTGGACTCGGTCGGCAGCATCGCCAGGCCGAAGCGCATGAGGTAGGCCACCCGGGCGCCGCTGCGCTGCTCGAGCTGGCCGACGGTGTGGCCGATCCAGTCCGGGTGCACGGGCACCTCGACGATCGACACGGTGCTGGTCGGGTCGCGCCAGACCTCGACGTTGCCCTCGGGGACCAGGTGGCGCAGCATCCGGTCGGCCGTCCAGCGCACCGTCGCCACGGTCGGAATGCCGAGGCGCTCGTAGACCTCCGCGCGCTTCGGGTCGTAGATGCGGGCCACCACGCGACCCACGCCGAAGGTCTCGCGGGCCACCCGGGCGGAGATGATGTTCGAGTTGTCGCCGGAGGAGACGGCGGCGAACGCGTCCGCGCGCTCGATGCCGGCCTGCAGCAGTACCTCGCGGTCGTAGCCGACGCCGTTCACCGTCGTGCCCTGGAAGTCCGAGCCCAGCCGGCGGAACGCATCGGCGTTCACGTCGACCACGGCGACCGTATGTCCGCGCTGCTCCAGACTCAGCGCGAGCGTGGAACCCACGCGCCCGCAGCCCATGATCACAACGTGCACGTCCCCGCCTCCGTGTCCTCGGCACTCAGACACGAGGATGTCATGCGCGGCACAGACCGGTGCAACGGGAGGCGGCGCGGCCCGTACGCTTAGGCGTCGTGGCCAGTCCCACCTCCCTGATGAAGCGGCTGCTCGTGGGCCGACCGTTCCGCTCGGACCGGCTCAAACACACGCTGCTGCCCAAGCGCATCGCACTTCCGGTGTTCGCCTCCGACGCGCTGTCGTCGGTCGCCTACGCCCCCGACGAGGTCCTGCTGACGCTGTCCATCGCGGGTGCTTCGGCGCTGACGATCTCGCCGTGGATCGGTCTCGCGGTCGCAGTGGTGATGCTCACAGTCGTCGCGAGCTACCGGCAGAACGTCCACGCGTACCCCTCCGGCGGCGGCGACTACGAGGTGGCGACGGTCAATCTCGGCCCGCGCTTCGGCGTGGCGGTGGCCAGCGCGCTGCTGGTCGACTACGTGCTGACCGTGGCCGTGTCGACCGCCTCCGGGGTGGCCAACCTCGGCTCGGTCGTGCCCTGGGTCGCCACGCACAAGGTGGCCATCTCCATCATCTCGATCGCCGTGCTCACCGCCATGAACCTGCGCGGCATCCGGGAGTCCGGGGCGGCGTTCGCGATCCCGACGTACGGCTTCATGATCGTCATGATCGGGATGGTCCTCACCGGCTTCTTCAAGATCTTCGTGCTGGGGGAGGACCTCCGGGCGCCCAGCGCCGACCTGGTCATCCATGCCGAGCATGCGAACATGACCGGCGCGGCGATGGCGTTCCTGCTGTTGCGGACGTTCTCGTCGGGCTGTGCGGCGCTGACCGGGGTCGAGGCCATCTCCAACGGCGTGCCGGCCTTCAAGGAGCCCAAGAGCAAGAACGCGGCGACCACGCTGCTGCTGCTCGGCACGATCTCGATCGCCATGCTGCTCGGCATCATCATGCTGGCCAACAAGACCGGGCTGAAGTTCGTCGAGGACCCCAGCCAGATCGTGGGCGGCCCGCACAACTACGTGCAGAAGACGGTGACCACCCAGCTCGGCCAGACCGTGTTCGGGGCGGGGTCGATCCTGCTGTACGTCGTGGCGGTCATCACCGCCCTGATCCTGTTCCTGGCGGCCAACACGGCGTTCAACGGCTTCCCGGTGCTCGGCTCGATCCTGGCCCAGGACCGCTACCTGCCGCGCCAGCTGCACACCCGCGGCGACCGGCTGGCCTTCTCCAACGGGATCATCCTGCTGGCGCTGGCCGCCATGGTGCTCATCGTCGGCTTCAACGGCGAGGTGACGCGGCTCATCCAGCTGTACATCGTCGGCGTCTTCGTGTCGTTCACGCTCTCCCAGGCCGGCATGATCCGCCACTGGAACCGCCTGCTCAGAACCGTTCGTGACAAGCAGGCCCGCAACCGGATGATCCGATCGCGCACCATCAACATGATCGGTCTCACGCTCACCGGCGCCGTGCTGATTGTGGTGCTCATCACCAAGTTCCTGCTCGGGGCGTACATCGCCATCATCGCGATGATCGTCATCTACTTCCTGATGGTGGGCATCAAGAAGCACTACGACACCGTGGCCCGCGAGCTGACGCCGAGCGAGGACCGGCCGGTGCTGCCCGCCCGTAACCACGCCGTCGTGCTGGTGAGCAAGGTGCACCGCCCGACCCTGCGCGCGGTCGCCTACGCCCAGGCCACCCGGCCCGACAGCCTGACCGCGCTGACCGTCAACGTCGACGACCACGACACCCGGGCGCTGCAGGAGGAATGGGAGCGGCGGGGCATCCCGGTGCCGCTGACCGTGGTCGAGAGCCCGTACCGCGAGATCAACCGCCCGATCCTCGACTTCGTGCGCACCAAGCGCCAGGACTCGCCGCGCGACGTGGTGACCGTGTTCATCCCGGAGTACGTGGTCGGCCGCTGGTGGGAGCACCTGCTGCACAACCAGAGCGCCCTGCGGCTGAAGGGCCGGCTGCTCTTCGAGCCCGGCGTGATGGTGACCAGCGTCCCGTGGCAGCTCAGCTCGATCGGCGACGTCGACATCGACCGGCTCGACGCGACGCTGAGCCGCGGCCCGAAGCGCGGCCCGCGCTCGACCGCCAGCACCGACGCATGACCGTCGCCGTCGGCGCCGACCTCGAGCTCGAGGTCGGCGCGGTCGCACACGGCGGCATCTGCGTGGCCCGGCACGAGGGCCAGGTGGTGTTCGTGCGCCACGCCCTGCCCGGCGAGCGGGTCGTGGCCCGCATCACCGAGCGGGCCAAGGGCTTCCTGCGCGCCGACGCGGTCGAGATCCTGCTGCCCTCGCCGGACCGGGTCATCCCGCCGTGCCCCTTCGCCGGCCCGGGTGCCTGCGGCGGCTGCGACTGGCAGCACGCGGACTGGCCGGCCCAGCGCCGCCTGAAGGCCCAGGTCCTGCGCGAGCAGCTGACCCGGCTGGGCGGCATCGAGGACTTCACCGGCATCGACGGCTTCGCGGACCTGTCGGAGCTGGTGGAAGCCCTGCCCGGCGGCCCGTTGTCCTGGCGCACGCGGGTGCAGTACACGGCCGGCCCCGACGGCCGCGCCGGCTTCCACCGCCACCGCTCCGCCGACATCGTGCCCGTCGACCGCTGCCGCATCGCCCACCCGGCGATCCAGTCCCTGCCCGTCCTGGACCGGCACTGGCCCCCGGGCTCGGCCGTCGAGGCGGTGGCGAGCTCCACCGGCGACACGGCGGTGGTGGCCCGCGCGTCGCGCACCGGCCGCCCGACCGGCGCCGTCCCGCAGGTCCGCGAGTCCGTCGCCGGCCGGGAGTGGTCGCTGGACGCCACCGGCTTCTGGCAGGTGCACCCGCACGCCGTCGCCGCCTTCACCGGCGCGGTCCTGCAGATGCTGCGCCCGGCCGCGGGGGAGCGGGCCTGGGACCTGTACGGCGGCGCAGGAGTCTTCGCCGCCGCCCTGGCCCCGCACTGCGGCCCGGTCACCGTGGTGGAGGCCGACGCCCGGGCGGTGTCGGCCGGCCGGCGGGCGCTGCGCGACCTGCGCAACGTCGCCTTCACCCGGGCCGACGTGGCCCAGGCGCTGGCCAACCCCCGGTGGCGCGCGGTCGACCTCGTGGTGCTCGACCCGCCCCGCTCCGGCGCCGGCCGTCCCGTGGTGGAGGCGATCGCGGCCCGCTCGCCCCGCGCGGTGGCCTACGTGGCCTGCGACCCGGCGGCGTTCGGGCGGGACGTGCGGACCTTCGGCGAGCTCGGCTACGCGCTGACGGCGGTGCGGGCCTTCGACAGCTTCCCGATGACCCAGCACTTCGAGACCATCGGCCTGCTCTCGCCGGCCAACCCTTAGCCTCGGGCCCGGCGCTTGCGGGTGCGCTCGTAGTCCTGGAAGCGGGCCTTGGCGATGACCTTGCGGTCCGGCGTGCGCAGGACGATGCCCTCGGCCCGCCCCGGGTCGCCGTCGTCCAGCGACACCAGCGTCGCCGGCAGGGTGGCGGTCAGCAGGGCGTGCATCTCGTCGATCGACTGCGGCAGGGACTCGGCCGTGAACAGGCGCGGGGTCAGCTCCAGGCCCGCCGCCGCGGCCAGCGCGGTCAGCTCGGCCTCGGCGGCGAAGGGCTGGGCGCCGGCCTCCCGCCAGGCCGCGATCTGGGGCGGCGCCCAGGAGAACGGCGTCGCCCAGTCGTCCAGCCGGACCACGTCGAAGAGGCGCCGGCCGAAGCGGGCCGGGTCGGCCGTGTACTGCCGGGCCGCGCCGCCCACCTTGCCGCCGTAGAGTTCAGTGTCCGCAGGTCCGCCGCGCGCAGGTCGAAGCGTGTCATTGCGCCACGATGCGCGAGGACGCGGGAGCGGGCAGCCGAATCTCACCGCGCCGGCTGCCGCGGGCGGGCGGCCGGTACCTGGCCGTGCCGTGCCGTGTGCGGCCCGTAGACTCCCCCTGTCGGAAAGGCTGGGTGAGTTCATGGCGACGCTGCGGGAGCGGCTGGCCGGCGGTGCGCCGCTGGTCGCGGTCAGCTTCGGTGACGACGACGCCGAAGGCGAAGCGGCGCGGGCCCGCGCGCTCGGGGTCGACCTGGCCGAGCTGCGCATCGACTGGTACCGCAGCTACGTGCCCGGCGACGTGTGCCGCGCGGCCGCGGCGTTCCGGGCCGCCGGCCTGCCCACCCTGGCCACCATCCGGTCCAAGGCCGAGGGCGGCTACTGGCCGGGCGACGACGCCGAGCGGCTGGCGCTCTTCGAGGCGGTGATCCCGGAGGTCGACGCGGTCGACGTCGAGCTGTCCTCGGCGGGGATCCTGCCCGGCGTGGTGGCCGCGGCGCGGGCCGCCGACCGGCCGGTCATCGTGTCGTACCACGACTTCGAGGCCACCCCGGGCGAGGCGGCGCTGCGGGCGACGGTCGAGGCGGCCGTGGCCGCGGGGGCCGACGTCGTCAAGATCAGCACGATGGCGCGCGGGCCCGAGGACCTCCGGGTGCTGGCCGGGCTGCTCCTGCGGTACGACTCCATGATCGTCATCGGCATGGGCGCGGAGGGGGCGGGGTCGCGGGTGTTCTTCCCGCTGCTCGGCTCCCGGATCACCTACTCGGCCATCGGCGGGCGCCCGGCCCCGGGGCAGCTGCCCTTCGCCGAGACGGTGCGGCTGCTGGAGACCTTCTCGCCCGGGTACGCCGCGCGGCGGGCCGCAGGGGGCGACGCATGACCGAGCCGGACGAGGGTGAGCGGCCCCGCCGCGACCCGATGCGGGCGCTGCGGCGCACCATCGCCCAGACCGTCGTGGTGTTCACGATCCCGTTCGTCTTCGCCATCGGGCGGGCCGCGCTCGGGCTCGGCCGGCTCAAGGTGGACCGCAGCCCGGCCGCCTGGACCGTCTGGGGCGTCGGGGTGGCGCTGATGGTGGCCGCGTCGGCGCTGGCGATCCAGATGCTGCGCGGGCGGGAGCCGGCCGCGACCGGCAAGGTCACCGTCTGGTGGGCCGCGGGGCTGTGGGCGACCGGCCTGGTGCTCGCCATCGTCTACTCCAAGATGGTGCCGGCGCCGACGCTGCGCTGAGCGGAGCCGGTCGATGGGACCGGACAGCGGGGCTGGCGGGTTGCTTCTATCTTCTGTGTCGGCCGCAGTGCGCGGCCGCGGTACGGAGGAAACATGAGCCACCCCTCGACGAACCCCGGACCGGAGGAGCCGCCGCCCCTGCGGCCCCAGGTGCCCGACGTGCCGCAGGGGGTGGCGTACGACCCCGCGCAGTCCTATGCGGTGTACCAGGCCGTGCCCGGCGGCGGCTACTCGATCCCGCCGGCCCCGTACGACCCGATGGTCAGCCCCGACTACGCCGGCTGGTGGCGGCGCAGCGGGCAGATCTTCAAGGCCGGGTGGAAGCAGCTCGCGCTGGTCCAGCTCGTCGGCTTCGTGGCGGGCCTGGTCGTGGCCGTCGCCACGGCTGTCTGGACCTTCGGCGCCCTCAACGACGTCGTCGCCGATCTCAACGCCAACCAGCAGGCCGGCGCGGCCGACCTGTCCAGCGTGTGGGGCGCGTTGTTCAAGATTGTCGCCCTCGCCCTGGTCGCGGCCATGGTCCAGTCCGCCGTCACGGCAGGTGGTGACGCTGCTGTTCAGCACGGCCACGCGGATGTTCACCGACGTCCTCGTGGTCACCGCGTACGCCGACATGCGCGGGCGCTACGAGCCGCTGGACACGGCCACCCTGGCCCGCGAGGCCGGCGTGTACTGACCGGCCGGGCGGTGCGGGTGCGGGCTGCCCGTACCGCCCCTTCGGCCCAGTTGCCCGCAACGCCCCACGCACAGGACTGAAGCAGGGCCGACGCCGCCACCCGGGTGGTGGGATCGCTCACCCACGGGGTGGTCGTGGGCTACCCCTGAACCCCGCGATCGGCACCGCGCCGGCCGCGTTCGTGCAGGACAAGGACGCCGCGCGGCTCGCCGTGGCGGTGGCGGTGGGCCGTACGTAACACTGTGTGGCAGGGATGTGCGGAACCTGTCAAGATTCCTCCGGCCCAGGTGCGCCACTGCGCGACCCCACTAGACTCGGCGGTCATGAGCGCAGAAGAGAACGAGGCCGCGTCCCTGCTGAGCACGGTCCAGGCCCCGGGTGATCTTCGTCGACTGACCGCTGAGCAGCTCGACGTGCTCGCCGCGGAGATCCGCGACTTCCTCATCGCGAAGGTCTCGCGCACCGGCGGTCATTTGGGTCCGAACCTCGGCGTCGTCGAGCTGACCCTCGCGCTGCACCGCGTCTTCGACTCGCCGAAGGATCGGATCCTCTTCGACACGGGCCACCAGGCGTACGTGCACAAGATCGTCACCGGCCGTCAGGACGGCTTCGACCTCCTGCGCCGCCGCGGCGGGCTCACCGGCTACCCGAGCCAGGCCGAGAGCGATCACGACATCATCGAGAACTCGCACGCCTCGACCGCGCTGTCGTACGCCGACGGCCTGTCCAAGGCGTTCGCGCTGCGCGGCGAGCCCCGCCACGTCGTGGCGGTCGTCGGCGACGGCGCGCTCACCGGCGGCATGTGCTGGGAGGCGCTGAACAACATCGCCGCCGCCAAGAACCCGCTGGTCATCGTGGTCAACGACAACGGACGGTCCTACTCGCCGACCATCGGCGGCCTGGCCGACCACCTGTCCAAGCTCCGCCTGAACCCCGGCTACGAGAAGGTCCTCGACCTCGTCAAGGACTCCCTCGGCCGGACCCCGCTGGTCGGCCCGCCCCTCTACGAGGTGCTGCACGCCGTCAAGAAGGGCATCAAGGACGCCGTCGCGCCGCAGGCGATGTTCGAGGACCTCGGCATCAAGTACGTCGGCCCGGTCGACGGCCACGACCGCGAGGCCGTCGAGTCCGCGCTGCGCAAGGCCAAGGGCTTCGGCGGCCCGGTGATCGTGCACGCGGTGACCCGCAAGGGCTTCGGCTACCGCCCCGCCATGGAGGACGAGGCCGACTGCCTGCACGGGCCGGGCGCCTTCGACATCGAGACCGGCAGGCTGCTGGCCCCCGCCTCGGTCAAGTGGACCGGCGTCTTCGCCGACGAGCTCGTCGCCATCGCCGACGAGCGGGCCGACGTCGTCGGCATCACCGCCGCGATGGCCGAGCCGACCGGCATCGCCAAGCTCATGCACAAGTACCCCGAGCGCGCCTACGACGTGGGCATCGCCGAGCAGCACGCCGTCACCTCGGCCGCGGGCCTGGCCATCGGCGGCCTGCACCCGGTCGTCGCCGTCTACGCCACGTTCCTCAACCGCGCCTTCGACCAGGTCCTGCTCGACGTGGCCATGCACAAGCTGCCGGTCACCTTCGTGCTCGACCGCGCCGGCATCACCGGCCCCGACGGCCCGTCGCACTACGGCATCTGGGACATGTCGGTGTTCGGCGTCGTGCCGGGCCTGCGCCTGGCCGCCCCGCGCGACGCCCAGACCGTCCGCGAGGAGCTGCGCGAGGCCGTCGGCATCGAGGACGGCCCGACCATCCTGCGCTTCCCGACCGGCTCCGTCCCGGCCGACCTCCCGGCCCTGCGCCGCGTCGGCGGCGTGGACGGCTTCGGCGGCGTGGACGTGCTGGCCGAGCACGAGCGCAAGGACGTGCTGCTGGTGAGCGTCGGCGCCTTCGCCCACATGGCCGTGGAGGTGGCGGGGCGGCTGGCCGAGCAGGGCTTCGGCGTGACCGTCGTCGACCCGCGCTGGGTCCGCCCGGTGCCCGTCGAGATCGTCGCCCTCGCCCGCGAGCACCGGCTCGTCGTCACCCTCGAGGACGGCGTGCGCACCGGCGGCGTGGGCGACGCGGTCGCCAAGTCGCTGCGCGACGCCGACGTCTGGGTGCCGCTGCGGGACCTGGGCGTTGCGCAGGGGTGGCACCCGCACGGGTCGCGCAACGAGATCCTCGCCGACCTGGGGCTGACCGCGCAGGACGTGGCGCGGCAGGTCACCGAGTGGGTGAGCCGGATCGAGGAGCCGACGCCGCTGACGTCGGCCCCGCCCGCCCGGGCGCGCGCGCCGCGCCGCTGACCCGTTTGCCAAGGGCCGCCGTCTCGCGACGGCGGCCTTTGCTTGCCGGTTCTCGCCCGGGCTGCTGGGGCCTGGTTGGCCGCGCTTGCCCGAAATGTCGGGGGTCGGCGCGGCGATATTCGACAGGCTGTACGTGGGCACGCGGGCGTGTCGCGTGGGACTCTCTTCTGGCGAAGAGAGGGCACCGTGCCGGACGCGATCATCGAACTCGACATCAGCGCGCCGTGGGAGCCGGCCGAGCCGCGGAAAGGCCCGTGGCGGTGGCGGTGGGCGGCGCCCGTCGCCGTGCTCGCGGTCGCCGCGGGGCTGCTCACCGGCAGTGGGACGCCGCCGGGGCTCGCGCCCGTGTACACCGCCGACTTCCAGGTGCTGCAGGTCATGGCCGGCGGCGGGCGGTTCGTCCTGGCGCGCCTACAGGCCGGGCGGATCGCGATCGAGGCGCTCGACGCGCGCGACGGGGCGCTGCTGTGGCGCCGGCCGGCCGGTGCCGATGAGTCGATCATGGCGGTCACCGGCCGGACCGTGGTGGTCCAGGCGGAGCGGACCGAGGACAACCTGGAGTACACCGGCGAGATCACGGCGCTGGATGCCGTCAGCGGGCAGCCGCGCTGGACCCGGGCCAAGGCGCGCATCGACGGGCTGGCGCCGGGGCTGATCCTCGCCGAGGACATGGACCGGCCCGGGGGCGACGAGCGGCTGGTCGCGCTCGACGAGGGCAGCGGGCGGGTGGTGTGGTCGGCCGACGCGCCGCCGGGGGTGGTGACCAGCCTGGCGGTGGCCCAGTACTCGCAGGTGCGCCAGCTCAGCGAGCTCGACGGGGACGGCCAGCTGCGGGTCCGGGACCTGAGGACGGGCGCGGTCGCCGCGACGTTCCGGCTGCAGTGGTCCGGCGCGGTGGGGCAGCACGCGCCCGGCGCGGCGGGCCAGGAGCTCGTGTGGCCGGCCGGGTCGGCGGGGACCGAGGTGTACGACCGGGCCTCCGGGCGCCGGCTGTGGGTCTGGCCGGGGCCGGGCGACGGGTATCCCCGGCTCTCCGCGTGCCTGCCCGGCCGGTACTGCATCTTCGGCGACGGCGGCACCGACGTGCTCGACGCGGGCACGGGCGAGCCGCGCTGGCGGGCCGACGGGTACTCCGCCCTGCTCGAGGCAGACGACCGGCAGATGATCATGTATCGCCAGGTGACCGACGAGTTCCGGCCCGACGACCTGGCGGCGTTCGACGCCTCGACGGGCGCGCTGCGCTGGCGGCGGACCGGCTGGCTGCTCGCCGCGGACGTCTCCGGCGCGCCGCGCTCGCCGGGGTACATCGTCTGGCGGGCCGCCGGCGGCGCCACGGCCGTCGTCGGGCGGCTCGATCCGCGGACCGGGCAGGTGCGCGCGATCGGGCGGGCCGAGTGGTTCGCCGGCAGCCCGCTGTGCGCGGCGACGGCCGATCGGTTGGCCTGCCTGGCGCTCGGCGTGGTGTATGTCTGGCGGCTCCCGTGACATGACCGGCCGCCGGGGTGGGAACCGGCGGACGGGCGTGGGACTCTCTTCTGGCGGAGAGGGGGACCGTGGCGGACGCGATCATCGAGCTGGACATCAGCACGGCGTGGGAGCCGCCCGGGCCGTCCCCCCGCGCCGCCGCGCGGATCCGGCGCCGGCTCCGGTGGCTGGCGGCCGTGGCCGTGCTCGCCCTGGTCGCCGGGCTGCTGACCGCGGCCCGCCCGGGCCGGGGGCTCGACCCCCTGTACACAGTGGACTTCCAGGTGCTGCAGGTGCGGGCCGGCGGCGGGCGGTTCGTGCTGTCGCGGTACCAGGCGGGCGGTCAGCCCGTCATCGAGACCCTCGACGCGCGCGACGGTGCCGTGCTGTGGCGCCGGGCCCAGGCGACCGGCGAGGCGATCGTGGCGGTCACCGACCGGATCGTGCTGATCCAGGCCGCGCGGGCGGACGACGAGGCGTACGACGGGCAGCTGACCGCCCTCGACGCGGCCACCGGGGCGGTGCGGTGGACGCGGGCCCCGGCCCGGATGGTCGGGCTGGCCGGCGGGCTGGTGATCGCCGAGGACATCGCGTGGCCGAAGGAGAGGCGGGGGTTCGACACCAGCTTCGGCTCGCTCGACGACGCCGAGGTCGCCCTGCCGCAGCTGCCGCACCACGAGCGGCACGTCGGGCTGGCCGAGGACAGCGGGCGGGCGGTGTGGACGGCCGACACCCCGCCGGGCGCGGTCGTCAGCTTCACCATGACCGACTATCCGCAGGTCAGCGGGTTCAGCGAGCTCGACAGCGACGGCGTGTTGCGGGTGCGGGACATGGGCAGCGGGGCGGTCGCGCGGACGTACCGCCTGCAGTTGTCCGGCACGGTCGCGCGGCACGTGCAGGGGGCGGCCGGCCAGGAGCTCGTGTGGCCGGCGGGGGCGGGCAGGGCCGACGTCTACGACCGGGCCACCGGGCGGCGGCTGTGGCACTGGCCGGGGTCCACCAACGGATACGACGGGCCCTATCCGTGCCTGCCCGGGAAGTACTGCGTCTTCGGCGACCGCCGCACCGACGTGCTCGACGCCGGGACCGGGGACGTGCGGTGGCGGGTCGACGGGTACACCGCGATGCTCGGCGCCGACGGCCGTCAGCTGCTCATGTTCCGGCAGCTCGCCGACGAGTTCCGGCCCGACGACCTGGCCGCGTTCGGCGCGGGCGACGGCGCGACCCGCTGGCGGCGCACCGGCTGGCTGCTCAGCGGGCGGGAGGCCTTCGAGCTGCGCTCGCGCGGGTACTTCATGTGGCGCCCGATCGACAACACCGCCGCGGTGATCGGCCGGCTCGACGCCCGCGACGGCACGGTCGGCGTGATCGGGCGGGCCGGCGAGTTCTACGGCAGCCCGCAGTGCGTGGCCACCACCGGGCGGGTCGCCTGCCTCGCGATCGGGATGCTCTACGTCTGGGAGGACCCGTGATCGACCTCGGCGTTGTCGGGCCCTCCTGGGAGCCGCCGGACACCGCGCCGCCGCGCCGCCGGCCCGGGCGGCTGGGCGCCGTCGTGGTGGCGGCGGTGGCGGTGCTGGTCGCCGTACTGCCGGGAAAGGAAACGGCCGCAGCAGCCCCTGCGCTGCTCATCGGCCCCGGCTCGCAGAGCGTGGTGCTGGCCGGGGGATGGATGTTCGTCACCCGGTACGCCGGGGAGGGCGCCCACACGATCGAGGCGCGCCCGGGCGACGGCCCGGTGCGCTGGACCGTGGAGCTCGCCGAGGGCGAGGGCCTCGACTTCGCCGACGCGAGCATCGTGGTCCTCGGCCACACGTACCCCGTCGGCCCACTCACCGGCGTCACCGCCCGCGACACCCACACCGGCGCCGAGCTGTGGCGGCGCGCGGCCGTCGTGGTGGTCGGCGCGGGCGGCGGCCGCCTGCTGCTGATGGACACGAGCCGGATGCAACCGGTGCAAGACGCCCCCGACCCCGGTGCCGCGCCGCCGGTACCGCAGGAGAGCCGGATCTTCGCCGTGGACCCCCGCACCGGCGCGGACGCGTGGACCCTGCTGGTGCCGGCCGGCTCGGCGCCGTCGTTCGGCCACGACCCCGGCGACCCGTACCGCACCACGGCCCTGGGCGTCCTCGACCCGGACGGCGTGCTGCGCTCCTACGACCTGCGCACCGGCGCGGTGAGCGGCACCGCCCGGATCGAGCGCACCGGCCCGGTCAGGTACTTCGAGTTCGGCGGCTCGGGCCGCGCGCGCGGCCAGGTGATGGTGGCCGACGGCGACGCCGACGGCAGCGCGGGTGTCTACGATCTGGCCTCCGGCCGCCGCATCCTTCGAGTCGACCCGCCCACGTACGGCGCCTACCCCTGCGACGCCGACCACTGGTGCGTGAGCGGGGCCCGCGGCGGCGTCGCGTACGAGGCCGCCACCGGCCGCCCGGCCTGGCGCGGCGACTCCTCCGGACTCACCGTCCTGGACCCGGTCACCGGCAGCCCCCGCTGGAGCGCCAAGGGCTACTTCCGCATCTCGGAACTGGGCCCGGACGCGGTCGCGCTCGCCGCCATGGGCAACGGCGACCAGTTCGCCGGCCCGGGCGTGCGGATCGTCGACGCGCGCACCGGCGCCGTGCGCCGCACCTTCCCTGACTGGCACTACCTGCAGTCCCTCGGCGACCGCCTCGTGGTGTGGCACCGCGCGGAGGACTCGCGCCGCACGACGGTCGGCCTGCTGGACCCGGCGACGGGCGGGGTGCTGGTCCTCGGATGGGCGGACACGTGGGCCGGGGAGCCGCAGTGCGTCACCTCCGAGGCCCTTATCGCCTGCGGCATCATGGGCGACATGACCCTGTGGCATCTGCCGGCCGGGGTGCGATAAGTCGGGCGCTGGCGCGCCACGACTTATCGGACTTATACCCCGGGGACAGGTCATGTGTCCGAAACGCCGCAATGCCTCGGCATTTCGGGCAAAGCGCCCGCCGGTGGGTCGTACAGGTGACGTTGCAAGGGCTGCCTCAAGGGCGGCTCACTCAGCACAATGGATGGGTGCTGCTGAGCGCGTCGCACGCCACCGGGGCCGCCGACGGGGGCGTGATCGAGCTGGGGCTGGTCCGGGACGCCCCGGCCACCGACGCCGACCGGGACCCGGCGGGGCTGCCCCGCGGATGGGGGCTGCTGCTGGCGCTCGGGCTGGTGCTCTCCCTCGTGTCGGCCGCACCGATGCCGCCGACCGCGCGGGAGGTGGCCCGGATGCCGCTGCGCAACGGCGCCTTCCACCTGGTCGGCGGGGCGCTGCTGCTGCTGGAGAACGACCGCACGCCCACGCCCGTCGAGGCCTTCGACGGCAGCGGGGGCGCGCCGATGTGGACGTACACGCCGGAGGGGCTGACCACGCTGTCGTACGCCGCCGCGGCGCAGGGCATCGTGGTGCTCTGGCCCGACCTCTGCCGGTCCGGGGTGACCGGCACGACCGTGGCGCTGGACCTGCGGACCGGGCGGGAGCGGTGGCACGCCACCGGGGTGCCGGTGCGGACCGCCCGCTCGGTGCCCGGCACGGTGATCCTGCGCAGCCTCTGGTCGGACGGGTGCGAGGCGCTCGCGGCCAACGCGCCGACCGGCGGCACGCTGCGCTGGCAGGCCCTCGACGCGGACGGGCGGGCGCTGTGGGAGGTGCCCGTCGACGCGGGGTCGCGGGTCGCGCTCGACTCGGCCGAGGACGGGGCCGCGTGGGCGGCGCTGGCCGACCGGCAGGGCGAGGTCACCGTGGCCGACTTCGTCACCGGCGCCCGCACGCCCGCCGGGTCGCTGCGGGTCGCGCCCGGCGACCTGATGCTGGCCGCCGGCGGGCTGCTCGTCCTGGCGAGCTTCGACGGGACCGGGACATCGGCGACGCTGACCGCCTACCGGCGCGGCGAGTACTCGGCGCCGGCCTGGCGCGCGCAGGTGCCCACCCGCCCGGCGTCAGCGGGAGGCGGCCGCTTCGCGGTGCGCCCGTGCGGTCGCGTGCTGTGCGTCCTCGGCCAGCGCACCGTGGTGCTGGACCCGGCCGGCGGCGCGACGCTGTGGAGCACGGGCGGCCCCTCCGACCTGTCCGCGGTGCCGGGCGGGCTGCTGGCCGCCGGGACGCGACCGGCCGCGCTGCTGGACCCTTCCACCGGAGCGACGGCGGTGAGCCTCGGCGACTGGGATGTGCTCGGCGTGGACGGGCCTTTCAGCGGTACGGCGGCAACGGGCTCCCACGAGCCGGGCGCGGACGGGCGGCGGATGCTGCTGGGCGCCACCTCGGGCGACGGGACGCTGCTCGGGTTCCGGGCCGGGTCGGGCGTCGCCCCGCTGGTCACCGTCGACGCCCGGCTCGTGGGGTGCGAGCTGGACGGCGACCTCATCGCGTGCCAGACCTTGCAGGACGAGGTCGTGCTGCTGAAGCTGCCGGCCTGACCGGTCGCGGCATCGCCACCCCTGCCGAAGTCCGTCCGTTCGTACGTGCTCAGGAAGCGGCATGTCGATTGGCGACCAAGGGCGTTGGCGGGGACGCTGGAACATGTGGGTGGGCTAATCGACCTGGGTGAATCACACGGGATGGTCGACGGCGACGTGCTCGACTGGCCGGCGCCCGGCGCGGCCCGGCGGCGGCAGTGGCCGATCGTGACCGTGCTCGTGCTGGTGGCGCTGCTGGCGACCGGGTCGCGGCCCGCGGCCGGGATCGACGACATCGGGGTGCTCGCCCAGCGGGCCCTCGCGTTCGTCGCCGACCGCGGCGCCCTGTACGCGCTCGCGGACGAGCCGGCGCTCGCCGCGTTCGACTGGGGGACCGGGCGGGCCAGGTGGAGCCGGTCGGTGACCGGCGGGACGGGGCAGGTGTACCTGGCGGCGGACCGCGCGTACGTGCGCCATCGGCCCTGCACGGACACCGTCGGGTGGAGCCTCGAGCGGCTCGACCCGGCGACCGGGCACACGCTGTGGCTGCGGGCCGGGGCGCCGCTGGCCGTGCTGGCCGGGCCGCCGGGAGCGGCGCCGGTACTGCTCAGCGTCGACGATCGCCAGGCCGTGTGCCCGCCCGTGGTGCCGCCGCGCAACGCGCCGCCCGGTGACGTACACCTTGCGGGGCTCGACGCGGAGACGGGGGACATCCGGTGGGCGTTCGACCTCGGCGGCGGGGCGCGGCTGGTGGCGCCGGACGTGCCGGGGACCGGGTGGTTCGCGGTGTGGTACCCGGGCGGGCGGACCGAGATCCGGGCGTCGGACACCGGCGGGGTGACGGCGGCGGCGAACGTGGACGAGCTGTCCGGGACGCCGCCGACCAGCGTGCGGGTGGTCGGCGACCTGCTCGTGGTGGTCGCGGTGCGGGCCGACGGGGCGATGATCACCGCGTACGACCGGAGCAGCCTGCGGTACCGGTGGCATCGGCTCTTCTCCTCCAGTGACCAGGCGCCGATCGCCGAGATCGCCTATGGGCCGGTGGTGGTGGCCTGCGGGCCGATGGTCTGCGTGCCGAACTGGCGCGACCTCGCCGTGCTCGACCCGGACACCGGCGAGCAGGCGTGGCGCCGGCCGGTGCAGCTCGACTCGGCCGGGCCCGGCGTGCTGGTGGCACGGGACCGCGACGACTTCACCCGGGTGCGGGTGGTGGACTGGCGTACCGGGAAGGACCGGGCCGATCTGCAAGGCTGGGCGGTCGTGCCGTCGGCGAGCACCGGCACCGACGACGACGAGCTGGGCGCCACCGTCGCGCCGTCCGCGCTCGTGCAGCGGCCGGACGGGGACGGCTCGCGGCTGGCCCGCATCGACCTGACCACCGGCGCGATCAGCCCGATGGGCCGGGTGGACGCGGTGCCCGCCCGCTGTTCGGTGCGTCACCACCGGCTGTCCTGCCTGGCCGGCGGCGACTCGGTGCGGCTGTGGCGGTTGCCGGACTAGCTACATTGGCACACGGAACTTTCACGGGGACTTCACGTCTCCTGCCGGAGACTGGCCCGGATCGGCTGGGGGTGAAAGGCGTGCGCGTGCTGGTGATCGAGGACGAGACCAATCTCGCCGACGCGATCGTCCGGGGGCTGCGCAGGCAGGGTATGGCGGTCGACGTGGCCTACGACGGCACGAGCGGGCACGAGATGGTCATGATCACTCGGTACGACGTCGTGGTGCTCGACCGGGACCTGCCCGGCATCCACGGCGACGATATCTGCGCCGACCTGGTCGCCTCGGGCGCGCTGACCCGGGTGCTCATGCTCACCGCCAGCGGCAGCGTCGCCGACCGGGTCGAAGGCCTGCAGATCGGGGCCGACGACTACCTGCCGAAGCCCTTCGCGTTCGACGAGCTCGTCGCCCGCGTCCAGGCGCTGGGCCGCCGGGCCACGCCCGCCGCGCCGCCGGTGCTCACCATCGGCGACCTCGTGCTCGACCAGGCCAAGCGGGTGGCCACCCGCGCCGGGCAGCCGCTGGACCTGACCCGCAAGGAGTTCGGGCTGCTGGAGGAGCTGCTCAAGGCCCGCGGCGCCGTGGTCTCCAGCGAGGAGCTGCTGGAGCGGGTCTGGGACGCCAACGCCGACCCGTTCACCACCACCGTGCGGGTGACCATGATGACGCTGCGCAAGAAGCTCGGCGAGCCGGCGCTCATCGAGACCGTCGTCGGCGCCGGCTATCGGACCCGGCTACCCCAATGACCATTTACGACGCCCGCCGTACCGCGGTCTTCCGGCCCACCCTCCGGCTGCGGCTCACTCTGCTCAACGGCATTCTGCTCATCGGCGCCGGCCTGGTGCTCGTCGTGCTGGCGTACCTGCTGGTCGACGGTGCGCTCAAGCCCGCCGACCAGCTCCAGCCGGGCACCCGCGTCGTGCTGGAGAACGGCACCGAGATCGACGCGACGACCTGGCAGGACGAGCTGGTCGACTCGGCCGAGTGGGAGCTGCTCACCCGGGGCAGCCTGGCCCTGCTGCTCATCGGCGCGGTCGGCGTGGCCGGCGCGTACGTGGTGGCCGGCCGGGCCCTGCGCCCCCTGCAGCGGGTCACCACCACCGCCCAGCGGCTCTCGGGCGAGTCCCTCGACGCCCGCATCAACTACGACGGCGCCGACGACGAGGTGTCGGAGCTGGCCAAGACCTTCGACGCGATGCTGGACCGGATCGCGTCGGGCTTCGAGACGCAGAAACGGTTCGTGGCCAACGCCTCGCACGAGCTGCGCACGCCGCTGGCGGTGATGCGCACCGAGGTCGACGTGACGCTGGCCGATCCGGAGGCCGACGTCGAGGAGTACCGCAGAATGGCCACGGTCGTGCGGGACGCCTCGATGCGGGCCAACGCGCTGGTCGAGTCGCTGCTCCTGCTGGCCCGCACCGAGGCCCAGGCCGGCCGCCGGCTGGGCCGCAAGGTGAGCACCGACCTCGCCACCGGGGTCACCGTCGCCCTGTCGGCGATGGGCAAGGAGGTGAAGCGGCTCAACCTCGACGTGAGCACCGACCTCTCGCCCGCCACCGTCGTCGGCGATCCGGGCCTCCTGGAGCGGCTCGCGGGCAACCTCATCGAGAACGCGGTGCGGTACAACCACCTGGCCGGACGCATCTGGGTGCGCACCGGCACCGACGACACCCTCGCCTGGCTCGTGGTCGGCAACACCGGCTTCGAGGTGGAGCCGACCGACCTGCCGGCCCTCTTCGAGCCGTTCCGGCGGGGTGGGCGGGAGCGGACGGGGGCGCGCGGGACCGGGCTGGGGTTGTCGATCATCCGGGCGGTTTGTGAGGCGCACGGGGGCGGGGTCAGCGCGGTCGCCCTCGACGGCGGGGGGCTCGAGGTGACGGTGTCCCTTCCTGCGGCGGCGATTACGCCCGTGTTGAGCGGTACCGCTTCGGTGCGGCAGGCGGCTCGATAAGGCGGCGGCGGCCCGGCGCGCGGGCGCGTCGTGGGTTGCGGCAAAAACTTTCCGCCTTGACCGGTCCAGGCGGAAAGTTTTCGTCTGGACCGGTCTCGGCGACAAGAAACTGCCGCCGGGCGCGGTCGGCAACGAACCGCCGTGACCGGTCGAGGTGGGAACAAACTGCCCCGGGTGGGCTGTGGGGAACGAACCGCCGTGACCGGTCGAGGTGGGAACAAACTGCCCTGGGTGGGCTGTCGGGAACGAACCGCCGTTACCGGTCCAGGCGGCAACAAACCGCCATAGGGGTGCGGGCGGGAACGAACCGACGTGCGCGGTCCAGGCGGCAACAAACCGCCGTGGCCGGTTACGGCGAGAAGAAACGCCGCGCGCCCGCCGCGAGCGATCCCGAAGCAGTGTGATCGCGGGCACTCTCGCTCAGCCGCAAGCGCGGCGGCGCCGATATGGCCTGCGTTTTCCAGGAACGGAGGCGGCTGATGCGGCTGCGCAGCTGGTTGGTGGTGGGCATCAGCGTCGTGCTGCTGCTCGCCATCGGCGGCGTCGGCATCTTCATGAACCGCTCCGCCCTCGACGCCGTGGAGAAGGTGCACCGCGACGACTCGCGGGCGCTGGCCACCAACAACGCCGGGCTCGCGGGGCAGCTGCTGCGCGTGTCGGCGAAGGAGCTCAACGACTTCGTCATGGGCCATCCGCTGTCGCTGTCGGAAGGGGACGACGGGGACACCGCGGCGCTGGCCGAGTACGCGGACAAGTCGTCGTACTTCACCTACGGCCTCGTGCTCACCGACCTCGTCGGCAACCCGCTCAACGCCTCCAAGGCCGTGAACATGTTCCCCGATCCGGCGTCGGTGGGCTTCAGGCCGCTCATCTCCTCGCTGGCCCTCGGCGAGCCCGGGTTCTCCTCGATCATGACGGTGAAGGACACCCTGGTGCAGGCGGTGGCCGTGCCGATCGTCGTGGGCAGCCAGCCCGCCGCGCTGCTGTACGGGTTCATCCCGGTGGTGAAGAGCCAGCTCCAGGCGTACCTGTTGAAGCTCAACGACGCCTCGCACGTCTCGATGCTCGTGGACTCGGCCGGCACCGTGGGTGCGTCGAGCGACGCGGCGCGGGTGGGCAGCCTGGCCGACCCGGCGATCATCGCGCGGCTGGGGACCCAGGAGTCGATCCTGGTGACGTACTCCGAGAACGGCCACTCGATGATCGCGACGGTGCACGGCGGGCTGCCGGGCGGCTGGGCCTACGTGCGCACCCAGACCACCGCCACGTTCGACGGTCCGATGCGCAACCGCAGCCTGACCACCAGCCTCGCGCTGCTCACCATGCTGCTCGTCGGGGTGGCCGGGGTGGCCGTGCTCGGGTACCGCTCGCAGTTGGTGCGCCGGCGGGCCGAGGAGCGCTTCTCGGCCCTGGTCGAGCACGCCCCCGACGTCGTCACCGTGCTCGACGCCGACGGGCGGGTGGTGTACGCCAGCCCCAGCGGCTCGCGGATCCTGGGCTTCGTCGCGGTCGGCAGCAGCGTCTTCGACCTCATCCACCCCGAGGAGCGCGACCAGGTCCGCACCCGCTTCGCCGCGCTGCTGCACGAGAAGGGCGGGCTGGAGCGGATGCAGGTGCGGGTGCGCCAGTCCGACGGCAACCACCGCTGGTTCGACTTCACCGCCTCCAACCAGCTGCACAACGCGGCGCTGGACGGCGTGGTCATCAACGCCCGGGACATCACCGACAGCCGCGAGATGCAGGACCGCCTCGCCCACGACGCCCACCACGACCCGCTCACCGGGCTGCCCAACCGCCGCCGCCTGCACGAGCGGCTGGCCGACTCGCTGCGGGCCTCGCCCGTCGCCGTGCTCTTCGTCGACCTCGACGGCTTCAAGCCGGTCAACGACGAGCTCGGGCACGAGGCCGGCGACGAGCTGCTACGGCAGGTGAGCGCCCGGCTCGCCGCCTGCCTGCGCCCCTGCGACGTGCTCGCCCGCGTCGGCGGCGACGAGTTCGTGCTGCTGCTGCCCGGCGTCGGGCCGGGCGACGACACCTCCGCGCTGATCGAGCGGCTGCAGGAGGCGGTCGGCGTGTCCTTCGAGATCGACGGGCACGAGGTGCGCATCGGGGCCAGCATCGGCGTGCACCTGGCCGGCCCCGGCGAGCAGCCCGACGCCGTCCTGCGCAACGCCGACGAGGCGATGTACGCCGTCAAGCACGGGTCCGACCGCCCCGGCCGGCACCGCGCCTGACCGGCGCACCGTCAGGGCCGCCCGGACCACCCCGCCCTGGACGAACTCGATCCGCAGCGCCGTCACGTGCACTGTCTACCGCCCCCGTCGCGCGTGCGCACCGTAATCGCCGGGGGCGGTGCACCCCGGCGGTTCGCTCACGGTGCGTAGAGTTATCCCCCCTCTACGCACCGTGCGAAGCCGCCTTCGCGCCTCCGTCACTAGTGTCTATATCACACAGCGTTAGGCGGCCGCCTGATACGTCGCGTTACCGACGGTCACGAGTGCAAGGTTCGGTCCGGCATTTTGCGCATGCGGCGAAAACCCGGCCGCGGGCTACCGCGGCCGCCGCGGCGGCTCCTAGGTTGACGGGTCATGGCCGTGAGCGACGAGGTGGCGCCCGACGAGTGGGAGTGCCGCGTGTTCCTCGCCGTCGTCGAGCACGGCCAGCACACCAAGGCGGCCGAGGTGCTGTCCCCGGCCCGGCCGCGGCACCTGCGGGACCGGCCCTACGCGCGGCAGCTCGTCGGGCGGACCATCCAGCGCATCGAGCGGTGGTGCGGCGAGCCGCTCTTCGAGGGCGGCCGGGGCCGGCTGCGGCTCACCGCGCGGGGCCGGGAGTTCGAGCGGGCCGCCCGCGGGGTGGTGGGGGAGTACCGCCTCATGCGGCGCACCGCCCGCGACGAAGGGCCGCCGGGGCTGGCCTGCCTGCCGCACCACGCGCTCTTCGCCGCCGGGCTCGGCGCCCGGGTGACGGTGGAGTACCTCGACGGCTACGACCACCCGGGCGGCCTGGGCCGCCACCCGCTGCTGGTCGGGCCCGCGATCGCCGGGGTCCGGTCGGTGCCCCTCTACACGGCCCGCCTGGAGGCGATGGTGCCGGCGGCGCAGGCCGGGGCCGGGCGGCTCACGGTGCCGGAGCTGCTGCGGCAGTACCGCCCGGAGCTGCACCCCGCCGGCGTGCCCCGCGACCGGCTCGCCGCCTGGGGCCTCGGCGGCGTGCCGGTGGCCCCCGACGCGGCGGCCGCGGTCCTGCGCCACCGGGCCGCCGCGGACTTCGACGGCGGGGTCCTGCTCATGCCCTCGGACGCCGCCCTGGCGTTCAAGCCCGGCATGGAGTTCGGCGGCCGGCGCGCCGACGGGTTCCGCTGGCTGCCGGTCTGGGCGGCGGCGCCGCTCACCGACGAGGTGCGGCTGACCGTGCGCCCGGCCGGCGGCGACGAGCGGGCCGTCGAGGACGCGGCCGCCGCGGTCCGGTCGGCCGTGCGCGCCCTGCCGGCGCTGGCCGGCGGGGATCCCTAGAGCCTCGCGAAGTACTCCCGGGCCGCCTCGGCCCCGCCGCCCCCGCCGAGCGCCACCATCAGGGCGATCCGGGCCTTGGCCGCGCTCAGCGTGCCGGCGCCGATCGCGCCCACCGTGCCGGCCAGGCCGACGCCCATCGGCAGCGCGTCAAGGGCCACCGGGCGGGCCCGGGCGCGGGAGGCGACGACGACCGGGATGTCCCACTCGACGAGGTCGCTGATCGCGGCCAGCAATGACGCCGGCACGTTGAACATCCCGGTGCCCTCCAGGACCACGCCCCGGGCGCCGGCATCGGTGACGGCGGTCAGCAGGGTGCCGTCCATGCCCGGGTACGTCTTGATCAGCGCCACCTCGGCCTCGGGCTCGCCGCGCGGGGCCGGCGGGCGGGGCGGCGCGGGGGCGAGCAGCTCCACGGCCGGCCCGGCCACCCGGCCCAGCGGCGGGTGCGGGGCGGAGCTGAACGCGGCCACGCCCGCCGCGTCGGCCAGGGTCGCCCAGCGGGCCGCGTGCAGCTCGTCGTTGAGGCACACCACCGTCCCGGCGCCGGTCAGCGCCGGGTCGGCCGCGGCGGTGAGGGCGGCGGACAGGTTGCGCGGGCCGTCGCTGGACAGGGCGTCCAGCGGGCGGACGGCGCCGGTCAGCACGACCGGGCCGGGGCAGTACAGGTCGCAGAGGTAGGCCGTCTCCTCCAGCGTGTCCAGGCCGTGGGTGACGACCACGCCGGCGTAGCCCTCCTCGCGCAGCGCCGCGCGGGCCCGGCGGGCCAGGCCGATCATCGTGGCCGGCGTGGTGTCCCAGCTCGGCTCGGCCGCGACGTCCTCCACGTCGACGTGGGCGCCCCGCCGCCGCTCGGGGACCGCCGCCAGCAGCTCGGCGCCGCTCGCGATGCCGGTCGGGCGGCGGCGGTACGCCATCGTGTCCTTGGTGGCGAGCAGCAGGACCTTCACGCCCGCTCGTCCAGCCGCCGCTCCAGCCGTTCGATGCGCTCGAGCAGCGCGGCCAGGGCGGGGCCCTGCGGCTGCGTGGCCGTGTTGGCCTGCAGGTTGGTGTTGGCCTGCAGGTGCACGTAGCCGGCCAGCGCGGCCGCCACCGCCCGGCGGGTCAGGCGCATCTCGGCGCCGAGGGAGCGCAGGACCTGCCCGGCCGCGCCGTCGGGGTCGGCGACCAGGCCGAGCAGCAGGTGCTCGCAGCCGACGTAGTTGTGGCCGAGCGCGGTCGCCTCGGTCACCGCCAGCTCGAGCGCGCCGGCCACGGTGACGCCGTCCGGGTCGGGGCCGGCGGCGGGGATGGCCGCGGGGTCGATCTCCAGCGCCCGCAGCACGTGCAGGGCCAGGTTGCTGCCCTCCTCGACGAGGCCGGCGAGCAGGTGGCCGGTGCCGATTGTGCCGGAGGGGGTGGCCCGCTCGGCGGCCAGGCGCAGGACGGTGCGGGCCCGGGCGGTGAAGCCGGGCAGCCGGGTGGCGAGGGTGGCGTCGTCGAGGTCGCCGAGCACCGTCTCGCGGATCGCGGTCACCCGGCGCACGGCCTGCTCCAGGGCCCGCTGGCAGATCGCCGAGACGGGCACGCCGGCCTCGCGGACGGCCTCGGCCAGCTCGTCCGGGAGGTACACGTTGATTTTCGGCATACCCCCATTATAACCCCAGTGGGGTTATAACGTCTACCCGCGCTAGCCGATCGGCGCGCCGTGGGCACGCATGAAGGGCAGCGGGTCGATCGCGTTGCCCGGTGCGGTGGGCGGGGTGTTGACGTGGACCTCGAAGTGCAGGTGCGGGGCCGAGGAGTTGCCCGAGGAGCCCACGTAGCCGATGACCTGGCCGGCCTCGACGTGCTGGCCGGGCTGGACGGTGCCGCGGCGGACCATGTGGCAGTACAGGGTGGAGATGCCGCCGGCGTGCTGGATCTTGACGTACCAGCCGCAGCCGCCGACCGACGCGCTGCCGGTCTGGTCGCAGCTGTGGCCCGCCTCGATGTTGCAGACCACCTCGAGCACGGTGCCGGCCGAGGCGGCCCGGATCGGGGTGCCGACGAAGCTCATGATGTCCACGCCGGCGTGGTTGGGGTTGGTCGGCGTGCGGAAGCCCGGGCGGGCCGAGAAGCCGGGCAGCGGGCTCACCCACTTGCCGGTCGCGGTGTCCGGCGCGGCCGCGGGCGGGGCCGGGGCGGCGCACAGCGGCGGGGTGCCCGCACGGTTCACGTAGGCGTCGGAGACGTAGGCGCCGCCGGCGAGGCGGTCCCAGAGGTCGGTGGTGCGCATCGTGCCGGTGATGGCCTCGCCGCGGGCCTGGCAGTCGATGGACAGCGGGGTGCCGTTGGGCAGGGACGCGTACTGGATGGTGCTGCGGGCCGGTCCGCCGCGGGTCTTCAGCGGGATGGCGCCGGAGGCCACGGCGCCCGGGGTGGCCGGGGTGGTCGCGGCCGCCTGGGTCGTCGCCTGCCCACAAGCCGGGATCTGTACGCCCTGAGCCCGCCGGACCCACGCATCGCTCACGTACGACCCGTCGCTCAGCCGGTCCCACTTGTCGGTGACGCGCACCGGGCCCTGGTCGATGAGCTGGCCGGTGACCTGGCAGTCGATGCTGAGCGCGGTCCCGTCGGGCAGGGTGCGCAGGGAGGTGGTCCACACCGCCGCCCCGGCCCGGGCGTTGAGCGGGCGCTTGGGCGAGGCGACCGTCGCGCCGGTGGTGGCGGCCTGGGCGCCCACGGGTGGTACCAGAGCGGCAATGACGACGGCGATGATCGAGATCGTTCTGCGCATGGTGCTCCCCCGGGGCGAGACGAGTCGTGCGCTCGGGCCGGGGGGACCACGAACCCCGCCAACGCTAGGCGCCGGCGGGGTCCGGATCGTGCTGATTCAGCGGTAAGTCACTCTTTCGGGGCGTTTGCCGCGCCCTCCGGCAGGAACCGCGCACCCGTGACCCGCTCGGAGATACCCTCCCGGTCCAGGTACGGCGTCACGCCACCGAGGTGGAACGGCCACCCGGCGCCGAGGATCATGCACAGGTCGATGTCGCGCGCGTCGGCGACCACGCCCTCGTCGAGCATGAGCCGGATCTCGCGGGCCAGGGCCTCGGTCGCCTCGGCGCGCAGCTGCTCGGCGGTCGACGGCGAGTCGCCGACCTCCAGCAGGGCGAGCACCTCGGGGTCCGGGTTGCCCTCGGCGTCGGTGAAGCCGCGCTTGCCGGCCCCGACGACCCGGCCCAGGTTGGCCGAGACGCCGAAGCGGTCCGGGAACGCGTGGTGCAGCGTCTCCGCGACGTGGTGCGCGACGGCCGGGCCGACCATGCTCAGCAGCGCCATCGGGCGCATCGGCAGGCCCAGCGGGTCCAGCGCCGAGTCGGCGACGGGGATCGGGGTGCCGTTGTCCACGGCGGCCGTGACCACGCCGAGGAAGCGGGTCAGCAGCCGGTTGACCACGAACGCCGGGGCGTCCTTGACCAGCACCGAGGATTTCTTCAGCGCCTTGCCGACGGCGAAGGCGGTGGCCAGCGTGGCGTCGTCGGTCTGCGCCGCCCGCACGATCTCCAGCAGTGGCATCATCGCCACCGGGTTGAAGAAGTGCAGCCCGACGACCCGCTCCGGGTGCGCCAGGTCGGCCGCCTGCTCGGAGACCGACAGCGAGGAGGTGTTGGTGGCCAGCACGCAGTCCTCGCGCACGATCGCCTCGACCTCGGCCCACACCTGCTTCTTGACCTTGAGGTCCTCGAACACCGCCTCGAGCACCAGGTCGGCGTCGGCGAAGGCGGCCTTGTCGACCGAGCCGCCGACGAGACCCTTGAACTTGGCCGCCTTGCCCGGGTCGAGCCGGCCCTTGGCGAGCAGCTTGTCGATCTCGGCGTGCACGTAGCCGACGCCCTTGTCCACGCGCTCCTGGTCGAGGTCGGTGAGCACCACCGGCACCTCGAGGCGGCGCACGAACAGCAGGGCCAGCTGCGAGGCCATCAGGCCGGCGCCGACGATGCCGACCTTGTTGACGTCGCGGGCCAGGCCCGCGCTGGGCGCGCCGGCCGGCCGCTTGGCCCGCCGCTGCACCAGGTCGAAGGCGTAGAGGCTGGCCCGGGCCTGGTCGCCCATGATGAGGTCCGCGAGGGCCTCGTCCTCGGCCGCGGTGCCGTCCTCGAAGGAGGCGTCCTTGGCCAGCGCCAGCAGCTCCAGGGCCTGGTTGGCCGACTTCACCGCGCCGTGGAGGCGCTCGTCGAGCTGGTGCCTGGCGAAGTACAGCACGCCGTCCCACATGTCCCGGTCGATCTCCGGGCGGGTCACCGTGATCTCGCCGTCCACCACGCCCTCGGCCCACGCGAGGGACCGCTCCAGGTAGTCGGCCGGCTCGAAGATCGCGTCGGCGATGCCCAGCTCGTGCGCCTGGGCCGGCTTGAGCTGCTTCTGGGTGAGCGGGTTCTGCAGGATGACCTGCGCGGCCGGCGCGATGCCGATGAGGTTGGGCAGCAGCTGGGTGCCGCCCCAGCCGGGCACCAGGCCGATCGCGACCTCGGGCAGGGCCAGCGCGGCCGCGCCGGAGGAGACGGTCCGGTAGTGGCAGTGCAGCGCCACCTCGAGCCCGCCGCCCATCGCCGCGCCGTTGATGAAGGCGAACGTCGGCACCGAAGAGTCCCGGAACTTCTTGAAGACCCGGTGGCCGTACCGCCCGAGCTCCACCGCTTGGGCCCGGTCGGTGAGCAGCGGCATGCCGGTGATGTCGGCGCCGACGCAGAAGATGTACGGCTTGCCGGTCAGCGCGATGAACTTCGGCGCCGCCGCGACCGCCTCGTCGATGGCCGCCTCGAGGCTGGCCAGCCCGCCGGGGCCGAACGAGTTGGGCTTGGTGTGGTCGAAGCCGTTGTCGAGGGTGATGAGCGCGGCCCGCTCGCGGCTGGGCAGCGTGACGAAGCGCAGCAGCGCCTTGGTCACGACCTCGTTCGGGTTGGTCAGCGCGGCGGTCACTTGTTGCCCTCCCAGTTGGGGTTCTCCCAGATCACGGACGCGCCCATGCCGATGCCGACGCACATGGCGGTGAGGCCGTAGCGCACGTCCGGCCGCTCGGCGAACTGCCGCGACAGCTGCGTCATGAGCCGCACGCCCGAGGAGGCGAGCGGGTGGCCGACGGCGATCGCGCCGCCCCACGGGTTGACCCGCGGGTCGTCGTCGGCGATGGCGAAGTGGTCGAGGAAGGCGAGCACCTGCACCGCGAACGCCTCGTTGAGCTCGAACAGGCCGATGTCGTCGATGGTGAGCCCGGCCAGGCGCAGCGCCTTCTCGGTGGCGGGCACCGGGCCGTAGCCCATGACCTCGGGCTCGACGCCGACGAAGCCGTAGGACACCAGCCGCATGCCGACGGGAAGGCCCAGCTCGCGGGCCACCTCCTCGGCGGCGATGATCGACGCCGTGGCGCCGTCGTTGAGGCCGGCCGCGTTGCCCGCGGTCACCTTGCCGTGCGGGCGGAACGGCGTCTTGAGGGTGGCGAGCTTCTCCAGGCTGGTCTGCCGCGGCGCCTCGTCCACGGTGGCCAGCCCCCAGCCGGTCTCCGGGTCGCGGGTGGCCACGCTGACCAGGTCGGGCTGCAGCTTGCCGGCGGCGTAGGCGGCGGCGGTCCGCACCTGCGAGGCGTAGCCGAACCTGTCGGCCCGCTCCTTGGTGATGCCGGGCAGCCGGTCGTGCAGGTTCTCCGCGGTGGAGCCCATGACCAGCGCGGACGGGTCGACGAGCTTCTCGGCGAGGATGCGGGGGTTGGGGTCGACGCCCTCGCCCATCGGGTGGCGGCCCATGTGCTCGACGCCGCCGGCGATGGCCACGTCGTAGGCGCCGAACGCGATGCCGCCGGCCACGGTGGTGACCGCGGTGAGCGCGCCCGCGCACATGCGGTCGATCGCGTAGCCGGGCACGGTCTTGGGCAGCCCGGCCAGCAGGGCGGCGGTCCGCCCGATGGTCAGGCCCTGGTCGCCGGTCTGCGTGGTGGCGGCGATGGCGACCTCGTCCACCCGCTCCGGCGGCAGCTGGGGGTTGCGTCGCAGCAGCTCGCGGATGCAGCGGATGACGAGGTCATCGGCGCGGGTGTTGGCATACATCCCACCGGCCTTGCCGAACGGGGTGCGCACGCCGTCGACGAAGACGACGTCGCGGACAGCACGGGGCACGGAGTCCTCCTAGCAACGAATTACCGGCCATGTTACTCGCCAGTAGGTCTATCGTTGCTGTGAACCCCTTCACCTCACCCTCGGGTGATCTTGCGCGGAAATGCCGGGCACCCCGTGCCGCGACTTTTCGATCTTTTCGCCTGTCGGGGTATAAATCCGATAAGTCGTGGCGCGCCAGTGCCCGACTTATCGGGCATTCGGCGCTCATGCCACGGGGTGGAGGGCCTCCGTCAGGCCGGGGGAGGTGAGGCCGACCTGCCACGGGCGGGCGCCGTAGCCGGACAGCACCGCCGCGACCGCCTCCTCCGTGAGCTCCTCGGGCGGGGACCAGGCCAGGCGGCGTACCGAATCCGGGGCGATGAGGTTCTCCGGCGGCAGCTGGTTGGCGGTGGCCAGGGCCAGCACCACCTCCCGGCACCGGGCCAGGCGGGCGGCCGCGACCGGGTCGCGCTCGGCCCAGCGGTGCGGCGGGGGCGGGCCCTCCGACGGGGGCGTGGTGGGCAGCTCCTTGTCGCTCAGCGCCCGGGCGTCGGACAGCGCGCCCAGCCACGTCGGGGCGAGCCGGCGTACCGAGCGCCCGCCGAAGCCGGGCAGGGCCAGCAGGGCCTTCTCGTCCTTCGGGTCGGCCTCGGCGGCGGCGACGATGGCGGCGTCGGCGAGGACCCGGCCGGGGCTCGCGTCGCGGCGCTGGGCGATCTCGTCGCGGGTCGTCCACAGCGCGCGGACCCGGGCCAGGGCGCGGGCGCCGCGCACCCGGTGGATGCCGGAGGTGCGCCGCCACGGGTCGGCCCGCACGCGGGGCGGGTCGCCGGCCGAGGCGACGAGCGCCGCGAACTCCTGGGCTGCCCACTCGGTCTTGCCCTGCTCGGCCAGCTCGGTGGCGAGCGTCTCGCGCAGCTGGAGGAGCAGCTCGACGTCCAGCGCCGCGTAGGTCAGCCACGACGAGGGGAGCGGCCGGGTCGACCAGTCCGCGGCGGAGTGGTGCTTCTCCAGGGTGTAGCCCAGCAGCGACTCGGTCAGCGCGGCCAGCCCGACCCGCTCGAAGCCGCACAGGCGGGCCGCCAGCTCGGTGTCGAACAGGCGGGTGGGCCGCAGCCCGAGCTCGGTCAGGCAGGGGAGGTCCTGGCTGGCGGCGTGCAGGATCCATTCGGTCGGCGAGATGGCCTCGTCGAGCTCGGGCAGCTGGCCGAAGGGGAGCGGGTCGATGAGCACCGTGCCGGCGCCGGCGCGGCGCAGCTGGACCAGGTAGGCCCGGTGGGTGTACCGGTAGCCGGAGGCGCGCTCGGCGTCCACGGCCACCGGTCCGGTGCCGGCGGCGAAGCGTTCGACGGCACGCGCCAGCTCGGCCCGGTCGGCGATCGGCTCGGGCGTCCCGTCTCGGGGGGCGGTCAGCAGGACGGGCTCGGTCTGTGCGTCCGGTTTGTCCGGACTGTCTGGCTCCTCGTCCCGACGCCGCATGGGGGGTTCGTCGGTCACGCGACAACCGTACGTTGCGCCATAGGTCCGCACGTGCAGCCGGTCCGGCGCGTCGGCGTTCTTGTGATCTCCTTCGTTGTCTCGCCGGCCGCGCGGAGGCCGTCCGCACGCGTCGCGCCGGCGCGCTCGCAACGGCCGGACGGTCGCCGCTGGCGCCCCGAAACGGGACGGACAGGCGGTCGCGTTGCCGGTAGGTTCCCTTGCGCGGCCGGTCAGGTTGTGTACAGAGCAGCCTCGGAGGTCGCGGGGCTTGTGCCGGGCAACTAGGGTGAGGGCCGACCGCGGTATCGCCGGATGACCCCCTTCTCGGGTGCAGGCAGTCCGGCGGAACGGGTGGAACCGTGACAGGAAGGAAAACGAGCGGCATGACGGCCGGGTATGACCCCTCCAACCCGGTGGCTTCCGGCAACCCGGATGTGCACGAGGATCCGGAACGACTCGGTCCACTTCCCCCCAGGCTTCACCAGACCGGCTCCATCCCGACCGGCCCGATCTCCACGGGCGCGCTGCCGGCCCAGCCGACCAACTCCTGGCCCGTCTCGGCGCCGGCCGGGCCGCCACCGCCGCACAGTGCCCCGCCGATGCAGGTGCCCGCGCGGCGCAGCCCGCTGGCCGCCGTCGCCTTCGTGCTGGCCCTGCTGCTGCTCGTGGTCGTCGGGGTGCAGGCGGCGTTCATCATCGACCTGGAGAAGAAGGCCGACAAGGCCGACGCCGCCGCGCGCAGCGCCCAGGCCGAGGACGCGGCCCGGCTCAAGGCCGTCGAGGACCGCGCCGACAAGCTGGAGCAGAAGACCGGCGGCAACCTGAACGCGGCCGACGTCGCCGCGAGCGTGCGGCCGAGCGTGTTCCGGGTCAGCACGAAGTACGCCACCGGCACCGGCTTCGCGATCGGCAAGTCCCCGTCCGGCGGCGGCACCGACCTGATCACCAACTACCACGTCGTGCAGGACGCCTACACCAAGGGCGAGAAGGACGTCAGCCTGGAGCGCACCGACCAGCGCTTCCCCGGCAAGATCGTCGAGGTCCACCCCGACAAGGACCTGGCCGTGCTGCACACCGACGAGGACTTCGCCCGGCTCACCGCGGCCGCCCAGGCGCCCAAGGTCGGCGAGCCGGTCCTGGTCATCGGCTCCCCGCTCGGCCTGGAGGACACCGTCACCACCGGCGTGGTGAGCGCCTTCCGCCAGCTCAACGGCGAGTCGCTCATGCAGTTCGACGCGGCCATCAACCCCGGCAACTCCGGTGGCCCGGTGTTCAACGCGAAGAAGGAGGTGGTGGGCGTCGCGACGCTCAAGGCCCAGCAGGCCGAGGGCATCGGCCTGGCCATCCCGATCTCCGTGGTCTGCGACACCGTTGCGTCGGTCTGCTGACCCACCCTCGCTTCCCCGGTCCCGGCCGGGGTGCTTCATCCCGGCGCCGACCCGGTAGCGCCGGTTGTACGACTCCCGCGAGGGTGCTGCCCGGCGGGACCATCAGGAGGAAGAACGATGACATACCCCGGCAGCCCCCAGGGGAACCCGAACGAAGGCTACGGCTACCCCGACCCCAACTCCCCGAGCGGCGCGTACCCGCCGCCCCAGGCCCCGGCGAGCGGCGGCTACCCCGGCGCGCCCGCGGGCCCGTACGGCGAGCCGGCCCCGCAGTACGGCCAGCCCGTGCCGCCGCAGCCGCAGCCGCTCCACGACCAGAGCACGACGCAGCTGCCCACCTATGGCGAGGCGTCCTACAGCCTCGACCCGTCGGTGTCGGCCCCGCCGACCGCCCCGGTGCCGCTCGCGCAGCCGGCCCCGCCGATGTCCGCGCCGCCCATGTCGGGCCCGCCGATGTCCGGCCCGCCCATGTCCTACGGCCCCGTCTCGGGCCCGCCGACCAGCGGCTTCCCCGGCGGGCCGGTCGGCTACCCGGCCCAGCCGGCGCCGAAGCGCGGCTTCGCCGTGCCGCTGCTGTCGAGCCTGCTGGCCCTGGCGGTCATCGCCGCCGGTGTGTTCGTCTTCCTGTACGTCGACAAGTCGGACAAGCTGACGAAGTCCGAGACCCAGTCGTCGCAGCGTCAGGCCGCGCTCGACCAGTCCGACAAGGACCTCGACCAGACCAAGACCGACCTCAAGGCCAAGGCCGACGAGCTGACCAAGGCCCAGCAGGACCTGCGCGGCACCCAGGCCGACAGCACCGAGGCCAAGCGTCAGCGCGACGTCATCGGCAGCTGCCTGAAGCTGCTGCTGGAGGCCCTCGACGCCTCCGCCGCGAACGACAAGACCACGATGCAGAACAAGATCAACGAGATGGAGAAGCCCTGCAACGAGGCCCAGACGATCCTGGGGATCTGATCGCCGCTGCTCGTTGCTCGCTCCGCATCACGACAAGCGGGGGCCCGGTCGGGCCCCCGCTGCTCGTTATGCGGTGTGGATCAGCTCGACGAGCCGGGTGAGCGCGTCGGGATCGGTCTCGGGCAGCACGCCGTGGCCGAGGTTGAAGATGTGGCCGGGGGCCTTGGCGCCCTCGCCCAGCACCCGGCGGGCCTCCTGCTCGACGACCTCCCACGGGGCCAGCAGGACACACGGGTCGAGGTTGCCCTGCAGGGCCTTGCCCGGGACCCGCGCGGCGGCCACGTCCAGGGGCGTGCGCCAGTCGACGCCCACCACGTCGGCGCCCGCCTCCGCCATGGCCGGGAGCAGCTCCGCGGTACCGACGCCGAAGTGAATCCGCGGAACCGGCCCTCGCAGCCCGGTCAGCACCGCCCGGGAGTGGGGCAGCACGTAGCGGCGGTAGTCGGCCTCGGACAGCGCGCCCGCCCACGAGTCGAACAGCTGCACCGCGTCCACCCCGGCGTCGACCTGCACCTGCAGGAACGTGCGGGTGATGCCGGCCAGCCGGTCGCACAGGGCGTGCCAGACGTCGGGGGCGCCGTACATCAGCGCCTTGGTCTTCGTGTGGTGCTTGGACGGTCCGCCCTCGACCAGGTAGCTGGCCAGGGTGAACGGGGCGCCGGCGAAGCCGATCAGGGCCGTGTCGCCGAGCTCGGCCAGCAGCAGCCGGATCGCCTCCGCGACGAAGCCCACCGACTCGCCCTCCAGCGGCCGGATCGCCTCGACGCCGGCCATGGTGCGCACCGGCTCGGCCACCACCGGGCCGGTGCCGGCCACGATGTCCAGGTCGATGCCGGCCGCCTGCAGCGGCACCACGATGTCGCTGAACAGGATCGCGGCGTCGACCTTGTGCCGGCGCACGGGCTGCAGGGTGATCTCGCAGACCAGGTCGGGCCGGCGGCAGGACTCCAGCATGCCGACGGCGGCGCGCAGCTCGCGGTATTCGGGCAGGGAACGGCCCGCCTGGCGCATGAACCAGACCGGGGCGTGCGGGACGGCGTCGCCGCGAGCGGCGCGCAGGAGCAGCTTCGTCGTGTCGTTCATAGCCAGCCCATCGTTTCACTCAGTGTGCGTCGGCGGCGCGGCGGCACCCCCTGCGCACGTTTCCGATTTAGTCTTCCGTTATGGCGCCATCGACCGCGACTCCACCCACGTTCACCCGGGCGGTGGAGGAGCTGCGCGCCGCGACCACCCGGCCGGAGATCACGCTCGAGGAGGTCCCGGCCCCGCAGAGACTGGCGCCGTACGCCCACGCGATCAGCGGCACGGTCCTGCGCCACGGCGACGAGGTGGCCACGGGCCGGCTGATCCTGCTGCACGACCCCGCCGGGCACGACGCCTGGGACGGGACCATGCGGCTGGTGACGTACGTGACCGCGGAGCTGGAGGCCGAGCTGGCCACCGACCCGCTGCTGCCGGGCGTGGGGTGGAGCTGGCTGGTGGACGCGCTGGACGGGCACAGTGCGGCGTACACGGCGATCGGCGGCACGGTCACGCAGACCATGTCCACGCGCTTCGGCGACCTGGCCGGGCCGCCGCCGGCGGCGGACATCGAGATCCGGGCCTCCTGGACGCCGACCGACGACGACATGCAGGCCCACGTGCAGGCGTGGTGCGCGCTGCTGGCCTCGACGGCGGGCCTGCCGCCGCCGGGGGTCACCGCGCTGCACTCCTGACCTTTCCGGATGTGCCGGGCGCCGGCGCGCCATGACATCGCCGGCTTCGGACATTCCGCCTGTCGGGGTACAAGTCCGACAAGTCGTGGCGCGCCCGCGCCCGACTTGTCGTTTCCGCAGGTCACCTACGGGAGGTTGGCGACCAGGTCGGCGAAGTCGCGGCGGCGGCCCGTGTAGAAGGGGACCTCCTCGCGGACGTGGCGGCGGGCGCCCGACGCGCGCAGCTCGCGCATCAGGTCGACGATGCGGTGCAGCTCGTCGGCCTCGAAGGCGAGGATCCACTCGTAGTCGCCGAGGGCGAAGCTGGCCACGGTGTTGGCGCGCACGTCCGGGAAGCCGCGAGCCATCTGGCCGTGCTCGGACAGCAGGGTGCGGCGCTCCTCGTCGGGCAGCAGGTACCACTCGTAGGAGCGCACGAACGGGTACACGCACACCCACTCGCGCGGGTGCTCGTCGGCCAGGAAGGCCGGGAGGTGGCTCTTGTTGAACTCGGCGGGGCGGTGCAGGGCCATCTGGGACCAGACCGGCGCCATGCGCTGGCCGACGCTGGTGCGCCGGAAGCCCGCGTAGGCCTCCTGCAGGGCCTCGGCGCTCGGGGCGTGCCACCAGATCATGAGGTCGGCGTCGGCGCGCAGGCCGGAGACGTCGTAGGTGCCGCGGACCACGACGTCCTTCGCGGCCAGGTCGGCCAGGAACGCGCCGGCCTGGGTGGCGTCGCGGCCGTCCGGGCCGTACGGGGTCTCGAGCCGGAACACCGACCACATCGTGTACCGGATCGTGTCGTTGAGCTCGCGGATGCGCGCGGCGTTCGTGGTCGTCATGGCGTCCATTGTTCCAATCCTGCTAGTACCGTCTCGGCGGCGGCTCGGCCCGACGCGATGCAGGCCGGGATGCCGACGCCGTCGTAGGCGGCGCCGGCCACGGCGATCGCCGGGTGTTCGGCGAGGCCGGCCCGCAGCGTCGCGACGCGGTCGCGGTGGCCCGGCTCGTACTGCGGCAGCGCCCCGCCCCACCGGAACACCGCCCGGTCGATCTCGGCGGGCAGCGCGCCCATTCCCAGCAGCTTCGCGACCTCGGCCCGCACGGTCTGCACCAGGTCGTCGTCGGTGTGCTGCAGCCGCGCCTCGTCGCCGTGCCGCCCGATCGACGCGCGCAGCACGGTCACGCCGGGGCGGCGCAGGTGGGCCCATTTGCGGTCGAAGAACGTGACGGCCTTGACCGAGTAGCCCTCGGTCGCCGGCACGAGGAACCCGGACAGCTCGGGCAGCGCGGTGTCCGGCAGGGCCAGCGCGACGAGCGCCACGCTCGCGTACTCCAGCGGTACCGCCCGGGCTCCCTCGACGGCGGCCAGCAGGCGGGCCGCGGGCGCGGCGGGCACCGCGAGCACCACCCCGTCGGCGTCCAGGGTCTCGGCGTCGCGGGTCGAACCGAGGGTGAGGCGCCAGCCGGCGCCGTGGCGGTGCAGGGCGCGCACGGTGACCCCGCTGCGCACGCCGGGCAGCGTCGCGGCGACCGCGCCGACGAGCCGGCCCATGCCGCCCTGGATCGTGCCGAAGACCGGGGCGCCGGGGGTACGCCGGCTCGCCCCCACGGCCTCGGCCAGCGCGTCGGTCAGCGTGTGGGTGCGCTCGGCCGCCGCGGCCAGGGCCGGCAGGGCCATGCGCAGGGAGAGGTGGTCGGCCCGGCCGGCGTAGACCCCGCCCAGCAGCGGCTCCACGTAGTGGTCGACGACGGCGTCGCCCCGGCGGGCCCGGACCAGCCCGCCCACGGTGACGTCGCCGCCGGGTGACAGCAGCGGCGCCGGTGCGGGATCGTCCGCCGCCGAATCCGTGGCCTTCAGGGGTATGCCCATCATGGTCCCGGCGGGCAGGTCGCGCAGGCCGCCGTCGAGGGCGACCGCCGCGCGGGCCGGGGTCGGGTGCACGATCGCCGGGCCGAGCCCGACCTCCTCGGCCAGGCGCACCGCGGCACTGGGCCCCCCGGCCGGGTCGCCCATCAGGAACGACTCCGCGCCGCGCTCCACCGGGCCGCCGGCGAGCTCGCCGGTGGCCAGTTTGCCGCCGGGCCGGTCGCGCTGGTCGAGCACGACCACGTCCAGGCCCGGGCGCAGGGTGTGCAGCCGGTGCGCCGCGGCCAGCCCGGCGATGCCGCCACCGACAACCACGACGCGTGTCATACCGGCAGTCTATTGTCGCGGCATGGGCGAGCAGCGAGTGGCAGTTGTCACGGGGGCGGCGCAGGGGATCGGGCGGCGCACGGCGGAGGTGCTGGCCGAGGAGGGGTACCTGCTGGCCGTCATGGACCGTCAGCCGGTCACCGGGCTCGACGCGCTGTCGTTCGCCGGTGACGTCTCCGACGAGGCCGACGTGCTGCGGTTCGTGGCCGAGGTCGAGGGGCGGTACGGGCGGGCGGACGTGCTCGTCAACAACGCCGGCATCGCCTCCATCGCGCCGGCCGAGGACACCACCGCGCAGCAGTGGCGGCGGGTCCTGGACGTGAACCTCACCGGGCCGTTCCTGCTGTGCCAGGCCTTCGGCCGCCGGATGCTGGTGCGCGGCACGGGCTCGATCGTGAACATCGCCTCCGTCGCGGGGCTGCTCGGCGTCGCGGACCGGGTGGCGTACAACGCCAGCAAGCACGGGCTGATCGGGCTCACCCGGACCCTCGCGGTCGAGTGGGGCGGCCGGGGCGTGCGGGTCAACGCTGTCTGCCCGGGCTGGGTGAAGACCGAGATGGACGACGAGTCGCAGGCCTCGGGGGCGTACGGTGACCGCGACATCACCGAGCACGTGCCCATGGCCCGCTTCGCCCAGCCCGACGACATCGCCCGGGCGGTCGCGTTCCTGGCCGACCCGGCGCGCAGCGGCTTCGTCAACGGCGCCGCGCTCTCCGTCGACGGCGGCTGGGCGGCCGACGGCTCCTGGTCGTCGCTGCGACTCGAGGCCCGCGGCCGGTAGCCTGCGCGCCCCTCGCTCGTTAACACGTACAGGGGCCGGTCCACCGCAACGACACGGGCGATGTGTGCCGGTATGTCGGCGGCGAGGGTGATCCTGCGGGTCGCGATGTCCATCTGAGGGGCGAACCCCTCTGGAAGATCGCCGCGAAGGCGCGCACACTCCTGGGGATGAGCGACCTCGCGTCCTCCCGCCCTGCGCCCGACGAGCCGCCGGCCCCGCGCCCCGGCGGCCCGAGCGACGTGTCCGGCCTGTTCCCGCGCTCGTCCGAGCTGTTCGTGCCGGCGGCCCGCGAGCCGGCCGACGCGCTGCCGGACGGCCTGGACGGGTTCGCCGTGAACCCGCTGGCCGAGGTGATCGCCGAGCTGGCCGACACCGGCGGCTTCGGCGGCGGCACGGCCCCGTTCGCCGGGGCCATGGGGGAGTACCTCCCCGACGAGACCGAGCCGACCGCCCGCACGATCGCCGCGCTGCTGGCCGCCCCCGCGACCCCGGTGGCCGAGCTCGCCGACGCCGTGGCCTGGTGCTACGACGACGCCGCGCTGCCGCTGCTGCTGCCGCTGGCCCGCCACCACGACGCGACCGTGCGCCGGGCCGTGGCCCAGGCCCTGCCGAGCGTCCTCGGCGACGCCGACCCCGGCGAGACGGTCCACGCCCTGGTCCGCCTCAGCGGCGACGCCGACGAGGACGTGCGCGACTGGGCCTGCTTCGCGCTGGGCACCCAGTTGTCCGAGGTGGACGGTCCGGTGGTCCGCGACGCGCTCGCCGCCCGCCTCGACGACCCGCACGACGACACCCGCTGCGAGGCGCTGCTCGGCCTGGCCCGCCGCCGCGACGCCCGCACGCTGCCGGTGCTGCGCGAGCGGCTGGCCCGCGAGAACGTGTACTCGCTGGAGATCGACGCGGCCGGCGCGCTCGGCCACTCCTCGCTGCACACGCTGGTCCGCGGCCACCTGTCGGGCTGGGACGACGACGTGGTGGCCCGGGTGTGCGCCGCGCTGCGCCTGACCGACCCGGACGGCGTCGGCGACGACCTGCTGGACGGGCTGGCCGAGTGGTTCCGGCTGGGTGCGCCGCACGCCACCGACGAGGACCGGTACTGGTGGTCGGTGACCCTGCAGGTGCTGGAGCACGCCGAGTACCGGGCGCCGGAGATCGCCGAGCAGGTCCACTACCGGCTGACCGGGGTGGAGCCGGCCACGGCGCTGATGCTGGGCTCGCGCCTGTCCCAGCTGGCCGGCGACCACGGCTGGCCCCGCTGGCGCCCGTCCTGCGAGGCCCCGCCGGAAAGCGACAAGCGTCCCAAGTAGGCGCGCCGGCGCCCGATGAATCGCGATCAGAACGGGTTCGACATGATGGTCGACCAGCCCGTCCAGGTCGAGGCGTCCCTGAGCCACAGCTGGGTGACCAGGTTGCCGCCCGAGACCGCGTAGATCTCCGTGTTGCCGGTCCACGGGTTCAGCAGGACGGCCGGATCGGTGTCCAGCGTGCCGCCGATGCCCGTCCACGCGGCCCACCCGCCGCCGGGCATGATCAGCGTGTACCGCAGCGTCCCGCCGTCGCGCGCGTAGATCTCGGTCGAGCGGTACTGCGGGTTGTAGAACACGGCCGGCTCCCCGGTCAGGCTGCCACCGAGGTCGTTCCAGCCCGACCAGCCGCCCGCGAAGTACTTCTGCATGAGGTGCCCGCCGGAGCCCCGCGCGTAGATCTCGGTCGAGCCCCACACCGGGCTGCGCAAGACCGCCGGGTCGCCGGCCAGGTCGCCGCCGAGGTCGTTCCAGGGGGACCACGCGCCGCCGAAGTACAGCTGCAGGAGATGGCCGTTGGTGCCCCGGGCGTAGATCTCGGTCGTGCGGTAGACCGGGTTGTACAGCACCTCGGCCGGGTCGCCGGCGAGGGAGCCGCCCAGGTCGTTCCAGCCGGACCAGCCGCCGGCGTAGAAGCGCTGCCACAGGTGCCCGTCGGTGCCCCGGGCGTAGATCTCGGTCGAGCCGTAGCGCGGGCTGTAGAAGACGACCGGGTCGCCGGCCAGGCTGCCGCCCAGGTCGGTCCAGTCCGACCAGCGCCCGGCCCGCCAGTACTTCTGGGCCAGGTGACCGCCCTGGGTGCGGGCGTAGACCTCGACGGTGCCGGCGGCCGGGTTCTGCAGCACGTGCGGGGTGCCGGCGATGCCGCCGCCGAAGTTGCTCCAGCTCGACCAGCCGTAGCCGGGGCTCCAGTACCGCTGCGACAGGCCGTGGCCGGCGTCGGTGTAGACCTGCATCTGCTTGCTGGGCGCGTGCGGGGCGACGGACGGCTTGGCGATCAGGGGCGACGGCGGGTCGATGCCGGCGAGGCGGCGCAGGGCGTCGAGGTCGCCGTTGAAGACGTCCTTGTCGTAGTTGGCGTACTGCTTGGTGTCGCCGCCGGCGTACTGCCACAGCGTCCACTTCGTCCAGCCGTTGGGCAGCTTCGGCGCGGTGCCGCTCCAGGTGGCCACGTCCAGCGGGTAGGCCGCGAACTGGGTGGTGTTGCCCACGCACTGGTTCCACCAGCTCGCCGCGGTGTAGATCATCGCCTTGCGCCCGATGCGCACCTGGATCTGGTCCAGGAAGGACTGGATCCAGGCGCGCATCGCGGTCTGGTCGAGGTTGTAGCAGGCGTTGGTGCCGGAGAAGTACGGCCACTCGAGGTCGACGAAGGGCACCAGCGTCTTGGCGTCGCTGGCCCAGTCGGCGTGGTCGATGAAGATGTTCGCGTCGCCGACCGGGTCGGCGTGGTCGGGGCGGGCGAACGTGTAGGCCCCGGCGAGCAGGCCGGCCTTCTTGGCGTCGGCGAGGTCCTGGCTGAAGTACGGGTTGACGTAGTTGTTCGTCTCCGTCGCCTTGACGTAGGCGAACTGCACACCCGCCGCGGCCTGGGCGGCCCAGTCGATCGTCTTGTACGTCGAGTGGTCGTGGCTGGAGATGTCGATGCCCTTGACCGGGTACTGCGGCCCGGGGGTGGCCACCGCCGCCTCCGGGCCGTGTGCGCCTGCCCTCGCGGAGCCGTCGTCGAAGGCCCGCGCTGAGGAGGCACCGGCAGGGGTGAGGAGTAGGCCAAGGACCAGACCTATGATCGCCGATCGCACCCGCGTCACCCTACCGGGCATAACCCATCTATTCGCGCAAAAGCACCAATCCGGTCAGGACTTCGTCTTGACCCGGAACAGCGCCGCGGAGGCGACGATCGCGACGATCACCAGGCCGGCACACCAGGCCACCGCCCGCCACGGCGCGTGGCCCACCGGCTGGTCGAGCAGCAGGCCGCGCAGGCTCTCGGTGATCGGGGTGACCGGCTGGTTGCCGGCGAAGCCGCGAAGCCACGACGGCATCGTGTCGATAGGGACGAAGGCGCTGCTGGCGTACGGCAGGAAGGTGATCGCGAAGGTGTAGCCGCTCGCCGCCTCGGCCGAGCCGGCCAGCAGCCCCAGCGCCGCCGACAGCCACGACACCGCGGCGATGGTCAGCACCAGGATGCCGGCGGCGGCCAGCCACTGCCCCGCGCCGGCCTTCGGGCGGAACCCGATGGCCAGGGCCACGGCCAGGACCAGTGCGCTGGACACCACGTTGCGGACCAGGCTGGCCAGCACGTGCCCGGACAGCATCGCGGCGCCGCCGACGTCCAGGGTGCGGAAGCGGTCGACGATGCCCTCCTTGAGGTCGTTGGCCACGGCGACCGCGGTCATCGCCGAGCCGAACGACACGCACAGCAGCATCACGCCGGGCACGACGTAGGTGACGTACTCGGTGCCGGTCTGGATCGCCCCGCCGAAGAGGTAGACGAAGACGATCATCAGCATGACCGGCAGCGCGATCGACATGATCAGGGCCTCGACGTTGCGGCGGCCGAGCCGCAGGGCGCGGGCGCCGAGGACGCTCCACTGCGTGAGCGCGGTGCTAGACAACGGCCGGCTCCTTCCGGGCGGTGAGGGACAGGAAGACGTCGTCGAGGGTGGCGCTGTGCAGGGCGAAGCGGCGCACGGCGGTCCCGGACGGGTCGATCTCGTCGAGCACGGAGCGCACGTGCGCGGCGCTGCCGTCGGTGGTGACGCCGAGGGTCAGCCGGGCGTCGTCGCGCTGCACGACCCGGGCGCCGAGCAGGGCCGCGGCCGCCTCGAACGCGGCCCGGTCGGCGAGGTCGAGGTCGAGGCGCTGGTCGCCGAAGCGGGCCTTGAGCTGGGCCGGGCTGCCCTCCGCGACCACCCGGCCGTGGTCGACCACGGCGATGCGGGCGGCGAGCCGGTCGGCCTCCTCGAGGTACTGCGTGGTGAGGAAGACCGTCGTGCCCGACCCGACCAGCCCGTCCACGACCTCCCACATGGCCTGCCGGCTGGTCAGGTCCAGCCCGGTGGTCGGCTCGTCGAGGAAGATCACCGCGGCCTGACCGGCGAGCCCGGCGGCGAGGTCGAGGCGGCGGCGCATGCCGCCCGAGTACGTCCCGGCCCGCCGGTTCGCCGCCTCGGTCAGGCCGAAGCGCTCCAGCAGCTCGCCGGCCCGCACCCGGGCGTCGCGCCGGGACGCGCCGGCCAGGCGGGCCATCATCCGCAGGTTCTCCGCGCCGGTCTGCAGCGCGTCGACGGCGGCGTACTGCCCGGTGAGGCTGATCGCGCGGCGCACCCCGGCCCGGTCCCGGACCACGTCGTGCCCGGCCACCCGGGCGGTGCCGGCGTCGGGCCGGGTGAGCGTGGTCAGGATGCGCACAGTGGTGGTCTTGCCGGCGCCGTTGGGGCCGAGCAGGCAGAACACCGAGCCGGCCGGGACCCGCAGGTCCACGCCCGTGAGGACCTGCAGCTTGCCGTAGGACTTCGCGAGGCCGGTGGCCTCGATCGCGGGCACTTCCATGGAACAGCCCTTCTGCGTATGGCGTAAGCTTATGCGTACGTTATACGCAGAAGTAGAATCCGAGTCAATGAGCGAGTCAGAAGTCGGCATCCCGCCGGTCCTCGCCGCCGCCTGGGGGCTGCGGGAGCGGTCCGGCAAGGGGCCGCGGCCCGGCCTCACGCTGGACCGGATCGTCGCGGCCGGGGTGAAGGTCGCCGCCTCCGAGGGCCTCGGCGCCGTCTCCATGGCCCGGGTCGCGAGCGAGCTGGGCGCGGCCACCATGTCGCTGTACCGCTACGTGAAGGCCAAGGACGACCTGCTGGACCTCATGGTCGACGCCGCCATCGGCCAGCCGGAGCCCCGGCCGCCGGGGGAGGACTGGCGGGCCGGGCTGACCCGCTTCGCGCGCACCTACCTCGCGCTGCTGCGCCGCCAGCCGTGGGTGGTCCGGGTGTCGATCAGCAGCCCGCCGATCACGCCCAACCAGATCGCCTGGATGAACCACGGCCTGGAAATCATGCGCGACACCACGCTGGCGCACCACGAGCGGCTGTCCGCGATCATGATCATCAGTGGGCTGACCCGGAACTGGGCGCTGCTCACCGCCGACATCGACGCGGCCGCCCGCGGCGGCGGGGTCTCCACCGAGCAGGCCATGGCCGGCTACGCCCGGCTGCTCAAGCTCCTGGCCGACCCGGCCCGCTTCCCGGCGATCGGCGAGCTCATCGCGTCCGGCACGCTGGACGACCCGGCCGAGGTCCCCGACGACGACTTCGAGTTCGGCATCGCCCGGTTCCTGGACGGGCTCGAGGCGCACATGACGCGCCAGCAGGAACGCTGAAACCACACCATCGGGTAAGAATCGCCCGCTGCCTCACCGTGCCGTCCGGCGTTGCATACGTTGCGTCAGACATCTCGAGGAACGGCGGAGCGTGTGACAGCAACGGTCCAGCAGCGCGTCCCCTTGGCCGTCGCCGCGACCCCCGCCCGGCGGGCCGCGGCAGCCTGGGTGCCGCCGGCGACCGTTGCCGTGCTGGTCGCCGCGGGCCTGAAGTTCTACGGCGTGCCGCTGCCGACCACCGCCATGTTCGCCGGGTACGTGCTGCTCGGCGTCGTCCTGCCCGGCACCCTGATCTGGCGGGCGATCCGCGGCCGCTCCGGCTGGCTGGTCGAGGACCTCGCCGCGGGCCTGGCCGTCGGCTACGCCGGGGAGGTCCTCGCCTACGTCCCTGCCCGGGCCGCCGGCGCCCCGCTGCTGTTCCTCGCGTGGCCCGCCGCCGTGCTCGCCGCCTTCGTGGCCGTGCCCCGGCTGCGCCGGCACTGGCGCGGCAGCGCCGACCCGGCCGACCGGACCCCGCTGTGGTGGTCGCTCATCCTGTCCGGCACCGCCGCCGTGGTCTTCTACTGGAGCTGCGTGCGCTTCTTCCGCACGCACGACCTGCGCGAGCCCGGCATGCTCAGCCCCGACGCCGACTCGCCCTTCCACCTGGCCCTGATCGGCGACGCCAAGCACCACATGCCGCTCATGTCGCCGTGGCTGTCGGACCAGCCGGTGCTGTACCACTGGTTCGTCTACGCCGAGATGGCCGCCACCTCCTGGGCCACCGGCATCGAGCCGCACGTGCTGCTGGTGCGCCTGTCGCCGCTGCCGATGCTGTTCGGGCTGGTCGCGCTGCTCGGCGTGCTCGGCCGGCGGCTCACCGGCGTGTGGTGGGCCGGCGCGGCCGCCGCCGTCATCACGTTCTTCGTGCTGACCCCGATGCCGTACCACTGGCCGCTGGAGGGCTGGTTCTCCGCCTTCGGCACGAACGCCTACGAGGACGGCTCGTCGCTGCGGGCCCAGCTGTGGACCAGCCCCACGCAGACGTTCGGCGCGCTGCTCTTCGCCGGCCTCGCGCTCGCCCTCGTCGAGGCCATGGCCCGGCACACGAGGGGCCGGTGGGTGCTCGTCACGGTGCTCACCGCCGCCGTGACCGGGGCCAAGGCAACCTTCCTGCCGATGCTGCTGGCCGGCCTGCTGCTCGTGGTCGCCGTCCGGCTGGTCACCCGCCGCAAGGTGCACCCGGGGGCGCTCTACGCGGCCGGGGTCACCTTCCTCGGCCTGCTCTTCGCCCAGTTCGTGCTCTTCGGCGGCGCCTCGCAGGGCATGGCGATCGACCCGCTGCACTTCGCGCAGATCTCCGGGGCGCCGTACACGGTGAAGTTCGCCGCCCCCGAGTACCCGCACCCGCTGTGGCGGCTGCTCGTCGTCACCGTCCTCACCGTCTGCTGCTGGGCCTGCATCTGGCCGGGGCTGCTGGGGCTGGGCCGGCTCGCGCCCACCATCCGGCACGCCCGCCGGATGCGCCGCGACCTCGGCATCGCCGCCGACCCGGTGATCCTCATGTTCGGCATCGGCCTGTCCGGGGTGGGCGCGCTCATGGTCTTCGGCCACGAGGCCGGCGCCGAGGGCTGGTTCATGGTCTCCGCCCGGCCCTACCTCTCGCTCGCCTCCGTGGTCGGGCTGGTCCTGCTCACGCCGCGCGGCCTGCCCACCGGCCGGCTGCTGCGCCAGGTGTACTGCGCGATCGGCGCCGGACTGGTCATCCTGCTCGCGGTGCACAAGATCGGCAGCATGCACACCCCGAAGGTGCAGAACACCGGCAGCATGTGGGTCTCGCTGTGGGGGCTCGTCTGGCCGTACCTGCTGTCGTACGGGCTGCTCGGGGCGGCCGGCTGGTGGATGTACCGCCGCCGCCTCCCGGCCTGGCGGACACTCGTCGCCGCCATGCTCGCCGGCGCCTGCCTCGGCACCGCGGTGCAGCACGTCAACGAGATGACCCGCGCCTCGCGGCTCGGCGGCTGGCGCGGCGTCGTGCAGATCAGGACGTTCGTCACCCCCGGCACCCAGGAGGCCGGCCGCTGGCTGCGCGACCACTCCGCCCCGGACGACCTCGTGGCCACCAACGCCCACTGCATCGGCGACCCCGACTCGCTGCAGGGCTGCGACAACCGGCACTTCTGGTTCTCCGCCTACACCGAGCGCCGGTTCCTGGTCGAGGGCTGGGGCTTCACCGACCGGGCCCACCGCCAGGCGGCCGAGGACCACGTCAACGCCATCTTCGCGCCCTACTGGGACCGGCAGAAGCTCGCCGACAACGACGCCGCCTTCTACCACCCGAGCGCCGCGACGGTCGGCAGGCTCCGCGACGAGTACCACGTCAAGTGGCTCATGGTCGACGAGGGCTACCTGCTGCTGCCGTCCAGCTGGATCCAGGACTACGCCACGTTCCGCTATCGCGCCGGCCGCATCGCGGTCTACCAGTTGGGGGAGTGATGCAGCAAACCATCGCGGGAACCACCAGGCAGGACCGGCTCTTGGAGGTGCTGGCCTGCCCCCGTTGCCACGCCCGGCTCGACCCGTCGCTGGCCTGCGCGGTGTGCGGCACCACCGGCCGGCGCGACGGCGACCGGCTCGACTTCGGCGGCTTCGGCGAGGGCGAGCTGACCGCCGACCCGCTCAACCGGATCAAGGAACTGGTCAAGACCCGCCTCCACCGGCTCTACCCGGCCGCGATCCGGCTGCTCTCGCCGGTGCAGGAGCGCCCGGGGCTGGTGGCCCCGTTCCTGCGCAGCTTCGACCTCGACCGCGACCTGGTTGCCGACTTCGGCTGCGGCACCCACCGCCGCGACGAGCGGGTCCTGTGCCTCGACGGCGGCTCCTACGGCAACGTCGACGTCGTCACCGACCTGCGCCGCCTGCCGCTGGCCGACGGCAGCCTGGCCGGCGGCGTGAGCATCGCGGTGCTCGAGCACGTGCCCGACCCGGCCGCGCACATCGCCGAGATGCACCGGGTGCTGCGCCCCGGCGGCCGGATGCTCGTGTTCGTGCCCTTCATGCAGCCGTTCCACGCGTCGCCGTACGACTTCCAGCGCTTCACCGAGGTCGGCCTGCGCGAGCAGTTCGGGGCCTTCGAGGTGCTCGGCGTGCGGGTCGGCGCCGGGCCCACCTCCGGCATGCTCTGGGTCCTGCAGGAGTGGCTGGCCATGGTGCTGTCGCTGGGCAGCAAGCGGCTCTACCGGCTGATCCTGCCGCTCACCTGGCTGCTGTCCCCGCTCAAGCTGCTCGACCTGCTGCTCGTGCACCATCCGATGGCCGCGCAGGCCGCGTCGGGGTTCGTGATCGAGGTCCGCAAGCCCGCTTGATAGAACTTGTCCATGGACGACCAGCGCGCGCAACGACTCTTCGGCGGGGCCGTGGTCGCCCCCGGCGACCTGGCGGGAAGCCCCTACCGGGCCGACCGCGACCGGATCGTCGCCTCGCCGTTCTTCGCCCGGCTGGCCGGCGTCACCCAGGTGATCAGCCCCGGGGGCTCCGGCCTGCTGGTGCACAACCGGCTCACGCACAGCCTCAAGGTGGCCAGCGTCGCCCGCGGCATCGTGGAGCGGCTCGTCGCCGACCCCGAGCAGCGGGCCCTGCTGGACAAGCTCGGCGGCTGCGACGCCGACGTGGTCGAGGCCGCCTCCCTCGCGCACGACCTCGGCCACCCGCCCTTCGGCCACCTCGGCGAGCGGGTCCTGGACCGGCTGGCCCGCGAGCGGCTCGGCCTGCCCGACGGGTTCGAGGGCAACGCGCAGTCGTACCGCATCGTCACCAGCACCCAGGTGCGCGGCGCGGCGATCGGGCTGGACCTCACCGCGGCGGTGCGGGCGGCGCTGCTGAAGTACCCGTGGACCCGGCGCACCTACCCCGACCCGCACCCGATGCACATGCGCCCGACGCCCCGCGGCGCCGGCGGCGACCCCGAGGTCGGCTCGGCCAAGTTCGGCGCCTACGTCACGGAGCTCGCCGACGTGCGCCAGGCCCGCGCCCCGTTCGCCGGCCTGCTGGCCGACTGGCAGCAGACCGCCGAGGCCTCGGTCATGGACACCGCCGACGACATCGCCTACGCCATCCACGACCTCGAGGACTTCCACCGCGTCGGGGTGCTGCAGCAGGGCGCGGTCGCCGCCGAGCTGGTCGCCTGGCAGCGCGACGCCGCCGCCCTGCGCGCCCTCGACGACGTCCAGCTGCGGGCCACCGCCCGCCACCCCGGCCGCTCGGTCGAGCAGCTGCGCCGCGACATCGTCCGCAAGGACGGCTGGGTCAGCGACGACGACGCCTTCGCGGCCGCCGTCGAGCACGTGCGGGCGGAGCTCGCCGACGGGCTGCTGGCCGCGCCCTTCGACGGCTCGATCGACGCCGAGCAGGCCGTGGCCCGGTTCTCGGCCCGCTGGACCCGCCGGCTCATCGAGGCCGTGCGGGTGACCGCCGACCCGCCGATGCGCTCCGGGCACGTGCTGCTGGCCCGCGCCCAGTGGCACGAGGTGCAGGTGCTCAAGTTCATCCACCACCGGTTCGTGCTCGAGCGGCCCGACCTGGCCCTGCACCAGCGCGGCCAGGCCCGCCTGCTGGCCGGGCTGGTCGAGGCCCTGCGCGCCTGGCTCACCGACCCGGAGGAGGAGACCCGGCTGCCCCGCCGGCTGCACGACCTCGTCGAGCTGGCCGAGGCCGAGACCGCCACGCTGACCGCGGCCGACTACGGCCTCGAGCGCCTCGACCGGGCGGCCATGGCCCGTGGCCGGGCGATCGTGGACTTCGTCGCCGCGCTCACCGACGGCCAGGCGGTCGGCCTGCTCGACGCGCTGTCGGGGCGGTCCCGCCAGCTGTGGACGGACGCCTTCGTACTGTGAACCCCATGCTCACACTGCGACCGATGACCCAGGCCGAGCTCGACGCGATGATGCCGGCGCTCAAGCGGGAGTACGCCGAGGACGAGCTGCGGGCCGGGCGGGGCACCGCCGAGTCCGTGCACGCCAAGGTGGAGGAGCTCTTCGCCACGCTGCTGCCGCAGGGCGCCGGCACGCCCGGGCAGCTGCTGTTCCTCGGGGTCGCCGACGGCGCGGTCGTCGGGCACATCTGGCTCGCGCTGCCCGGCGAGAAACGCGACCAGGCCTGGGTGTACGACGTGCAGGTGGACCCCGCACACCGGCGCCGCGGCCACGGGCGGGCGCTGATGCTGGCCGCCGAGGAGGAGCTCAAGCGGCGCGGGGTGGCGAAGCTCGGGCTCAACGTCTTCGGGCACAACCCCGGGGCGCGGGCGCTCTACGAGGAGCTCGGGTATCAGACGATGTCGATACAGATGTCGAAAGAACTGGCATAGGGCCGCACAACGCCCGCAGGCTTTGCGCCGTCACTCGTGTCCCACTAGAAACAGGGCGTGACGATGCGGTGGGGGCCGATCGCGCTCGCCACCGGCGGCGTCGCGGTCATCGCGGTGGCGGCGGTCCTGGCGTACCCGCTGACGCAGCCCGCCCCTCGCTCGGCCCCTCGCCCCAGCGCGGCGGCGCCGGTCCAGCCCGATATTTCGGAGACGCCAGATATGTCGGACGTCGGCCTCGGGTCGGTGTCCCCCTCGCCGTCCCGGTCGGTCGTCGCGTCCCGGCCGGCCCGGCCCGGCGGGAAGCCCGGGCCGTCGAACACCGGCGCGATCGCCGGGGTGCGGCTGACCATCGTGAACGGCGATCAGGCGTACGGTACCGACGGGAAGGTCATCGAAAATGTGGACATTCACGGCTATGTCCGCATCACGGGCAAGCGGGTGACGCTGCGCAACGCGATCGTCCGGGGCGGGGCCGCGAAGTGCGGGGCGGTCGTGCAGATCGAGGCGGGCGCGAGTGCGGTGCTCGAGGACGTGGAGATCGCGCCCGCGGCCACCGGCCCCTGCCTGGACGGCATCCGGGCCACGGCCGCCACCCTGACCCGGCTCAACGTGCACGGCGGGGTCAACGGCGTGGCCACGACCGGGCCCGACGTGCTGCTGCAGGACTCGTGGGTGCACGACCTGGCCTACTTCGCCTCCGGTGCGCCGGGCGGCGGCGAGACCGAGACCGACGCGGTGGAGACCGTCGGCCAGCGCGGTATCACGCTGCGCCGCGACGTGCTGGTGGTCGGCCCGCGCGGCAACGCGGCCTGGCAGGTCCGCCAGACCGGCGGCGGCACCAGCACCGACCTGCGCGTGGAGGGCAGCTGGCTGGACGGCGGCGGCTGCACGCTGAACTTCGCCCACCAGGGCGGGCCGCCGATGACCGGCATCGCCGTGGTCGGCAACCGCTTCGGGCGCGCCTCCGTCTTCGCCTGCCCGGTGCTCGTCAGCACGAGGACGACGCTCACGCAGTACACCGGCAATGTCTTCGACGACAACGGCGCGCCGATCCCTGCGCCCGGCCGCCACGACTGACCACAATGGAGCGGTGACCGAACGGCTGGTGGTGATCGGCGGCGACGCCGCGGGGATGAGCGCGGCGTCGCAGGCCCGGCGGCGGCGCGGCCCCGAGGACCTGAACATCGTGGCCTTCGAGCGGGGCCGGCACGTGTCCTACTCGGCCTGCGGCATCCCCTATCTGGTGGCCGGCGACGTCACCGACCCCGACGACCTGGTGGCCCGGCACCCGGCCGAGTTCCGCGAGCGCCAGCGCATCGACCTGCGGCTGGCCAGCGAGGTCACGGCGATCGACGCCGACCGGCGCGAGGTGGTGGTGCGCGACCCCGAGCGGGAGTACCGCGAGCCCTTCGACCAGCTCGTCATCGCCACCGGCGGGGTGCCGCGGCGGCCCGAGGTGCCCGGCGCGCTGGCGCTGGGGATCCACGGCGTGCAGACCCTGGAGGACGGGATCCGGCTGCTGGGGTACCTCGACCGGCACCGGCCGCGGCGCGCGGTCGTGGTCGGCGGCGGGTACATCGGCCTGGAGATGGCCGAGGCGATGCTGCGCCACGGCCTCGACGTCACCCTCGTCGACGCCGCCGAGCAGCCGATGCGCACCCTGGACCCCGACATGAGCGCCCTGGTCGCCGACGCGCTGCGCCAGGAGGGCGGCACGCTGCGCCTCGGCGAGACCCTGGAGGGCTTCGCCACCTCCGGCGGCCGGGTCACCGCCGTGCACACCTCCGCCGGCGAGATTCCGGCCGACGTGGTCATCCTCGGCCTCGGCACCCGGCCCGGCAGCGACCTCGCGCGGGCCGCCGGGATCGCGATCGGCGAGACCGGCGGCATCCGGGTCGACCGCCGGATGCGCACCTCGGTCCCCGGCATCTGGGCCGCCGGCGACTGCGTCGAGACGTTCCACCTGGTCTCGCAGCGGCCGGTGGCCATCGCGCTGGGCACCCACGCCAACAAGCAGGGCCGGGCGGCCGGCATCAACATCGGCGGCGGCTACGCCACGTTCCCGGGCGTGGTCGGCACCGCGGTGTCGAAGCTCTGCGCGCACGAGGTGGCCCGGACCGGCCTGAGCACGGCCGAGGCGGTCGCGGCCGGCTTCGCCCCTTACGGCGTGGTCACCGAGTCCACGACGCGCGCGGGCTACTTCCCGGGCGCCCGCAAGATCAGAACCAAGATCATCGCCGAGCGTACGACGGGCCGGCTGCTCGGCGCCCAGATCGTGGGGGAGGAGGGGGCCGCGAAGCGCATCGACGCCCTCGCCGTCGCGCTGTGGCACGGTATGACGGTGGAAGAGATGACCTCGCTGGACCTGTCCTACGCCCCGCCCTTCGCCCCGGTCTGGGACCCGATCCTGATCGCCGCCCGCAAGGCCGCGGAGGCCCTGGCGTGACCGCCTCGTCGGCCCTTTCGGCTTCGTTCTCCTCGCTCGGTACCGCCGATCTCTACCGCCTGCTGAAGCTGCGGTGCGATGTCTTCGTCGTCGAGCAGCACTGCGCCTATCCGGAGCTCGACGGCCGCGACACCGAGCCGGGCACCCGGCACCTGTGGCTGGACGCCCCGGACGGGACGGTGGCCGCGTACCTGCGCGTCCTGGACGAGCCGGGCGGCGGGGCCCGCATCGGCCGGGTGGTGACCGCCGCCGCGCACCGGGGCCGGGGGCTGGCCGGGCGCCTGCTGGCCGCCGCGCTGGAGCACGTCGGCCCGGGCCGGGAGGTGGTGCTCGACGCGCAGACCGGGGCCACCGGGGTGTACGAGCGGTTCGGGTTCGCGATCTGCGGCCCGGCGTTCGACGACGAGGGCATCGAGCACGTGCCGATGCGCCGCCCGGCGGCATAGTAGGGTTTCCCCCCGTTCACCGGAACGGGGGAGGATCGATGAACAAGACCACGAAGGTGTACCTCGTGCTGCTGCCCATCCTGCTGCTGGCGGTCGCCGGGGTGGCGCTGTACTCCAAGTTCGTGCTCAACGCCGACAACGTGACCAACGCCAAGACCGGCGACTGCGTCCGCGACGCGCCCGAGGACAAGGACGAGCCGTTCCGCCTCGTCGCGTGCACCGACGCGGGGGCGAAGTACAAGGTGCTGGCCGTCCTGGGAACCGGCGGTGGCCGGTGCGCCGACGTGGCCGGGGCCTCGACCTCGACCACGACCGACGACAGCAACATCGTGTGCATGGGCGCCAAGGACGTCGACCCCGCCAAGGCCATCAACGTGGCCAAGGAGGGCGACTGCGTGGACCTGGACCCGGCCGAGCCCCAGCGCGCCGACTGCGCCTCGAAGGAGGCCGACCACAAGGTCCTCAAGCGCGTGGAGAACGTGCTGTCCTTCCAGTCCGACGGCGCCTGCCACAACGTGCCGGGCGCCGACAAGAGCTACTCGTGGGACTGGAAGGGCAGCTCCGACATCTCGAAGAAGGTCGACGGCATGACGGTGGACGTGGTCCTCTGCCTCGGCCCGCTACCCGCGCATTAGTGCTTCTTCGTTCCGCCTAGTTCTTCGGGTCCAGCTAGTTCTTCGGGTCCAGCTAGTTCTTCGGGTCCAGCTTGATCGACAGGGAGTTCACGCAATGGCGCGTGTCCTTCTCGGTCATGCGCTCGCCGCGGAACACGTGCCCGAGGTGGGAGTCGCAGCGTGCGCACCGGATCTCGGTGCGCACCATGCCGTGCGAGCGGTCCTCGATCTCCTTGACGGTGCCGGGGATCGCATCGTCGAAGCTGGGCCATCCGCAGTGGCTGTCAAACTTGGTGTCGCTGGTGAACAGCTGCTCGCCGCAGGCGCGGCAGCGGTACACGCCCTCGGTCTTGGTACTGACGTACTCCCCGCTCCACGGCGCCTCGGTCCCGGCAAGGCGCAGCACCCGGAACTCGTCCGGTGACAGCCGCACCCGCCACTCCGCGTCGGTCGTGGGCAGGCTGACAGTTGGCTCGGTCATGCCTCAACGTTAGGCCCGCTCGCCCGCCCCGACCATTACGGCCCGCGAACGCCACAGTACGGTTTTCCGGCCTTTGCCCAAACTTGCCCGAATCCTGTGCAGGCCTGTCTTCGTTGGGCTGCGCGAAAGCCACGATTCGGACTTTTGTGGTGCAACGGACGCTCGCGTGGGATTGGACGAGGATGAGGCTGCTGTACAAGGCCGTCGCAGTGGGCGCGGTGGGCGCCGCCGGCATGACCGCCCTGGCGACCCCGGCCCAGGCCGCCGCCTCCCACGAAACCGCGGAAGCGCCGACCGTCCCCAGCCCCCTGCAGCTGCTGGCCGAGACCTCGCACCCCGCCACGACCGCCCTCGACACGGGCTACGGCGCCGCCCACAACCCCGCCGACGCCGGCTACGGCAGCACCAACGGCCCGACCTGGGGCCACGGCGGCCCCGCCCACACCAGCGGCCCGGTCGGCACCGGCTCGGGCTACGGCGGCTCGGGCCACGGCACCGGCTCGGGCCACGGCACCGGCTCGGGCGGCCACGGCAACTCCGGTCACGGCGGCTCGGGCCATGGCAATGGCGCGGGCGGCGGCTACGGCACCCCGGGCGGCGGTGGCTCGGGCCAGGGCGGCAACACCCCCGGTGGCGGCGGCCAGGGCAACGGCGGCACTACTCCGGGTGGCGGCGGCCAGGGCAACGGCGGCACCACCCCGGGCGGCGGCGGCCAGGGCAACGGCGGTACCACCCCGGGCGGCAGTGGCCAGGGCAACGGCGGCACGACCCCGGGCGGCACCACGACCCCCGGCGGCGGCACGGGCGGCGTCTCGGGCAACACCCCGGGCGGCGTCACCAGCATCCCGCCGACCACCACGACGGGCTCCGGCGTTTCGGGCTCCGTCGGCGAACTCCCGGTGACCGGCCCGTCCTCATCCTTGATGACCACGATCGGCTTCGCGTTCATCTTCGGCGGCGCCGGCGTCCTGTACCTCACCCGCCTAGGCAGCCGCGACGACGACCCCGAGTCCACGCCCGTGCCCGGCCCGCGCAACCGCCGCTCCGGCCCCGGTCCCGACCCCGACCGCGCGCTCGCCGGCCACGGCGCCGGCCGCGCCGCGCGCCGCCCGCGCCCAGGACCCCAGCCGGCCCGCCGGACCCGCTGAGGGACCGGGGCTCGGGTTGGCGGTGGGGGAGCCGGTTGCGGCGTAAGGTCCTTGGCATGGCCGATGCGCTGGAGATCGAGGTTGCGGGCCGGGCGGTGCGGCTCAGCAGTCCGGAGCGGGTCGTGTTCCCCGAGCGGGGGTTCACGAAGCGGGACGTGTTCGAGTACTACCTGGCCGTGGGCGACGGGATCATGCGTGCGCTCGGGAGCCGGCCCACGACGCTGCAGCGCTTCCCCGAGGGGATCGGAGGGGAGACGTTCTTCCAGAAGCGGGTGCCCACGCGCGGGGTGCCCGGGTGGATCGAGACGGCGCAGATCGCGTTTCCCAGCGGCCGCAAGGCCGACGAGCTCTGCCCCGTTGACCTGGCCCACGTGGCCTGGGCGGCGCAGATGGGGACCATCGTGTTCCATCCCTGGCCGGTGCGCCGCGGGCACGTCGACCAGCCCGACGAGCTGAGGATCGACCTCGACCCGCAGCCGGGGACCGACTTCGCCGACGCCGCGGTGGTGGCGGGTGAGCTCAAGGCGGTTCTGGACGAGATCGGGTTCACCGGCTGGCCGAAGACCTCCGGCGGGCGCGGCATCCACGTGTACGTCCGGATCGCCCCCAAATGGACCTTCGTCGAGGCCCGCCGGGCGGTGATCGCGCTCGCCCGCGAGGTGGAGCGGCGCCGACCCGACCTGGTGACGACGAAGTGGTGGAAGGAAGAGCGCGGCGAGCGGGTGTTCGTCGACTTCAACCAGATGGCGCGGGACCGGACGATCGCGTGCGCGTACTCGTTGCGGGCCAACCCACGCGCCACCGCCTCGACGCCGTTACGGTGGGAGGAACTGGGCGACGTCGAGCCGGACGACTTCGACCTGCGTACCGTGCCCGCCCGCTTCGCGGAACTGGGCGACCCGCACGCCGGGATCGACGACACCGCGCACGACATCAGCGTGCTGCTGGAATGGGCCGAGCGCGACGCCGCCAACGGTGAGGGCGACATGCCCTACCCGCCCGAGTACCCCAAGATGGACGGCGAGCCGATGCGCGTCCAGCCCAGCCGCGCGAAGAAGGCCGAGGCCTGACACCCCAGCCCGCGCCCTGCCATCACCAAAGCCTCACGGAGCCGAGCCCAGCCCAGCCCAGCCGGACCAAGCCGAGCTGAGCCGATTGGACGCTGAGCTGAGCTGGTCCAAGCCGACTGAGCTGAGCTGGTCGAAGTCGAGTCGGGGTGGGCAGTGTTGAGCCTTGCTGAGCGGGTCGGGGCCTAGCCGGGCGAGTGGAGCGGGCCTAGCCGAGCGGGAGGTGCTCAAGCCGAGCGGGAGGTGCTCAAGTCGAGCGGAGCTGAGCCGAGCGGCGGCCAGGCCGGGCGGAGCGGGGCCCAGCCGAGCTCAGCTCAGCCCAGCGGAGCTGAGCCGAGCGGCGGCCAGGCCGGGCGGAGCAGTGCGGGCCGCGGCCCGGCTGGTTGGCCAGGCGCGGCCCGCGTGCCGCGCTACTTCTCGCAGGTGGTGCCCTGCGGCGGGACGCGCAGGTCGATCAGGTACCGGTTGACCGCGTCGATGATGCAGCCGGTCTGCGGGTAGGCGGTGTGGCCCTCGCCCTTCCACGTGACGAGGGTGCCGACGCCCAGCATCTTGGCCAGGGCGGGGGCCTGCTCGTACGGCGTGGCCGGGTCGCCCAGGGTGCCGATGACGACGATCGGGGCGGAGCCGGTGGCCGGGCCGGTCGGGTACGGGTCGTGCTTGCCCGGCCACTGGGAGCAGATCAGGTTCAGGGCGAGCGGGCCGCCGAAGAGGGGGTACTTCTCGCGCCACTGGGCCTCCAGCGTGCGCGACTGCTCGACGGTCGGGACGTTGTCGCTGTCGGCGCAGTTCACGGCCGAGTTGGCGTCGAACATGTTGGAGTAGTGGCCGTCCGCGTCGCGCTCGGCGTAGGCGTCGGCCAGGCGGAACATCTTGTCCGGCTTGCCGTTGCGCAGGTCCTGCATGGCCTGGGCCAGCAGGCGCCACGACGACTCGCTGTACAGCGACGACACCACCGCCGTGAACACCCACCCGGCGGTGGCGTCCCGGCCGTTGCCCTTGACCGGCGAGACGCGGGCGTCGGCGATCGCCTTCATCACCACGGCCCGGGCGTCGGGGGCGATCGGGCAGCTCTGGGTGTTGCTGGCGCACCACTTGCTGAAGTTGCTGAACGCCAGCTCGAAGCCGGCCGCCTGCTTCTCGGCGGAGGCCTGGGCCGACAGGGTCGGGTCGACGGCGCCGTCGAGGACCAGGGCCCGGACGTTCTTCGGGAACAGCTGGGCGTAGACGGCGCCGAGCAGCGTGCCGTAGCTGTAGCCCAGGTAGGTCAGCTGCCGCTCGCCGACCGAGGCCCGCAGCGCGTCCATGTCCCGGGCCGCCTGCTCGGTGGAGAACAGCGGCAGCTTGTCGCCGTACTTCTCGCCGCAGCTCTGCGCCAGCTTCCGGGTCAGGGCCACGGTCTGCTGGTAGCCGGCGTCGGTGGCCGGGTCGGGGTCGAGGCCGAAGTTCTGGTCCAGGTCGGCGTCGGAGAAGCACTTGACGGGGGAGGAGCGGCCGACGCCGCGCGGGTCGAAGCCGATGATGTCGAAGCGGCGCAGGATCTCGGCCGGCAGGTACACCGAGCGGTACACGCCGTAGTCCCAGCCCGAGCCGCCGGGGCCGCCCGGGTTGATGAACAGCGAGCCGACCCGGTCGCGCTGGCTGGTGGAGCGGCCACGCACCATGGCGATGTCGAACGTCCCCGAGTCCTTCGGGTGGGCCCAGTCCTGCGGGACCTTCACCGTCGCGCAGTCGAACTTGGTGTTCTCCGGCGCGGTGGGGAACACGTCCTTGTAGGCGTCCGGGCACGGCTTCCAGTCGGCGGCCGGGATGTCGAGCCCGCCGGACTGCGACGCCGGCCCGCCGGGCCCGCTGGCCTGGGCGGACGGGGCGTGCAGCGGCCGTCCCGACGTGGGCTGCGTCCACTGCGGATCGGGCACCGTGCACCCCGCGACGAGCACCGCCACGGCGACGGCGGGCACGAACCGCGCCAGCCGCCGCCGCAACCGGACGGGTCGCGGCACCGAGGCGGGAGCAGAGTGGCGAGGCGACCGAACGCCATGAAGCAACAGCGCGAAGAAGCTCACGGACGGCCCGCCAGCACGGACTCGACGTCGAAGCGCACCGGCCGGTCCAGCTGCTCGTAGGTGCACGAGCGCGGATCCCGGTCGGGCCGCCACCGCTTGAACTGGGCGGTGTGGCGGAACCGGTCGCCCTCCATCGCGTCGTAGCCCACCTCGACCACCAGCTCCGGGCGCAGCGGGACGAACGACAGGTCCTTCTTGCCGGTCCAGCGGCTCACGCCGCCGGGCAGCCGCGTGCCCGTGTCGGCCGGCTGCGACTCCAGGCTCTCGGCGGCGGTGCCGGGGGCCTGGCCGGCCCAGTTCCACGGGTGGTCGACGACACCCTCGCGATACTGCGCCAGCTCCTGGACCAGCTCGGCCCGCCGCTCGCGGGTGAACGACGCGGCGACCCCGATGTGGTGCAGCCGCCCCTCGTCGTCATACAGCCCCAGCAGCAGCGATCCCACGATCGGCCCGTCCTTGTGCCAGCGGAACCCGGCCACCACGGCGTCCGCGGTCCGGGAGTGCTTGATCTTGTACATCGTGCGCTTCCCCGGCTCGTACAGCCCGTCGGCCGGCTTCGCGATCACCCCGTCCAGCCCGGCGCCCTCGAAGCGCTCGAACCAGTCGCGGCCCACCTCGATGTCGGTGGTGACCGGGGTGACGTGCACGGGCGGCTCGACCTTGGCGAGCGCCTCGACGAGCCGGGCCCGGCGCTGCGCGTAGCCCTCGCCCATGAGCGACTCGTCGCCGATGGCGAGCAGGTCGAAGGCCACGAACGAGGCCGGCGTCTGCTCGGCGAGGAGCTTCACCCGGGAGGCGGCCGGGTGGATGCGCTGGCCCAGCAGCTCGAAGTCGAGCTTCGGCTCGCCGTGGTCGCGCCGGATCACGATGATCTCCCCGTCGACGACGCAGCGGTCCGGCAGCTGGGCCCGGACCTGCTCGACGACCTCCGGGAAGTACCGCGTCAGGGTCTTGCCCCCGCGGCTGGCCAGCTCGACCTCGTCGCCGTCGCGGAACACGATGCACCGGAACCCGTCCCACTTGGGCTCATAGCTCATGCCGGGCGCGCTGGGCAGGCTGGGGATGCTCTTGGCGAGCATCGGTTCCACGGGTGGCAGGACTGGCAGCTCCACGGGCCCAAGTCAACCACACGGGTACGACAAGTTTCAGAACCGCGCGTAGGACCGAAGCTGTATCCGGGGTCCGAATCGCGGAGCCCCGATGCCGGCGGCGGCGATGAGCCCGCACACGCGCCCGCGGTGCGGCGCGAACGGGGCCAGCAGCTCGAGCATTTCCTCGTCGGTACCGCGCGCCGCCCCGGTCAGCGCGAAGGCCACGTTGTTCTTGATGTTGTAGTCGCCGACGGAGACCGCGTCGGCGTCGCCGTACGCGGCCCGGGTGACCTCGGCCGCGGTCCACGGCCCGATCCCGGCGATGGAGACCAGCCGCGCGGTGCAGGTGGCGGCGTCCCCGCAGCGCTCCAGCGCGGCCGCGGCGGCCGCGCCCCGGCGCAGCGTGTCGGCCCGCTTCTGCTCGATGCCGAGCGGGTGGAAGGCCCAGTACGGCGTCGCCGCGATCACCGCCGGGTCGGGTGGCAGGAACAGCCCCTCCTTCGGCCCGGGCGCGGGCTCGGACATCCGCCGCAGCAGCCGCACGTAGCTGTGGTGGGCCTCCTTGCCGCTCACCTTCTGCCCGATGATCGCCGGCACGAGGTGATGGAAGACCCGCCCGGTGGCCCCGATGCGTAGCCCGGCGTGCTCCCGGGCGAGCCGGTGCACGAGCGGGTGCTGCCGGGCCAGCTCGGCGAAGCCGTCGACGTCGTCGCGCAGCCCGGCGATGGCCTCGGCCCGCTCGATCAGCCAGTCCGCCCCAGGGCCATACGCGCTGAAGCCGGCCGCGAGGTCGATGCGCAGCGTCCCGGGCCCGAGCGGCGTACGGGTGGCGAACCACGCGGTGGAACGCCCGATCGACAGCGTCGGGTCGCCCTGGATCAGCGCCAGCCCACGCATGGTGCCGGCCAGGTCATACAGCGGCGGGACCCTCACGCCGTCCTACCCCGAGGTGCCCAAATCAAGCCAGCGGTCATGCCGCGACCCGGCTGAGGGCCCGGTGCAGCAGCCGCGCGTCGCCGAGCATGGCGCGCAGCTTACGCTCCAGCCCCGCGATCGGCACCAGATTCTGCGGCGCCCGCGGGTCCTTGTACGCCTGCGACGCGAACCGCGGCAGCGTGACCGCCGACAGGTGGGCCAGGTCGATCGCGGCCGACGGGGTGAGGTCGGCCGAGCACTCCGCCCGCACGATCCCGCTCCACGGCGCCCCGGCCGGCCCGGGCAGCCGCAGGTACCACGCGAACCGGTTCCACGACGTGCCGAGCACGAACACGGGCGTGCGTTGCCCGCCCCGCAGCGACGTGACCACGGCGGTCAGCTCGGCCGGCAGGTACTCGGCCCGGTGCGTCTTGATGTAGCCCAGCGCCCGCGGCAGGTGCGCCCGCTCCTGCAGCGGCCCGTCCACGATGAGCAGGTCGCCGTCGGCCCGCTCCTCGTTCGACACCCCGACCTCCAGCGCGCGCATGTGCCGCTGCACGCCCAGCGCCAGGTCCTTCGGCTCGCCGCGGGACACCCGCCGCCCCGGGTACCGGATGTTGCCGGCCACGATCGGCGGCAGCTCCTCCAGCGGGGTGAACAGCCCGCGCTCGATCCGGGTGGTGGCCACCTGCGCCACCCCGCGGCCGAGCTCGCAGCGCACGACCCCGGCGGCGTAGGAGGCGGCCACGCCGGGGTGGGTGGTCCCGGCGTCGTCGGTGATCCACACCCGGGCGTCGATGCGCTGCACCCCGTCGACGATGAGCACCGTGCCGGGTGCATCGAGGCCCGCGGGCGGGTCGACGGCCCGCCACGCGGCGGCCGGGAGTTCGACGTCGGGCTGGATCTGGGCCGTGCTCGGCGCCTGCGGGCCGTCGGCGGCGTCGAACGACTGGCCGTACGCCGGATCCCAGGCATCGACGTGGAGTTTCACAGCCCCACCCGCTCGATCCGCGCGGTGCGGGCGTCGCGGCGCACCTCGAAGCGCACCGGGATCCGCTCGGCGAGGGCCCCGACGTGGGTGACCACGCCGACCATCCGGTCACCGCGGGCGGCCAGGTTCTCCAGGGTGGCGGTGACGGTGTCGAGGGTGGCGACGTCGAGCGTGCCGAAGCCCTCGTCCAGCACGATCGACTCGAGGCTGGCCGACGACGCCGACAGCCCGGCCAGCTGCTCGGACAGGGCCAGCGCGAGGGCGAGGGAGGCCTGGAACGTCTCGCCGCCGGACAGGGTCCGCACGGCCCGGCGCAGGCCCGCGTCGTGGTGGTCGACGACGTAGAACTCGCCCTTCTCGTGGCCGAGGTCGTACTGGCCGCTGGAGAGCTCGCGCAGGGTCTGCGACGCGCCCTCGACCAGCGTGTCGAGGGCCTCGGCGAGCAGCCAGCGCTCGAACCGGTCGGCCCGCAGGTGCTGGGCGAGGGCCCGGGCGACCTGGCTCTCGCGCGCGGTCGCGTCGGCCTGCTCGCGCAGCTTCACGGCGTCGGCCCGGCGCTCCTCGATGCGGCGCACCGCCGCCTCGGCCCGCTCGACCGCGATCGCGGCCTCCCGGGCCGGGTCGCCCCCGGGCGCGGCCAGGCCGGCCCCGGCGAACTCGGCCGTGAGGGCCTGCCGGACGTCGGCGACCCGGCGCTCGGCCGCGCCCACCTCGTCGGCGGCGGCCGGTCGGCCCGCGCGGCGGCGGCCCGCCTCGCCGGTGGCCCAGCCGTGCAGGGTCGACCAGGCGTCGGCGAGGTCGTCGCGGTTGGCCGGGGGAGGCGCGAAGGCGGCGAGGCCGTCGCGGGCGGCGTCGAAGGCCCGCCAGGCAGCCCGCAGCCGCTCCTCGGCCCTGGAGGCGGCGCCCCCGGCGGTGCGGTGGGCCTCGCGGGCCTTGCGCACCTCGGCGCCGGCCTTCTCCAGGCCCTTGGTGAGCTTCGCGATGCCGTCGAGGTCGCGCTGCAGCGCCTCCGGCGGCGGTGCCCCGTCCAGCTCCCGGTCCAGCTCGCCGGCGCGGCGGCCGATCTGTTCGGCGTGGGCCCGGGCGGTGGCGAGCGCCCGGTCCAGCTCGCGCACGGCGCGGTCGCGCTCCTCCACGACCCGGTCGGCGGCCTCGCTGCGCTTGCGGGCGGCCTTGCCGGCGGCCTCGGCGGCGGCGACGGCGGGCTCGTGCGGCACCGTCGGCAGCTCGTGCACGGTCTGCGTGCAGACCGGGCAGGCGTCGCCGACCCGCAGATGGGGCCGCAGCGCGACCGCGCGGTCCGCGGCCACCGCGGCCTGGTAGGCCTCCCTGGCCGCCTCCAGCGCCCGCAGCGCGGCGGAGCCGTCGGAGCGGGCCAGGGCAAGGGCCTGGGCTGCCTTGTCGTGATCGCCGGCCGCGGCGGCCACCGCCGCGTCGACGGAGGCCGACTCCGCGGTCAGCCGGCCGCGCTCCGCGTGGCGGTCCAGCAGGCGGCGCAGGGCCGCCGCGTCGCCGGCCGC
>NZ_BAAARV010000089.1:0-1682 GCF_039532525.1 Dactylosporangium salmoneum
ACCTCGCAGCCATCCTCATCTGCCACCGCCGACTCACAAAGATCACCAACTGAGACACCGCCTTAGTAGTCGGCGGGGTCGGCGGCGCGTTCGGCGCGGCCGAGGATCGATCCTAGGCTGACGATCTTGTCGGCGGCGCTGGCGTGCAGGGTCCACCGGTCGACCGTGGACAGGTCAGCGGCGGCGTGGCCGGCGAGCGCTTCGTGTTCGCGTTGCATGCCGCGGACCACGACCGTCACAGCCGAGCAGAGCCGAGTGGTCAGCAGCGCATCGAAACCGACGTCCGGTGGGGCGTAACTCCGGTGCGTCGTGCAGCAACGCCGCCGCGACGAGTTCGGGCGCCGGGTGGGGTCCGGTACGCGCCGGCCGAGAACCGCTGCTACCCGCACCGCATGGGCGAACGCTGCGGCGTTGTCGATGACTGCCCAGCGCACCATTGCCGGGCCAGGTGCAGCGCGTCGTCCACGATGGGATGGCGCGGCCGGGCGAGGACCGCCCGGGAACCCACGCGGAGTGAGACGCGGGAGCGGTCATCAGTTCGAGTACCTTCGATCCGGTATGCTCCGCGGCGCACGAGTGGCACGCGCCAAGCGCTGCAACGCGCTCATCGTGCCCCTGATCCTGCAGCCAGCGCGCACCGTCCAGTGCATGAAAGACCAGACATCGCAACACCGGGCGCATGGCCGATGTCGTGCAGCCATTCGGCGGCGCTGAGTACCGAGCGGTCCATCTCTTCTACGGCCCTCGAAACCTCGTGAGCTTTGCCGGCGGGAACCCCGATGTGAACGGCTGTCCCGCAGCGCAGCTGAGCTGTGGCACGAATCCAGGATCAGTTCCGGTCGGGGGGTGTCTACCGTCGGATGCGTCAAGGAACGCACATCGCTGGGAGGCACGCCATGAACCGCACGATCGTCCGCATCTCGGTGGCCACGGCTGCGCTCGCGCTCGCCGCACTGGGGCTTGCCGGCTGCTCCGGAAACGCCGCCGACAACCAGGCGGACACGCCGGACATGGTGCCGGCCGGTGCCACATCCTCGCTGCAGCCGACCCCGACGAAGCAGAGCAAGCCGAAGGGTGACACCAAGATCGTCGAGTTCAAGATCGTGCAGCAGCCGAAGTGCCCCGAGGGTACCGCGGTGTACCGCGCGGATGCGGTACCGGTGATCATCAAGTGGAAGGTCACCGGCGCGACCGGCGTGGGCCTGTCGGTGGACAACCCGGACCTGCCGGGCAGCTACGGCAACTACCCTGCTTCGGGCACCGAGACGTTCACCTTCTCGTGCGGCGGTCCGGTCGGCAGCGTCGAGACGCACACGTACACGATCACCACCACCGGTGGGAAGCAGACCAAGCACGCTCAGATCAAGGCATCGGCCAAGGTCATGGACACCGGCATCGGCGGCAACTGAGCGGCTGGTGACCGGATCACGCCCGACCAGCACAGGGCGCGCGAGGACGTCTGACGGTCTCGGCTGGCGCGGCCCACCTCCGCGACCATTGACCATCGTCGGCGGACGGTGCTCGCCGGCGTGATGTCCAGCCGACGGACCGTGATCGCCGTCCGCGGCTTGGCGGCGGGACGGTACGGGATCGTTGACGTCCGTGATGGCGCTGGCGTTCGCGGTGGCCGGGGCGTTCGGCTACGGGATCGGCTCGATCGCCCAAGCCGCCGGGGCCCGACG
>NZ_BAAARV010000090.1:0-1503 GCF_039532525.1 Dactylosporangium salmoneum
GCGTAGGCGATGTGCTGGCCGTCGGCGGACCACTTGGCGTGGAGGCCGACCTGCTTGGCCAGGGGCGTGAACGTGCCGGAGGCGACGTCGATGGTGCCCCAGGTCGGGGTGGCGTTGGAGGGGCCTTTGGCGGCGAGGAGGTGCTTGCTGTCGGTGGACCACTGCGGTTCGTAGCCGGGCCCGGGCACGCCGGTCAGGAGCGTGTGGGGGTGCTTGCCGTCGCGGTCGGTCACGACGAGCTTGTCGTGGTCCATGAAGGCGATGGCGGTGCCGTCGGGGGAGACGCTCGCCGTGTACTGCGGTCCGTTGACGGTGATGGGTTGGCCGTCGTCGAGGCGGATGATCGCGTCGGCGCCGGCCTTGAAGTAGTAGAGCCGGCCCGGCAGGCCGGAGACCGAGCCGGACGGCGGCGAGCTCGACGCGGACGACGGGGAGTCGCTCGGCTCGGCGGAGGCGCCGGCGCTCTCGCTGGCGCTGATGGCCGTGGTCGGGGAGTGCTCGCCGGCCGGGGTGGAGTCCCCGGCCGGGGGGCGGGTGAGTTGCCAGGCCAGACCGCCCGCCACGACCACCGCGACGATCGCGGCGGCGCCGCTCATGAGGCGCTGGTTGCGGCCGATGCGCTTCGAGCGGGCGAGCGAGCGGTCGAGGAAGTCGACCGGCTCGGCTCGCTCACCGATGCGGGCCAGGCTGTCGCGGAGCAGGTCGTCGTCGTTCATCGTCCGGTTCCCTCCGCCGCTCGGAGGTTCCCGAGCTCGGGTACGAGCTTGCGCAGACGCTCCAGGGCGCGATTGGTCTGCGTCTTGACGGTGCTGATCGACACGCCGAGCAGGTCGGCGGCCTCGGCCTCGGTGTGATCCTCGAAGTAGCGCAGGACCACCACGGCCCGCTGTTTGGCGCTGAGAGAGCGCAGCGCCCGCTCGACCGTCATCCGCCGGGTGATCGCCTCGGCGTTCTCGTTGCGGTGGTCGCTGCGGTCGGGTAGCTCGCCCGGCAGATCCTCGGCGACCTTGCGCCGGCGCCACACCGATACCTGCATGTGGTACATGATCCGGCGAGCGTAGGCCTCGGCGTTGCCGGTCTCGTGCAACCGGGCCCACGCCCGATGCGTGCGGGCCAGCGCCTCCTGGACCAGGTCCTCGGCCAAGTGCTGATCGCCGGTCAGCAGGTACGCCGAGCGCAGCAGCGCGTGGCTGCGCGCTCGGACGAACACCGCGTAGTCATCATCCCCGTGAACCATGACCAACCCGATCGACGTCGCTGAACAAGTCGCGACCGCCGAGTCTAGCGGCAAGATCGTTGCGGCGATGGCCGACATCGATGCTCCCAGGGCTGATCGGGTAGGGGTCAGGCGGCCACGTAGGCGATCAGGTCGGACTTGCTCAGCCCGGCCGGTTCGGTGCCGGTGGTCTTCACGGTGCGGTCGGCGTTGAGCAGCGTGAGCTTGCCCGGGGTGCGGACGAGGATCTCGCCGTTGGGCCGGAATGCGATGGCGCTGATGGTGCC
>NZ_BAAARV010000091.1:0-3771 GCF_039532525.1 Dactylosporangium salmoneum
CAAGATCGGCCTCGCCCTGCTCGTGCCGCTGCTCGGCCTGCTCGGGCTGGCCGGCGTGGGCGCACGCCCGGCCGCCGCGGCCCGCCGGGCCCTCGACGGCGTGTGCGTCGCCCTGTGGAAGTTCCTGACCCTGCTCGTGCTCATCCTCGACGTGGGCGGCGAGCCCAGCCGCAAGGTCTTCTGGACCTGTCTGCTGGCCATCGTCGGCATCACGATCGCCGTGGTCAGCGGCGTGCGCGCGCCCTTCCCGCGCTGGGCCGCGGTCACCGCCGCCGGCGGCGTGGCCCTGCTGACCCTGGGCATGGCGGCCGTGCCGCTGCTGCCCGCCGAGCCGGCCCGGCACGACGCCTGGCTGCTGTCCGCGGGCGCGCTGCTGGTCCTCGGCGCGGTCCTGGTGTGGGCCGGCGCCTGCCGCTCGGTCTTCGGCCGCACCGGCGAGGCCCGGGTCGTCGACGGCACGCTGATCGGCGACCCGCTGCTGGTCGCCCCGGTGCTGGCCGGGGCCGGCGCGGTGCTCTACGCGCTGGTCAGCCGGGGCACGATCGGCATCGCGGCCATGGTGGTCGGGGCCGCGGCCGTCCTCGCCGTGGTCCTTCGCGAGATCATCGAGGCGATGACGGTACGGCGGTTCAGCGGCGAGCTCGACGCCCGCGACACGGCGTTCACGTCCCTGGTGGCCGGCTCGTCCGACGTGATCCTGGTGCTCGACCGGGATCTCACGGTGCGCTGGCAGTCGCCGGCCGCGGCCCGCCAGTTCGGCCTGTCCGACCAGGAGGTGCTCGGCCGCCCGTTCGCGCGCCTGGTGCACCCTGCGGACGCCTTCTCCGTCGACGGCTTCTCCTTGGACGCCGAGGCGGACGGCCCGATCCGGGCCCGGGTCTGCGACGGGTTCGGGGTCTGGCGCTACGTCGAGTTCACCATCGCCGACACCCCCGAGGTCGACGGCCTCGTGGTCCACCTCCGCGACGCCGGGGAGCGCCGCGAGTTGGAGCGCAGCCTGCAGCGCACCGCCGCCACCGACCCGCTCACGGGCCTGGCCAACCGCGGCGCCCTGCTGCGCGAGCTGACCGCCGGCACGGGCTTCCTCATCACCGTCGGCCTGGACGGCCTCGCCGGCGTCAACGACCTGCACGGCCCGGACGTCGGCGACGCGATGCTGGTCGAGGTGGCCGCCCGCATCCGCGCCGCCGCCGGCACCGGCGACGTGGCCGCCCGCATCAACGGCGACGAGTTCGCCGTCTTCACCCGCGCCGACAAGATCCACGCCTATACCCTGGCCACCCGCCTGGCCGGCGAGCTCGGCGAGCCCTACCCGGTGCCGGGCGCGGTCCTGCAGCTGTCGGCCGGCATCGGCCTGGCCCCCGCCGGCGGCGGCCCCGAGGAGACGCTGCGCCGTGCCGGCCTGGCGCTACGGCGGGCCAAGCGCACCGGCCGCGGCCGCGTGGAGTGGCACGACGAGGCCGCCGAGGAGGCCTACGTCCGCCGCGCGACGCTGGAGCAGGACCTGCCCCTCGCGATCGAGCGCGGGGAGCTGGACCTGGCGTACCACCCGGTCTACGACCTCGTCGAGGGCCACCCGATCGGCGCCGAGGCCCTCCTGCGCTGGCGCCACCCGAAGCTCGGCACCGTCCCGCCGGGCGAGACCCTGACCGTGGCCCGCGAGCTGGGCCTCACGGCCGACGTGCACGACTGGGTGCTGAGCCGGGCCTGCCGCCAGCTGTCGATGTGGCAGCACGAGGGGTACCGCGTGTGGATGTCCGTCAACATCGGCCTCGACGACTTCGCCGCCCCCGGCTTCCCCAACCGGCTGAGCCTGGCCCTCGACAGCCACCAGGTCGACCCGTCCGACCTGGTCGTCGAACTCGCCGAGCGCGAGCTCGGCCCCGACCTGGACCGCGTCGCCGAGCCGCTCGCGACGGTGCGGGCCATCGGGGTGCGCACGGCCCTGGACGGCTTCGGCGCGGGCGGCACGTCGCTGGCCCACCTGCGGCGCCTCCCGGCCGACCTGCTGAAAGTCGACCGTGCCCTGTTCAATGCACCCCCGGCGAGCGGCGGCCAGGCCCCGCCGCTCATCGACGTGGTGGTGAAGCTGGGCCGGCGCCTGGACGTGACCGTGGTCGCGCACGGGCTGGAGGCGCAGGAGCACCTGGAGCTGGTGCGGGCGGCGGGCTGCCGGTACGGCCAGGGCCACTTCTACGGCCAGCCCGCCCCGGCGGAGCGCGTCGAGGCGGCGCTGGTGCGGCAGCGCACCTGGTGACCGGTTCGCCTTTGCGATAAGTCCGATAAATCCGGCACTCCGTGACCAGATTTATCGGACTTATCCCGATTTTTCGCCTGCCGGGTCGTATGTCGGGTTCAGGCGCGTGAATCGGGCGGATCAGCGGTTCTTGGCGACGATCGGCAGCACCGCGCGGTCCGGGTTGACGTGCAGGACGCTGAACAGGATCGGATCGCCGTCTTTCCAGCTCACGGCCAGGCGATGGGTCTCCTGAGTGGCCGGGAACAGCATCTTGCCGGTGGCGACGACCGGCAGGCCCAGCTTGGCCGGCTGGACGCCACGGTTCTTGATGTTGCCGCCGACCACGTTGATGAGCTCCCCCATCGCGTCGGTCACGTCCCGGTCGGTGATCTCGCTGGCCTCCATGGCGAGCATGATCGCGGTGATGTCGCCGGCCGCCGCGGGCGGGACCAGGACGCGCACGTGCCCCTCCCAGGCGCCCGTGATCGACACGGCGGCCGTCATGGCCTGCGGGTGTGGGGCTTGCGGTGCCTCGACCGCGGCGGCCTCGGGCTGCTGGAGGTACGCGTCCCAGACCTCGTTGACGATCTCGATGAGGTCCCGGTCGACCAGGCCCGACTCTGCGGTGGAAACGTCCGCCATGGCGGCTCCCGAACGGTGCGCGCGGGCACCGCCGGCCGGTGCCCCTATCCCCGCATGCTGCCAGCCGGAGGTTTCAACGCGGGCGGTTTGGCATTATTGCCCGGCCCCGCCCGGGTTCAGCCGGCAGCGGAAACGGGGCCGGCGGGCGGTCGCGGCGGTGGGTTCTCGCCTATGTTCGGGTCATGCGCTCACCCTACGAGCGGCGTCCCGACGAGGACCCGACGATGCCCCCGGCGCTGCACGCCCCCTGGCTCGACGAGCAGCTGTTCGGGCGGCGCATGGTGTTCCTGCGCGGCCCGATCGAGCCCGAGATGGCCTCCCGGGCCGCGGCCACGCTGCTCGCCCTGGACGCGGGCGGCGCCGAGCCGATCAGCGTGCACATGAGCGCCGAGCAGGGCACGCTGGCGGCGGTCTGGACGCTGGTCGACGCGATCGACGCGGTACGGGCGCCGGTGCACGCCACGGCGGTCGGCGAGGTGAGCGCGGCGGCGCTCGGGGTGTTCTGCGCGGCGGCCCAGCGCACCGCCTTCGCCCACGCGCGGTTCCGGCTGGCCGAGCCGAAGGTGTCCTCGCCGGGCGGGACGGCGGACCAGGTGGTGGCGGAGGCCGGGCGATACCTGCGCGACCTCGAGGACCTGATCCTGCGCATCGCCGCCGCGACCGGGCAGACCCGCGCCCGGGTCGAGGACGACCTGCAGTCGGGGCGCGTGCTGACCGCCGAGGACGCGATCGAATACGGCCTGATCTCCTCGATCGTGCGGCGCTGAGGCTGGCGGGCAGCCAGTGGCCGCCAGCCGAGTGGCCAGGCGGCGCGGGCCGCCCGCCGAGTGGCCAGGCGGCGTCGGCCGCCCGCCGAGTGGCCAGGCGGCGTCGGCCGGCCGCCGAGTGGC
>NZ_BAAARV010000091.1:3826-39493 GCF_039532525.1 Dactylosporangium salmoneum
TCGGCCGCCCGCCGAGTGGCCAGGCGGCGTCGGCCGGCCGCCGAGTGGTCAGGCGGCGCGGGCCGCCTGACAGAGCGATCAGGCGGCGCGGAACTCGGCGCGCCAGCGGTGCAGGCCGCCGTCGGTGAACTCCTCGATCGAGACCGCGGACAGGGCCGGGGTGGCGAAGGACTCCAGCTCGGCGCGGGTCAGCGGCCACGGCGGCCCGTCCTCGGACTGCTCGCCCTCGTCGATGGCCGCGGCGATGACCAGCAGGGTGCCGCCCGGGCGGACGAGGGCGCGGACGGCGGCGACGGCCCGCGCCCGGTACGAGCGGGGCATCGCCTGCACGGTCATGCTCTCCAGCACCAGGTCGAAGCCGGCCGCCATCGGCGGGGGCGGGGCGAACAGGTCGGCGACCGCGTACTCGACCGGCGAGTCCGGGAACCGCTCCCGCGCCGTGTCGATCGCGGCGGGCGAGATGTCGAACGCGGTGGTGCGCCAGCCGTGCGCGGCCAGGAACTCCGCGTCGCCGCCGAGCCCGGCGCCCACCACGACGGCGGTCCCCCGTCCGGCGGCAGCCGGCGTCCCCGCCGCATCGGACGACCCGGCATCCGCGCGGGACAGGCCGGGCCAGGAGGCGAGCAGGCGGTGGGGGCCGCCGCGGTCCCACGGGATGGCGGTGCGCCCCTCGCCGGCGGCCACGTACAGGGTGTCCCACCAGCCCGTCGCGTCGTCGTTGGCCAGGGACGCCGCGGCTAACCCGCGGATGTACTCGTCCGGTTCCATACGTGCCAACATAGGCTGATGGCGAGCGTCGATCTCGTGCGGAAGGTGGCGCTGGGCCTGCCCCGCACCACCGAGCATCTGATCCACGACCGGGTCAAGTTCCGGGTCGGGCGGATCGTGTACCTGGCACTGTCGCGGGACGAGGCCACGCTCGGGTTCGCGTTCCCGCGCGAGGAGCGGGCCGCGCTGGTGGCCACCGAGCCCGAGCGGTTCTTCCTGCCGCGGGCCTCGGACATGCGCTACCACTGGGTGTGCGCCCATCTCGGGCTGCTCGGCGACGACGAGCTGCGCGAGATCATCGTGGACGCGTGGCGCATGGTGGTGCCGAAGCGGGTGTACGCCCAGTGGCAACAGGGAGCCCCGTGAGGCGGCGGCGCGGTTCCGGGCCGCCGCCGCGCTGACGGCGAGCGGCCCGGAGCGCCGTGATCAGGCGGTGGTGATCCGGCCGTCGGGCTGGCGCGAGCAGGTCAGCGCGCGGGCGGGTGTGGTGGCCGCGGCGCTCAGGCACTGGGCCAGGACGGCCTGGCCGGCCGCGGTCGGGTGCCACGACTCCTGGCAGGTCTGGAAGTACGACACGCAGGTGTTGGCGATTCGCTGGATGGCGATCTTGTCCTTGCCCGACAGGCTGGTCACGAACGTGCCGCTCGGGCCGTCCTGCAGGCGGATCGGGGTGGCCAGCGCGTTGGCGGGGCTGCCGGGGTGCTCGCACAGGCGGGCGCCGTCGAAGGCGTGCTGGACGTCGAGGAAGACCAGGTCGTCGTTCGGGAACTCGGCGGCAAGGGTGTTGCGGACGGTCTGCACGAGGGTGCCCAGGCCCTGCGAGAAGAGGTGGCCGGCGGAGAGGCTGGCCCGGTGGATGGGGCAGCCGGCGGCGTACCGCACGGCGCCGAGCTCGCGGAACTTGTCCCGGTCGTCCTGGCGCCCGTCGGCCTCCCAGTAGGACGGGTCGAGGTCGAACGGCAGCGGGTTGGTGTAGTCCTGGAAGACGACGCGGTGCTGGTGGTCGGCGTCGACCTGGTTCAGCGTGGTGAGCAGCTGGCGGACCGCGTTGACCGTCTCGGCCGTCGCCGCGGCGAACTGGGCGGCGGTGGCGAGGTCGTCGGCGGTGCACGGGGACTGCTCGACGGGGCCGTTGAGGTACGCCCAGAACTCCCACCAGCCGGTCCACGCGTCGGCGATGAAGCGGTTGGCGCACTTCTCGGCCACGTCGCCGAAGGTGAACGAGCTGTTGTTGGAGCCGAGCCCGACCAGGACGAGGTCGATGTCGTGGGTCTGGGCCACGGCGCGGAGCTGGTCGAGCTGGGCGGCCACGGCGCGGCCCTTGTCGCGGGCGGAGCCCGGGGCGGTGAAGTCGGCGGGGCGGCCGCCGGAGCAGGCCAGGTTGTAGCGGTCCTGGATCCCCGCCAGCGAGGCCTGCAGCAGGGAGGCGTTGGCGGAGCGGTGGCAGAAGAAGGCGTTGCTGTTCGGGGCGGACCAGCCGGGGAAGGCCTGGGCGACGCCGTTGACGTCGGTGACCGGCTGGTAGCTGCCGGCGCCCTCGCCGCTGATGAAGCTGTCGCCGAGGGCGACGGCGGCGGTGGGCAGGGCGGCGCTGGCGGGGGTGGGTAACGCCACGGCGCTGGTGGCGGCCAGCGCGGCGGCGAGCAGGATCCGGCGAAGCATGGATTCTCCTCGATCAGAGAACGTGAAGAGTTCTCGGATCAGATCACGGGAGCAAGATGCGCGTCAATGTCCGCCGTGTGAATTACCGATAAAACCGATCGATTTAATAGATCGACATGTGGACGTGGTTGGTGTGGTCGCTGCCCGGGTCGCCCTTGCCGCCCGAGTACGGATGCCAGCCGGCGGCCTGGGTCCACACCTGGCGGTACCAGATCACGTACATGATCCCGAGGCGCTCGGCGTTGCGCACCAGCCAGACGGCGAGCTGGGTGCCGTACTCCTTCGAGGCCCCCTCGGCGATGCCGCCGAACCCGGCGGCGTCGGCCGCGAAGTCGCAGGCCCGGCCCTTCGGGTGCTCGTACGGCTCGGGCGGCTGGCGCCAGCACGACACGTAGTGCTTGAAGCCGGCCTTCTCGACCTGCTGCAGGGCGTGCAGGGTGCGCGGGGTCAGGCAGCCCGCGGTGGTCGGGTCCTGGGCGCTGCAGGTCTCCGGCGGCCACGAGCCGTCGGGGCGGCGCGGGGCCGGCTCGGCGGCGATGCCGGGGGCCTTGGCGCTGGTCGTGGTGGCCACGTCCAGGGCGCGCATGGCCTCCTGGTTCTGCGCGTCGAGCAGGGCCGCCTCGACCGCGGCCTTCTGCTGGGACATGACCTCGACCTGCTGCTGCTGGCGGGTCACCTCGGCGTCGATGCCGGCCTTGGTGGCCTCCAGCCGGGCCCGCAGGTCGGCCTGCTCCTTGAGCTTCTCGCCCTGGTGACGGGCGACGAGCTCGAGCAGGCTGACCCGGTCGGCGAAGACGCCGGGCGAGCGGCTGTCGAGCAGGGTCGAGGCGTCGCGCAGGCCGCCGCCCATCTGGTAGGCGATCACGGAGACGCGGGTGGTGTCGGCGAGCAGCCGCAGGTAGCGGGGCTCGAGGTCGGCCTGCTGCGCGGCGAGCTCGGCCTGGCGCTGCCTGGACGCGGCGAGCGTGTTCTGGGCGTCGATGTAGGCCCGGTTGGCGGCATCGAGCTTCTCGGTGAGCTCCGCCGTCCCGCCCTCGGAAGGGGACGACGGCGAGGCCACCGCGGCGGCCGGGGTCAGCACGATCGCGAGCGCGCACAGCACGGCCACGATCCACGGAAATCTGGGCATACTGTTCCCCCCATCGGCCGCCAACCGGGCCGGTTGACGGTTTCTGGGGGGAACCGCGCGAAAGGTACCTCAGTGGCAGTGCTTGGCCACCGTGGCCGGCACGTCCAGCGTCGGGTTGCGGTCGAAGAAGCCGTAGGGCTTCATGGTGAACCCGCAGGCGTCGACCGGCATGACCGGCCAGTCCTCCGGGCGCGGGAAGTGGGTCATGCCGAAGGTGTGCCAGAGCACCACGTCGGCGCCGTCCAGCCCCCGGTCGGCGGCCGTCCACGCGGGCAGGCCGGCCCCGCCCGGGTGCTGGTTGACGAGGTCGCCGGCCGGGTACCGCTCCTGCGGGTCGTAGCGCGTGACCCACAGGTGCCGGGTGGCGAAGGCGGCCCGCCGGGCGATCGAGGAGCCCGGGTCGGCCAGCAGCGCCGGCTGACCCGCCGGGTGCAGCACGTAGGCGGTCGGCCGGCCCAGCCGGTTGGTCCGCTCGGCGCTGGCCACCCGCCACACCCGCCCGAGCCCGGGCTCGGCGTCGCGGGCCCCCTCCGCCTCGCTCTTGAGCCGGGTGTACTGCCGGGTGAAGGCATTGCCGTGCGGGTTGTCCGGCCCGAAGGGCAGCCGGACGAGGTCGATCTCGTCGACGGTGTTCGCGACGCCGTCGACGGTCATGTCCAGGCGGGCGTTGAACAGGTGCTGGTGGCCGGGCGCGCCCAGCCCCGGCGCCACCGGCTCGGCCCACGGGGACCCCTCGGCGTGGACCGAGGTGAACACGACGCCGCTGGCCTTGCACTCCAGCTGGAACGTGCCGTCGAGGTAGAGGTACCAGTAGAAGCCGTAGTCGTAGTTGCCGACGGTGGCCCAGTAGGAGATGACCATCCGGCGCTGCCGCCGCGTCTGCTGCGCCTCGGTGAACAGGTCGGTGTGCTTCCACAGCACGCCGAAGTCCTCCTCGTGCATGCAGATGGCGTTCGGTACCTCCCGGGGCTGCCCGTCGCCGTCGGCCAGGACCGCGTCGAGGTAGCGGATCTCGCCCAGGCAGTCGCAGCCGTTGCGCAGGCTGTTGACCTGCTGGCCGAGCAGGTACTCACCGGCGTCGAAGTAGTTCTGCCAGAAGTGGACCGGGGACGGGTCGGCGTAGGGCACCACCATCTCGGCCACCGAGGCGCGGTAGCAGACCGGCCGGCCCTGCAGGGAGATCTGGTGCAGCACCAGGCCCTCGCGCGGGTCGAAGCCGACCCGCAGCCGCCACCCCTCCCACTCCACGACGTCGCCCGTCACCGTGAAGCTGGCCCCCTCGGGCTGGGTGATCTCGATGGGCTTCAGCGTCTCGCGGTCCGGCCCGACGTACGCCGGATCGTCGTAGTTGCCCTCCTCCTCGGGCACGGCGAGGTCCTCGTGGTCGACGAGCTCGAGCACCCGCCGCTCGGTCAGGTCGACGTAGGCAACCAGCCCGTCGATCGGGTGGGCCCAGCAGTGGTCCTCCGGCCGGTGCTGCAGGAACGACAGCACCCGCAGCATGCGCCGCCCCGGCTCGCCCGGGATGCCGAAGTCGCCGGCCGACAGCGGGCAGGGGCGGACCAGGTCGAGCACGGTGATGCCCCGCCGGGCCAGCGCCGCCACCCAGCCGGGGTCGGCCTTGACGATCTCGTCGACGGCGATGAACTCCTCCAGCAGGATCGCCGGCTGGCCGTCGGTGGCCGGGTCGATCTCGCGCTGCCAGTCGACCTCGCCGCGGGTCACCGAGGCGACGACGGTGCTGCTGGCGCCGGTGGCCACGTCGAGCAGCACGGCCCGGACCCGGCGGTCCACCGGGTCGCCGTCGCGGTGCGCGAGCACCTCGTCCTTGGCCGGCTCCTCGAGGCCGAGGAACGGGAAGCGCACGGTCGGCCCGAGCAGCCCGGCCTTGTCCAGCACCGCGCGGGCGACCGTGATCTCTTCGGCGGTGAGTCTGTCCAGTGGGTGCATGGGTTACGCCGGGATCCGCTCGTCCTGCGCGAGCAGGTCCTCGATGCCGGCCAGCGCCGCGGCCTGGCGCGCGCCGCCCTCGCCGATCCCGGCGTAGACCGACGGGCGGGTGAGCTTGATGGTGTACCCCCACAGCAGCCCGATCACGACGGCCGCCGCGACGATGCCCGGCAGCACGTACGTGAGGACGGAGCCCTTCTCGGCGCCGAGGATCGAGTCGGCGTTCACCACGACCGTGGCCGTGATGGCGATGAGCGCGATCGCGGCCAGTCCCGGCGCAATGATCCGCTGCCAGACGCTCTCGACGGAGTCGCGGCGGGCGAAGTACCCCAGGACGCTCACCGAGGTGCCGATCATGAGCACGAGCACGCCGACCGCGGCCACGTAGGACAGCCACGTGAACAGCTCCAGCAGCGGGTCCCGGCCGAGCATCGCGAAGATGGCGAAGGTGACCACGCCGGCGAGCGACTGCAGCAGCGAGCCGGCCACCGGCGAGCCGGTCCGGCGCCAGGTCGCGGCGGTGAAGCGCGGCAGGACACCCTCCTGCCCGGCCGCGAAGGTGTACCGGGACACGACCATGTGGAACGACAGCAGCGCGGCGAACACGCTGGTCAGGAACAGCACGTTGGCGGCGGTGGACAGCCCGGTGCCGAACCACTGGCCGATCATGCCGAACGGGTCGGCCGGCCCGGCGGCGAGGCCGTCCTTGCCCGACGCGGACGCGAGGGCCCAGGCGGAGACGGCGTAGAGCACCGAGGTGATGGCGACGGCGACGTAGGTGGCCCGGGCCACGGTGCGGCGCGGGTCCTTGACCTCGCCGGAGTACACGGCGGCCGACTCGAAGCCGACGAAGGCCGCGATGCCGAACGCGAAGACGCCGCCGACGCCCGAGGTGAACAGGCTGCCGGGGGCGAGGGACTCGGTGCTGACCGAGCCGCCGGCCGGGTGGCCGAAGCCGCCGATGTCGAAGAGCAGGACCGCGATGATCTCGGCGATCAGGAAGAAGCCCAGCACCTTGGCGGACAGGTCGACGTTGAACAGCCCGAGCAGCCCGACGATCGCCCAGACCCCCAGGGCGCACGCCCACCAGGGCAGGTCGGCCTGCCAGTGCGCGGCGGCGAACCCGCTGAACGCCCAGCCGAACAGCCCGTACAACCCGATCTGGATGGTGTTGTAGGCGACGATCGCGACGGCCGAGCCGGCCACGCCCCAGGCACGGGAGAGCCCCAGCGCGATGTAGGCGTAGAAGGCGCCGGCGTTCTCGACGTACCGCGTCATCGCGGCATAGCCGACGGTGAACAGGGCCAGCGCCACGCCCAGGATCGGGAACGACAGCGGCACGCCGATGCTGCCGGTCACCGCATAGGTGGTGACGACGCCGCCGGCGAGCACGGTCATCGGCGCGGACGCCGAGACCGTGAAGAAGATGAGCGATCCCACGCCGAGGCGTCGTTGCCGCAGACCCGGTGCGGCGGGTGCAGGTTGAGCCATCGAGATCCTCGCATTCATCAAAGCGGACAAGGCACTCTAGGGGTCGTGCCGAAGGTCGTGCAATCCCGAACGACCGCGTTAACGAGCGCGCAATAATGCATTTGCGGTGACGGTTGTTATGCCGCGGCCGGATGCACTAGTCTGCCCACGCGAACGCCGCCCGGGGGCGATTTGCCGTGCGCGCTTTTGTCGTGCGTCCGGATCAAGTCGAGAGGGATCATGACTGCACCGCGCCGGCTACCGCTGGCCGACGAATTCTGGCTGTTCGCGCACCATGATTACTCCGGCCGGCCACTGTGCGCGGCGCCCATACTCGGGGCCGGGCTGGCCTCGTGCGTGCTGGCCGAGCTGTGGATGGCCAGCCTGGTCAACGTGGCTCAGGGGCGGGTCGTCGTGGTGCCGCGCCCGGCCCCGCCGAACGACCCGGTCTGGCAGTCGACCCTGCAGGAGCTGGCCGCCCAGCCGGTGAGCTACCCGTTGCGTGAATGGATCTCACACTTGGCCCGATCGGTCGGTTCGGGAGTGACCGCTCGGCTGATCGACGCGAATCTCGTGGAAGAGGTGCGCAGCGGCCCGTTCGGGCGACGCAAATACGTTGCGTCAGATCCGGCGGTCGGGTCGAGTCCAGCGATCATGCTCAATCACATGATCGAGAACGCGGGGCGGCTGGACTATCAGACCGCCCTTCTCGCCGGGCACGTCCTCATCGCGGGATTGGACTCGGAAATCGTTTCGCCCGATCCTGCGGTAACTCGCAACGGATTGCGGGCGATGGTTCGCGACCTTCCGCCGGACCTGCTGTCCGTGCTCAGCGCGCTGCAGTCCGTGGTGAGCGCGGCCCCGCTGCGCGTGAACCGCTGATCATTTCCGCGCGGCGGCGATCACCGAGCGTGATCAGCGGACCGCGGCGTAGAGGCCGGCCGTCGTGGCGCCGGCGTCGACCGCCGCCCTGACGATCAGCCGCTCCAGGTCGGCCAGGAACCCCAGCGGCCCCCGCCGCCCGAAGAAGCCGCGGTCCACCGACAGCATCAGCTCCGCGGTCTCCCCGAGATCCATGAGGAACATGAAGAAGTTCGCGTGCATGGGCAGCCGGTCGATCACCGGCGAGCGCAGCTTCGTCGCCGGCAGCAGGTCGGCGACCCGCGCGGCGAGGTCGTCGTCGCCCGGCGGGGGCGCGGGCGGGTCGGCGTCGAGCAGGCCGAAGCGGGTGTCGTTGAAGAAGCAGTAGCCGTTGGGGCGCACGCCCCGCCGGGCCGCCAGCGCGGCGAACATGGCGTCGAGGGCGAACGGGTCGTACTCGCAGTGGGCGTACGCGGCGAACGCGGCGTCGGCCGAGCGCCGCAGCAGCTGCCCGACCGTCTCGGCGCCGTGCCGCCCGGGCGCGCAGTCGAGCCGGAACAGCGCGTTCTGGTTGAACGCGGCGACCACCCCGCGGCTGGCCGGCCGGAACCGGGTCGACACGATCATGCGCAGCGCGGCCTCCTCCTCGCCGAGGTACGCGGCCAGCTGCAGCGTCACGCCGCCCAGCAGCACCGTGGCCGAGGGCACCCCGTGGCGGGCGGCGAGCGCGTGCACGGCCAGCGCCATGGCCGGCGACTGGATGAGTCCCCAGTCGAGCCGCGGCGTCCCGTCGTCGCGCGGCCGCTCGATCATGCGGTCCGGCAGGGACTCCAGGTGCCGCTGCCAGAACGCGAGGGCCTTCGCCTCCCTGCGGCGGCCGACGGCCGAGCGCTCGTACTCCCCGCGCTCCAGCGGCTGCTGCCCCGGCTCGGCCACGCCCGCCGGGTCGGCGAGCAGCCCCGCCAGGTCCGCGCGGACGATGTTGAAGCTCCAGCCGTCCACGGCCATGTGGCTCGCGGCGAGCAGCACCAGCAGCGGCCGGCCGGCGCACAGCAGGACCGCGGCCCGCAGCGGCAGGTCGGCGCCGATGTCGAACCGGGGGCTGCGCAGCGCCTCCCCGATCCCGGCCGCCGCCTCCTCCAGCCCGACGTCCCCGAGGTCGTCCAGCTCGTGGACCTGCAGCGCCAGCACCCCCTCGGCGAGGACGCGCTGGACCGGGCCGGCCGGCGTGTCGGCGTACACCGTGTGCAGCGAGTCGTGCCGCTCCACCAGCCGCCGCAGGCCGTCGGCGACGTCCGCGAGCCCCCGCCCGTCCGGCACCGGCACCCGGACGAGCAGGTTGAGCGTGGTGTCCTCGACCGGCAGCCACCGCAACACGTTCCAGATCGCGAGCTGCGCCCAGATCAGCGGGCCTTCGGCGGCCCGCCCGGTGCGAAAGGGGATGTCCACGTTCACCGATCCTCTGGATCATCACTGCGTGGCGCGCCTGCGATGCAGAGGCTACGGAACTTTCAACGATGCACGCAAGATCCTGCCAAGATCAGTCCGACTTTTGCTGCAACCGGAGTTCGATAGGTTGTACGGCATGTGGCGCATCTCCGTGAACCACACCTGCATCGGGTCGGGAAGCTGCACCGGCCTGGCCCCCGGCCACTTCGAGCTGAGCGACGCCGACGGCCGCTCACATCCGGTGCGTCCGGACGTGGCGCCCGACGAGGCCGTTCTGGACGCCGTGGCCTCCTGCCCGATGGAGGCCATCGAGGTCATCGACCTGGAAACCGGCGCCCCGGTCGAGATCTGAGCAACGGCCCGTCAGGCCTGGCCGCCGCGGTAGGCGGCCAGGAGGGCCTCGGCGGCCTGGACCGGGGTCAGCTCGCCGGACAGGACGCGGCGCTCGACCGACGGGGCCAGCTCGCGCACCGCCGGGCTGGTGCGCAGCCCGTCCAGCAGGGCGTCGCGGGTCATCGACCACACCCAGCCGAGCTGCTGCCGCTCGCGCCGGGTGCGCAGGGCGCCCGAGTCGGCCAGGGCGTCGTGGTGGCGGGTCAGCTGCGCCCACAGCTCCGGCAGGCCGGCTCCGGTCAGGCCGCTGCAGGTGACCACCGGCGGCTGCCACGACGTGCGCTCGGTGCGCAGCAGGCGCAGGGCGCCGGACAGCTCGCGGGCCGCGGACCGGGCGTCGGTCTCGTGCGGGCCGTCGGCCTTGTTCACGGCGATGACGTCGGCGAGCTCCAGGACGCCCTTCTTGATGCCCTGGAGCTGGTCGCCGGTGCGGGCCAGGGCCAGCAGCAGGAAGGTGTCCACCATGTCGGCGACCGCGGTCTCGGACTGCCCGACGCCCACCGTCTCCACCAGCACCACGTCGTAGCCGGCGGCCTCCACGACGACCATGGCCTCGCGGGTCGCGCGGGCCACGCCGCCCAGCGTGCCCGAGGTCGGCGACGGGCGGACGAACGCGGCAGGGTCGGCGGCCAGGCGGGTCATGCGGGTCTTGTCGCCCAGGATGCTGCCGCCGGTGCGGGTCGAGGACGGGTCGACGGCCAGCACCGCCACCCGGTGGCCGGACGAGGTGAGCTGCGTGCCCAGGGCGTCGATGAAGGTGGACTTGCCGACGCCGGGGACGCCGGTCACGCCGATGCGGCGGGCGTGGCCGGCGTGCGGGGTGAGGACGCCCAGCAGTTCCTGGGCGCGCTCGCGGTGGTCGGCCCGGGTGGACTCGACGAGCGTGATCGCGCGGGCGATCCAGGCGCGCGAGCCGCCCAGCACGCCGTCGACGAACTCGCTCAGTGCTGCAACCGGGATCGCAGCACCTCCAGCAGGTTCAGGGCGGCGTCGGCGATGACCGTGCCGGGGCCGAAGATGGCGGCGGCGCCGGCGGCGCGCAGCTCGTCGTAGTCCTGGGGCGGGATGACGCCGCCGACCACGACGAGGATGTCGTCGCGGCCCAGCTCGGCGAGCTCCGCGCGCAGGGCCGGCACCAGGGTGAGGTGGCCGGCGGCGAGGGAGTTGACGCCGACGATGTGCACGTCGGCCTCGACCGCCTGCCGCGCCACCTCGCCCGGGGTGGAGAAGAGGGGGCCGACGTCGACGTCGAAGCCGAGGTCGGCGAAGGCGGTCGCGATCACCTTCTGGCCGCGGTCGTGGCCGTCCTGGCCCATCTTGGCGACCAGGATGCGCGGGCGGCGGCCCTCGGCCTCGGCGAACGCCTCGGCGGCGGCGCGCACCCGTTCGACGTTCCCGGCGCCGGCGGCCTCGTCGCGGTACACCCCGGAGATGGTACGGATCTGGGCCACGTGCCGCCCGAACACCTTCTCCAGCGCGTCGGAGATCTCGCCGACGGTGGCGTGGGCCCGCGCGGCGGCGACCGACAGTTCGAGCAGGTTCGCGCCGTTGGCGGCGCCCGCCGTGAGGGCGTCCAGGGCCGCGGCGCAGGCGTCGGCGTCCCGCTCCGCGCGCAGCCGCGCGAGGCGGGCGATCTGGGCGGCCCGGACGGCGGAGTTGTCGACCTTGAGGACCTCGATCGGCTCGTCGGCGTCGGGGCGGTACTTGTTGACCCCGATGACCGGCTGGCGGCCCGAGTCGATACGGGCCTGGGTGCGGGCCGCGGCCTCCTCGATGCGCAGCTTCGGGATGCCCTCGCCGATCGCCCGGGCCATGCCGCCGGCCCGCTCGACCTCCTCGATGTGGGCCCAGGCGCGGGCGGCCAGATCGTGGGTCAGGCGCTCGACGTAGGCGCTGCCGCCCCACGGGTCGATGACCCGGTTGGTGCCGGACTCCTGCTGCAGCAGCAGCTGGGTGTTGCGGGCGATGCGGGCCGAGAAGTCGGTCGGCAGGGCGAGGGCCTCGTCCAGCGCGTTGGTGTGCAGCGACTGGGTGAGGCCCTGGGTCGCGGCCATCGCCTCGACGCAGGTGCGCACCACGTTGTTGAACACGTCCTGGGCGGTCAGCGACCAGCCGGAGGTCTGGCAGTGCGTGCGCAGCGACAGCGACTTCGGGTTCTTGGCGCCGAAGTCGCGGACCAGGCGGGACCACAGCAGCCGGCCGGCCCGCAGCTTGGCGACCTCCATGAAGAAGTTCATGCCGATCGCCCAGAAGAACGACAGCCGGGGCGCGAACGCGTCGACGTCGAGGCCGGCGTCGCGGCCCGCGCGCAGGTACTCCACGCCGTCGGCCAGGGTGTAGGCCAGCTCCAGGTCGGCGGTCGCCCCGGCCTCCTGGATGTGGTAGCCGGAGATCGAGATGGAGTTGAACTTCGGCATGTGCCGCGACGTGTACCCGAAGATGTCGCCGATGATCCGCATCGACGGGACCGGCGGGTAGATGTAGGTGTTGCGGACCATGAACTCCTTGAGGATGTCGTTCTGGATGGTGCCGGACAGCTGCTCCGGCGCCACCCCCTGCTCCTCGGCGGCGACGATGTACAGCGCCAGGACCGGCAGCACGGCGCCGTTCATGGTCATCGACACGCTCATGCGGTCCAGCGGGATGCCCTCGAAGAGCCGGCGCATGTCGAGGATCGAGTCGATCGCCACGCCGGCCATGCCGACGTCCCCGGCCACGCGCGGGTGGTCGGAGTCGTAGCCGCGGTGGGTGGCCAGGTCGAAGGCGACCGACAGGCCCTTCTGGCCGCCGGCGAGGTTGCGGCGGTAGAAGGCGTTGGACTCCTCGGCGGTGGAGAAGCCGGCGTACTGCCGCACCGTCCACGGCTGGGTCGTGTACATGGTCGGGTAGGGGCCGCGGACGTACGGCGCGATGCCCGGCAGCCCGTGCAGGAACTCGATGCCGTCGAGGTCGCCGGGGCCGTACACGCCCTTGACGTCGATGCCCTCGGGCGTGTGCCACGGCTCGGGCGCGCCGGCGGGGTCGAGCGAGCTCTCGGCCCGGGGCGTGCCGAGGGCCACCTCGGAGAAGTCGGGGATCACGGTGCTACTCCCAGGTCTCGGTGCGCGCGGCGGAGCACGTCCAGCGCGTCGCATCCGCTGTAAAGGTACGCGTCGACGCCAGCGTGTTCGCCAGGCTTGCCGGCCAGCCAGACGGTCCGCACGCCCTCGGCCTTGAGGCGCGCGGCGACGTCGGCGGCCTCCTCGGCGTACGAGCGGTCGGAACCGCAGATGCAGGCGACCGTCGACGGCTCGTCGGCCAGCCGCACCCCGCCGGCGGCGAAAAGGTTGCCGGCGAAGGAGACGCGGGCGGAGTGGGCGGCCGGCGAGCCCAGCGCCACCAGGCGGACCACCGGGGGTGTCGAGGCGGCGTCGGCGGCGTCGCGCAGCCGTTCGAAGCTCTCGCCGTACGACAGGCGCGGTAAACCGCCGGAAGGCGGCAACGGCGCCGGGGCGCGTACCGGCCGCCGCTCGGCGAGGTCGGGGAACTCCGAGACGCCGGTGATCGGCTGCCGCCGGTGCGCGATGTCGTCCTCGCGCCGCAGCCGGACCGCGCCGATGCGGTCCTCGACCAGCCCGCTGCGCAGCACGGCGGCCATCCCACCGGCCCGTTCGACCTCGTTGAACACGTCCCAGGCGGCGTGCGCGAGGGCGTCGGTGAGCGACTCGACGTACCAGGAACCGCCGGCCGGGTCGAGCACCCGCGCGACCCCGGACTCCTCGACGAGCAGCGTCTGGGTGTTGCGGGCGATGCGCCGGGAGAACCCGTCCGGCAGCCCGAGCCGCGCGTCGAACGGCTGCACGGTGACCGCGTCGGCCCCGCCGGTTCCGGCGGCGAAGCAGGCGACGGTGGTGCGCAGCAGGTTGGTCCAGGGGTCGCGGGCGGTCATCATCGCGTCGCTGGTGACCGCGTGCTGGCGCTGGGCGCCGAGGTGCGGCACCTCGCAGACCTGGGCCACCCGGGACCAGATCCGGCGGGCGGCGCGCAGCTTGGCGATGGTGGTGAACTGGTCGGCGGTGGCCGCGAAGCGGAACTCCAGCTGCCTGAGCGCCATCCCGGCGCTCAGCCCGGCGGCGACCAGCTCGCGCAGGTAGGCCACGCCGGTGGCGGTGGCGTAGCCGACTTCCTGGGCGTCGCCGGCGCCGGCGTCGTGGTACACCGTGGCGTCGATCGTCGCCACCGGCACCGGCGACTCCTTCGCGAGGGTGCCCAGCACCGCCAGGTCGGCCGGCTGCCCGGTGCGCGCCTGCAGCCCGAGCGGGTCGGCGCCGAGGTTGCCGGTTTTGCCCTCGCCCGGAAGGGCCAGGAACGCCCGCGCCGCCGCCAGGGTGTCGGGCCCGTTGTCGAGCACGACCGCGGCCAGGTCGAGCAGCACGCCGTCGAGCGCCTCGGCCAGGTCGGCGGGGGCGATGCCGGCCAGCCACAGCGAGGTCGCGCCGTTCTCCAGGTCGTCGAGGATCGCGGCCCGGGTCGCCTTCGCGTCCGGGTCGGCGTGGCGCTGGCGCACGTCCCACGGCCGGGCCGCCGCGCTGCCACCGCGCACGAAGGGCACCTGCCCCGGCACGCCGGCCGGGGGTGCGACGTCGGCCGCGGTGTACAGCGGGGCGATGCGCAGCCCATCGTAGGTCTCGGTGGACAGCAGCGCCTCGACGTCCTCCGGCGCGGCGTCCTCCCCGGCCAGCCCGGACTTACGCAGCACGCCCAGCGCGAGCCGGCGCCACTGCTGCAGGTCGTCTGACTCGGGCACACTCATGCACGGATGCTAAACACGCCCATCGGTCGTTCGGCCACCCTTGTGACAACCTCCACTTAGGGGTGATCTGTCCTATGGAACTAGGGGTACCGCCGCTCTTCGAGGCCCTGCGCGGGCGGCGCAGCGTGGTGATCGCCGGGGCGGGCGGGGGGTTCGACGTGTACGCCGGGCTCCCCCTGGCCCTCGCCCTGCACGCGGAAGGGGTTGCCGTACAGCTGGCGAACCTGTCGTTCGTCGATGTGCCCGATCCGACCGAGGTCACCCCCGGCACGCAGGGGCCCGAGGAGTACTTCCCGGAGCGCACCCTGTCGCGGTGGCTGGCCGCCAACCATCTGCCGCCGGCCGTGTGGGCCTTCCCGAGGACCGGCGTGCGGCCGCTGCGCGAGGCCTACCGCGCGCTGGTCGAGCGCGTCGGCGCCGACGCGATCGTGCTGGTCGACGGGGGGACCGACATCCTCATGCGCGGCGACGAGTCGGGCCTGGGCACGCCGGAGGAGGACATGACGAGCCTCGCCGCCGTGGCCGGGCTGACCGAGGTCCCGACCCGCCTGGTCACCTGCCTGGGTTTCGGCATCGACGCGTACCACGGGGTGAACCACAGCCAGGTGCTGGAGAACATCGCCGCGCTGGACCGGGCCGGCGCCTACCTGGGCGCGCTGTCGATCCCGTCGGGCAGCGCGGAGGCGCTGCTCTACCGCGACGCCGTCGCCCATGCCCAGCGGCACACCCCGCTGCGCCCGAGCATCGTCAACGGCCAGATCGCGGCGGCGCTCGCCGGCGAGGCGGGCAACGTGCGGCTGAGCTACCGGCCCGCGAACTCGACGCTCTTCGTGAACCCGCTCATGGCGATCTACTTCTCGTTCACCGTCGCCGGGCTGGCGGGGCGGTCGCTGTACCTCGACCGGCTGGAGGACACGCTGAGCATCGGCCAGGTGGCGTCGCGGATCCAGGCCTTCCGTGTGGAGGTGACGCCGCGGGCCGCCCGGGCCTTCCCGCACTGACGCCTCACCAGCCCCTTCACCAGCCCCGGATGCGGGGCCAGACGGCGTCGATGGTGCGGCCGTCGTCGGCGAGGACGTGGTAGGCGTCGTGCTGGGCGGCCGTCGCGCAGGCGTGGTTGGGCAGGATGCGCACGCGGACGCCGACCGGCAGGTCCGGCAGCGCGTGCGGGCTGCCCGGGCGCATCGACAGGATGCCGTGCTCCTGGCTGGCGTCGGTCATCAGCAGGTCCGGGAGGAGGGTGCCGTCGGCGGCGGCGACCAGGCCGTAGCCCTGGTCGACGCGCTGCCGCGCGGTGCCGCGGTCCCTCGACGTGGCCATCCAGCCGCCGTCGGTCAGGATCCATCCCTTGTCCGGGCGGTGCCCGATCACCGTGGCCACGACGGTGACGGCCAGGTCGGCCGGGGTGCACACGCCGATGCCGGCCATCACCAGGTCGAAGAAGACGAAGTTGCCGGCCCGTACCTCGGTCACGCCGGTCAGGTCGGTGGCGAAGTGCGCGGTCGGGGTGGAGCCGACGCTGACGACCTTCACCGGGTGGCCCGCCGCGCGCAGGACCCCGGCGGCCTCGACGGCGGCGCGGCGTTCCTCCTCGGCGGCGCGGCGCAGGGCATTGTCCCCGGCGGCGAAGTACGACTCGCCGGCGTGCACCAGGACGCCCCGGACCTCGCCGCCGGCGCCCCGCAGGGCGGCGGCGACGTGTACCAGGGCCGGGTCGTCGGGGCGCAGGCCGCCGCGGTGGCCGTCGCAGTCGACCTCGATCAGGGCGGGGAGGCCACGCCGGCCGGCTTCGGCCGCCTGCTCCGGCGTGTCGAGGAGGACGACCAGGTCGACGCCGGCGTCGCGCAGGGCGCAGACGCGGTCGAGCTTGTGCGGGGCGATGCCGACCGCGTAGACGATGTCGCGGTGGCCGGCGGCGGCGAACGCCTCGGCCTCGGCGAGGGTCGAGACGGTGATCGGGCCGTCGCCCGCGAGGCGCGCCACGTCGAGGGACTTGGCCGTCTTGACGTGCTGGCGCAGGGTGACGCCCAGCGGGGCGAGCCGCGACCGGAGGCGGCGCACGTTGGCCGCGACGATCGCGGGGTCGAGCGCCAGGAACGGGGTCTGCGGGTCGTCCAGCGTGGTGATCATGCTGCTAGCCTACGGAATGCGGCTGGTGGTCGGTTTGTCCGAAAAGTCGGGCGCCCCACCCCGCGACTTTTCGGATTTATGACCTGCCGGAGCATAAATCCGACATGTCGCTTTCGCCCGCCGTTGTTCGTGGTGCGGCGCCTTCGGTCGCTGTTGCTCAGGGTACGGCCGCCTTCAGGCACTCCAGGACGGCCTCGACGGCGGGTAGCTGGGCCCGGCCGGCGGTCACGTGCGCGTCCAAGCGCCGGGCGCCCGCCCCCGCCAGCCCGGTGACCGTCACCCCGGCCCGGTCCATGCCCCGCAGCGCCAGGTCGGGCGCGATGGTGGCCCCGTGCCCCGCGGCCACCAGCGCCAGGACCGCCGGGTAGTCCACGCAGGAGTGGGCCCGCCGCGGCGTGAACCCCCGCTCCCGCCCCAGCCGGTCGAGCACCTCCCCCGCCGTGGACGAGGGCGGCCCCACCACCCAGGGCCGGTCGGCGAGGTCGGCGTAGGAGTGGACCGGGGGCCAGTCGACGGGGACGACCACGCGGTACGGGTCCTCGCACAGCGGCACCACCGTCACCTGCCGCCGGGGCTCCGTGCCGCGTACCGCGTCGCGCTCGGTGATGGTCACGTCGATGCCGCCGAGGCGCAGCTCGCGCAGGGCCGGGGCGCCGTCGAGCTCGGTGATGGCGCAGGTGACGTCGGGGTGCTCGGCGGCCAGCCGGGCCATGGCCGGGACGAGGAGGTGGCGGATCACGGTCGGGAAGGCGGCCACCCGCACCAGGCCCGCCGCGCGGCCCGACATGGCGGCCAGCTCGCGCTCGGCCTCGGCGAGCTCGCGGGCGATCGCCTCGGCCCGGTTCGCCAGCGCCCGCCCGGCCGCGGTCAGCACGGCCCGGCGGCCGGTGCGGTCGACGAGCGGGCGCCCGACGCTGTGCTCGAGCTGGGCGAGCTGCTGCGAGACGGCCGACGGGGTCACGTGCAGGGCCGCGGCGGCGCCGGCGAGGGTGCCGCGACGGGCGATCGCGGCCAGCACGGCGAGGCGCCGCGGGTCGAGGTCCATGTTCAGCCCATCTTAAGGCCCGCTGCAGAGATTCTCGTTCACGCATTAGCTGGGCTGCATGCGACGATCGTCCGCGTGAGCCGAATCGTCGATCTGAGCCATCCGGTCCGCGCCGGGATGATCACATACCCGGGGATGCCGGGGCCCGTCCTGAGCGACTACCTGACCCGGGAGGCGGCCCGCGAGATCTACTCGCCCGGGACCGACTTCCACATCGGGCGGATCGAGATGATCGCGAACACCGGGACGTACCTCGACACGCCCGCGCACCGCTTCGACGGCGGGGCGGACCTGGCCGCGGTGCCGCTGGAGCGGGTGGCCGACCTGGCCGGGACGGCGGTCGACACGGCCGGGCTCGTCGCGATCACGGCCGCGCACCTGGACAAGACGGTGCCGGGGTCCGTCGCGGACGGGGCATTGATCATCGGTACCGGATGGAGCCGCCACTTCGGCACGGACCACTACGGCGCCGAGGACGCGCCGTTCCTCACCGCCGACGCGGTGGACTGGATCGTGGCGCGGCGGCCGGCCCTCGTCGGCATCGACTCGGTCAACATCGACTCGCGGGCCGACGGGCGCCGCCCGGCCCACACCGGGCTGCTCGCGGCCGGCATCTTCGTGGTCGAGCACCTGACGAACCTGGCCGCGCTGCCGGCCACCGGGTTCCGGTTCACGGCGGTGCCGCCGAAGGTGGAGGGCATGGGGACGTTCACCGTGCGCGCGTTCGCGGTGCTGTCGTGATCGGCGTGCTGGGGTGGGTCGGCGCGGCGCTGGTGCTGACCGCCTACGCGCTCGTGTCGAGCAAGCGGCTGGCCGGGGACGGGGCCGTGTTCCAGGTCATGAACATCCTCGGGGCCGTGGCCCTGGCGGTGAACTCGGCGGCCAGCCGGGCGTGGCCGTCGGTCGTCGTGAACGTGGTGTGGGTCGGCATCGGCGCCGTGGCCATGTTCCGGCTGGGGCGCCGCCAGCGGGAGCGTCAGAGCGAGTACCAGGGCGCCCGGATGCGATAGAAGACCACCTCGGCCGGCGTCGCGCAGGCCAGGTAGGTGTGGCTCCACACGCACGCGTCCGGGCGGGCGGCGATGCTGCCGAGCTCCCGTGCCGTACCGCGGGAGGCGTCAACCCCCGTCCAGGGGTACTGCCCCGGCGGCGGCACGGCCGGCAGCAGCAGGTAGCTGCCCTCGTCGAGGCGCGCCGCGCGCTTGTCCGGCCAGCTGCGCACGGTCCGGCCGGTGGCGTCGAGCAGCGTCTCGGTCACCCCGGTCGCCTGGGTCGCGGTGCGCACCATGACCCGGTCGCCGACCGGGACGGCCTGCGACGGGCGCTCGGCGGCGACCCGCCAGACGACCTCGCCGGTGTCGGCGTTGAGCTCGGTGACGTGGTGCTCCTCGCCGACGCAGACCCGCCGCTCGCCGCACGCGGTCACGAACAGCGGCATGTCCTGCGCGTCGGGTGATGCCCAGGTCCACTGCGGCTTGCTCAGGTGGGTGCGGTCGTAGACGCGCAGCTGCGTGCCGGCGGCGCGGGGGGCGACGAAGACCTGGTCCTCGTAGGCGTACACCAGGTCGCCCGGGTCGGCCAGGCCCGTGCCGGCGCCCAGGACCTTGCCGCCGGCCAGGCCGAGGACCTCCAGGCCGCGGTCGGCGGTGGCCCGCACGATGTGCGGGTCGACGGTGATGGCCTCGTCGAGCGGCTCGCCGCTGATCGAGGTGGCGACCTGCTGACCGCTCCAGTTGTCGGACAGCCACCAGCTGTCCGCCCCGCCCGGCTGGTCCACGACCGCCGTCTGGTGGCCGTTGCCGACGTCGGTGACGGTGAGGCGGTGCTCGGCGGCGGCGTAGCGGACGAAGTACTTCCCGATGAGCTCCCAGCGGTCGCCGGTGAGCACGTCGAAGCTGGTGAACGGCACGCCGTTGTTGGCGTTGAGCAGGGTGACCTTGCGGTGCCCCGCGACGGCCGGGCCGGTCACCTCCACCATGCCGCGGGCCGAGCGGAATGTCTCCACGGCGCCGAGGGTGGTGTTGGTCCACACCGTGGTCGAGGGCTTGGCGGCGTCGACGGCGCGCAGGTCATAGCCGCCGTCGCCGGTCGGGTGACCGACGAAGGCGCGGCCGCCGTCGAGGTAGACGCGGGACCGCTCGGTGCCGGGCGGCATGGGCACCCCGCCGATCCGATCGAGCCGGTCGAAGCCGTACGGTCGCTGACTCACGCGGTACACCACGGTGAACACCAGCAGGATGACGGCCAGCACGGCGACCGCGGCGGACGACCACCGCGCACGCCGGGAGAGCCATAACGACCGACGTGGGCGCAGGTCGTCGGCGAGGGCGTGCTTGTGCACCCGCCGACACTACCTCGTGACCGCCGTCACCGCTGTCACGAGAAGCTGTTCGGGCCGAGCAGCGCCTTCAGGTCGCCCTTGAGGGCCGTCGTCGGGTTGACGTGGTAGGGGCCGAGCCGCAGCAAGGTGGTCCGGGATCCGTGACTGAGCTTCACGTGTACCTCGGCCTTGCCTGGATGGTTGATGAGGATCTCCTTCAACCGGTCGACCAGCGGCGGCGTGCAGCGGGTGGCCGGCAGGGAGAGCACGACGGGCCGGTTCTCCTCGGCGGCGGACACGTCCGGGATGGACAGGTCCATCGCCATCAGCCGCGGGGTCTCGTCGCGCCGGTCGATGCGGCCCTTCACCACCACGATCGCGTCCTCGGCGATGTACTGCCCGACGAGCTCGTAGGTGTTGGGGAAGAACAGCGCCTCGACCGCGCCGCCGAGGTCCTCCAGGGTGGCCGAGGCCCACGGCTTGCCCTGCTTGGTGATACGCCGCTGCACGCCGGTGAGCATGCCGGCCAGGGTGACCACGGCGCCGTCGGCGATCGCGCCCTCCTCGGAGAGGGTGCTGATCGCCGTGTCGGCCGCCTTGGCCAGCACCGGCTCCAGGCCGAACAGCGGGTGGTCGGAGACGTACAGGCCGAGCATCTCGCGCTCGAACGTGAGCAGTTCCCGCTTGTCCCACTCGATCTGCGGGATCTGCACCGTCATCGCGGTGCCGCCGGCCGCCGAGTCGTCGGACCCGAACGCGTCGCCGAACAGGTCGAACTGGCCGATGGCCTCGTTCTTCTTGAGGTCGGCGTAGTTGTCGATGGCGTCGGCGTGGATGGCCAGCAGGCCCCGGCGCGGGTGCCCCATCGAGTCGAACGCGCCCGCCTTGATCAGGGATTCAATGGTCTTCTTGTTGCAGACCACCGCGTCGACCTTGGACAGGAAGTCGTCGAAGTCCTTGTACGGCCCGTTCTGCGTCTGCCGGCACCGCACGATCGCGTCGACGACGTTGTGCCCGACGTTGCGCACGGCGGCCAGGCCGAAGCGGATGTCCTTGCCGACCGGGGTGAAGGGGCCGGCGGACTCGTTGACGTCGGGCGGCAGCACCTCGATGCCCATGCGCCGGCACTCCGACAGGTACATGGCCATCTTGTCCTTGTCGTCGCCGACGCTGGTCAGCAGGGCCGCCATGTACTCGGCCGGGAAGTTCGCCTTGAGGTACGCCGTCCAGTACGACACCAGCCCGTAGCCGGCCGTGTGCGCCTTGTTGAAGGCGTAGTCGGCGAACGGCACGAGCACGTCCCACAGCTTCTGGATGGCCTCGTCGCTGTACCCGTTGCCGCGCATGCCCGCCTGGAACGGGCCGAACTCCTTCTCCAGGACCTCTTTCTTCTTCTTGCCCATGGCCCGGCGCAGCAGGTCGGCCTGGCCGAGGGTGTACCCCGCCAGCTTCTGCGCGGCGCGCTGGACCTGCTCCTGGTAGACGATCAGGCCGTACGTCGGGCCGAGGATCTCCTTGAGGGGCTCCTCCAGCTCCGGGTGGATCGGGGTCATCTCCTGCTGCCCGTTCTTGCGCAGCGCGTAGTTGGTGTGCGAGTTGGCACCCATCGGGCCGGGCCGGTACAGCGCCAGCACGGCGGAGATGTCCTCGAAGTTGTCAGGCTTCATGAGCCGCAGCAGCGAGCGCATGGGCCCGCCGTCGAGCTGGAACACGCCGAGCGTGTCGCCGCGGGCCAGCAGCTCGTAGGCCGGCTTGTCGTCCAGCTCCAGCGAGAGCAGGTCGAGGTCGATCCCGCGGCGGGCGATGTTCTTCACCGCGTCGTCGATGATCGTCAGGTTGCGCAGCCCGAGGAAGTCCATCTTCAGCAGGCCGAGCGTCTCGCAGGTCGGGTAGTCGAACTGCGTGATGATCGCCCCGTCGGCGTCGCGGCGCATGAGCGGCACGTGGTCGATCAGCGGCTCGGCGGACATGATCACGCCGGCGGCGTGCACGCCGGTCTGGCGGATCAGCCCCTCGATGCCCTTGGCGGTGTCGACGACCTTCTTGACGTCGGGGTCGCTGTCGTACAGCGCCCGGAACTCCACCGCCTCGGAGTAGCGCGGGTGGTTGGCGTCGAAGATCCCCGACAGCGGGATGTCCTTGCCCATCACGGCGGGCGGCATCGCCTTGGTGATCTTGTCGCCGACCGCGAACGGGAAGCCCAGCACCCGCGCGGAGTCCTTGATGGCGGCCTTGGCCTTGATCGTGCCGAAGGTGGCGATCTGCGCGACCCGGTCCTCGCCCCACTTCTCGGTGACGTAGCGGATCACGTCGGCCCGTCGACGCTCGTCGAAGTCGATGTCGATATCGGGCATCGAGATGCGGTCGGGGTTGAGGAACCGCTCGAAGATCAGCCCGTGCGGCAGCGGATCGAGGTCGGTGATGCCCATCGCGTAGGCGACCAGGCTCCCGGCGGCCGACCCACGCCCGGGCCCCACGGCGATACCCTCGTTCTTGGCCCAGAGGATGAAGTCCGAGACCACGAGGAAGTACGCCGGGAAGCCCATCTTGACGATCATGTCGGCCTCGTAGTCGGCCTGCTTCTGGTGCTCCTCGTCGATGCCGTTCGGGAACCGGCGGGCCATGCCGCGGGCCACCTCGGCCCGGAAGAAGGACTCCTCGGTCTCGCCGTCGGGCACGGGGAAGCGCGGCATCAGGTTGTGGAACTCGAACATCCCGTCGATGTCGACCTTCTCGGCCACCAGCAGGGTGTTCTTGCAGCCGGCCTGCCAGAGGTCGGACGAGTCGACGGCGCGCATCTCGTCGGCGGACTTCAGGTAGTACCCCGACCCGCCGAACCGGAACCGGTTGGGATCGTTGATGTTGGCCGCGGTCTGCACACACAGCAGCACGTCGTGCGCCTCGGCCTGGGCCTGGTGCGTGTAGTGCGAGTCGTTGGTGACCACCGGCGGGATGCCCAGCCGCTTGGAGATCTCGGCCAGCCCTTCCCGGACCCGCTTCTCGATGTCCAGGCCGTGGTCCATGACCTCGAGGAAGTAGTTGTCCTTGCCGAAGATCTCCTGGTACTTCGCCGCCGCCTTGAGCGCCTCGTCGAACTGGTCGAGCCGCAGCCGCGTCTGCACCTCCCCGGACGGGCACCCGGTGGTCGCCATGAGCCCCTCGGCGTGCTCGGCGATGATCTCGGCGTCCATCCGGGGCCACTTCACGAAGTGCCCCTCGATCGAGGCCCGCGAGTTGAGCCGGAACAGGTTGTGCAGCCCGGTCTTGTTCCGCGCCCAGATGGTCTTGTGCGTGTACCCGCCGGAGCCGGACACGTCGTCGTCCTTCTGGTCCGGCCGCCCCCACCGGATGCGCTGCTTGGTGAGCCGCGACTCGGGCGCCACGTACGCCTCGACCCCGAGGATCGGCGTCACGCCCGCCGCCTTGGCCTGCTTGTAGAAGTCGTACGCCCCGTGCATGTTCCCGTGGTCGGTGATCGCCACGGCGGGCATGCCGAGCCGATTGGCCTCCGCGAACATCTCCTTGAGGCGCGCGGCCCCGTCGAGCATGGAGTACTCGGTGTGCACGTGGAGATGCACGAACGAGTCGGCCATGCTCAACCCCCTGAGGCTCGGTCTTGACTGTTCCGGCGGATGAGCCTAGTCCCGGATCGGCCGCAACACACCGACCGACACTGCCATGTGCGGTGGATCGCTGGCGCACCACACTCAGACTGGACATTCCGGACCGCCGCCCTAGCCCAGCGCACCGCCTCGCTCACCGAGCGCTCGTCCCGGTCGGCCCGCCGCCCCCGGCGCCAATCCGATACCGCCCACGCCCGGTTCTGTGGCCCTCGAGGTTCGCGCCCGACCGACCTGCCAGCCGCCGCTGCACCTTCCACAGCGGGCCCAACGCGCCCTCGCGTGCCAGCGCGGGCTCGAACCGACGCAGGCTCGTACCAGCGCGCCGTCGAGGGCCGCCGCAGGCGCGGAGCCGGCACGGACCAGCGCAGGCTCGTACCAGCGCGCCGTCGAGGGCCGCCGCAGGCGCGCAGCCGGCACGGACCAGCGCGGGCTCGAACCGGCGCGCCGTCGAGGGCCGCCGCAGGCGCGCAGCCGGCACGGACCAGCGCGGGCTCGAACCGGCGCGCCGTCGGGGGCCGCCGCAGGCGCGCAGCCGACGCGGGCTCAGGGCCGGCGCGCCGCCGGGGACCGCCGCGGGCTCGGGCTCGGAGCCGGGCTCGGGCTCAGTCCAGCTCAGCGGTGATCATCAGCCGCAGGTACGCATCGACCCAGCGCCCCACCGCCTCCTCCCCCGGATCGGTCCCGAGCACGTCCCGGAACGCCCCGACCGCCGCGCCGCTCCGGTGCAGCCCGACGCGCGCCAGCCGCTCACCAGCCGCACGCAGCCGATCACCGAACGTGGGCGTGAGATGTCGCAATCCGCGGTGCGCCACCTCGGCCAGCACTCCGATGGCGTGGTGGACCGCGGCCCGCAACGGCTCCTCGTCCTCGCCCCAGTCCGACTCCAGCCGGCCGCCAACCTCGCCGGTCAGGTCCGGCACCACGACCTCACCCCCGCCGGCGAACGCCAGCGGCTCGATCACGATCCCGCCCCCGGACCGCCGCACCACCCCGCTGACAAACCATTCGGCAGGCACGGTCGCCGACGCAGCGGGCACAGGCGCAGCCTCGACCGCCCCGGACCCACCCTCGGCAGGCACGGTCACGGACTCGAAGGCAGCCTCGCCAGGCACGGTCGCAGGCGCGGCGGGCACGGGCTCGGGCTCGGAGGCGGCCTCGCCAGACGCGGTCAGTTGCGCAGCGGGCACAGGCTCGAACGCGGCCTCGCCAGGCACGGTCGCAGGCGCGGCGGGCACGGGCTCGGGCTCGGAGGCGGCCTCGCCAGACGCGGTCACTTGCGCAGCGGGCACAGGCTCGAACGCAGCCTCGGGGGGCGCAAGCGGGTGGGCGGGGCCGGTCGTAGCGGCGATGCGGGCCAGGGCGGCGGCAATGGCGTCGAGCCGCCCCGGGGCGGCGGCCGTGTGTATGGCCGTGATCGTGGCCCGCTCCCCGGCCGCGTCGGTCACCACGGCGTCGATGCGCTGAGCCCCCGGGAAGTACGCCACCCGCTCCACCCCCGCGATCCGCACCACCCGCACGAGCTCGGCCGCCACCCGGGGCCGTACCACGCGTGGCGGCAGCCGTTCCAGCTCCGCGGCGAGCGCCCGCAGGTCGTCGACCAGCAGGCCGGCCGGCAGTCCGCCCCACGCCCCGCGCGACGGCACCACCGTGGTACGGGCGATCCGGCTGGTGGCCAGGCGCACGGCCCGGCTGGCGCTGCGCACCGCCGACTCGGTGACCACATGGCCGCCGGCCAGCTGACCCGTCGTCGAACCGCCGACCCGCCGCCGCCCGAGCGCCGCCCCGGTCCCGTCCCCCTCCCAGTCCCGCCGCAGCACCAGCACCGTGGCGGTGTCGGCGTGGGCGAGGTACACCTCCACGACCCTCCGCTCGTCCGCCGCCCCGTCCTGCCCGACGGCCACCACCCGGCACCCGAGCCCGTCGAGCCGCGCCCGCCGCAGCGGCGTCTCCGCCGCCTCCTCGGTGCCGAGCACCCGCGCCCGCGCCCCACCACCGAGCCCTGCGACCGCCCGCCGGCGGGCGTGCACCTCGACGATGAGCTCGGCGAGGCGCTCCGGGGCGTACAGGCTCCCCCGATCCCGGTACGCCTCCAACTGCTCCGCCATCTCCCCCACCGCCGCCAGCGGCCACCGCAGGTTCACCCGCTCCAGCCGCCGCCGCGCGTCGGCGACCGCACCCGCGAACCCGGCCCCCGCATGCACCGCACCCGCCAGCAGCACGTCGTCCGCCAGCCGGCCCGCCGCCCCGAGCGCGTCCTCGACCGGATCCCGTCCAGCCGCACCCCGTCCCGCCGCAGCCCGTCCCGCCGAACCCTGCCCCGTCGGCACCCGTGCCGCCACGCCCCCGCCGGCCGCCGCCCCTCCCGTAGCCGCCTCACCCTCGCCAGCCGCGCCGGTCGCAGACCCGCCCTCGCCAGCCACCGCCCCACCCTCGGCGGCAGCACCCACCGCCGCACCGCTGGCGGAGGCACCGGCCGTCGAAGCCTTGTCCGGTCCGGCGCCTCCCCTGGCCCCCGACTCCGCCGCGGAACCGTCGAGCCCGGCCTTCTGCAGGTCCTCGCCGCCGACGTCGATCTGTACGTCCGGCTCCCCAGGCGCCCGCCGGTCCGCGGCCCGGAAGGCCCACACCGCCAGGGCGATCACGTCGTCGCGGGTGCCCGCGATCGCGTCCGAGTGCACGAACCCGAGGTCGTGGGGCACCAGGAACCGCACCGTCGCCGCGCCGAGGTCGACCCGTGGCGCGGGATCGTCCGCGCCCGGCCGGCGGACCCGGGCGTGGTAGCCGGCCCGCAGCGTGCGCCGGGCCACCGCCAGCATCCGCTCCCCGATGCGCGCCGCGAGCTGCTCGTCGGTGAACGCCCCGGGCGACCAGTCGACCGCGGCATCTGCGTCCATGCCCGGGAGGGCCCCACCTTCGTGCGGCCCGGCCGGTGCTGCTTCCGCTCCGCCGCTCGCTGACTCCGCACCGCACAGCGCCTGGTACGCGAGGATCAGCCCGATCACGTGCCGGCAGGTCCCGACCGCGCCGCAGGTGCACGTCGCCCGGTCCAGCCCGCCGCCGCCCGCCGGCAGGACCGGTGCCGGGCCGTCCGGGTACATCCCGCGCAGCGTCCCGTCGTCGTCCTCGCTGATCGCCGGCGGCGCCGCCTCGGCCTCGCGGGCCGCGCGCTTCACCAGGCCGCGGTTGGTCAGCACGGCCAGCGCGTCGGCCGTCAGCGCGAGCACGTCCCGTCTCATCGGCCCACCTGTTCGGCGACGAAGGCGGCGAGCTCGCCCGGGGTCATGGCGCCGACCGCGGCGCCGGTGTCGGCCAGGCGCTGGGCCATGGCGCGGTCGTACACGGGGTCGGCCTGCTCGTCCAGCGCGGCCAGGCACAGGACCTTCGTGCCCTGCTCGACCAGGGCCGCGACCAGGCGGACCAGGCGGGTCTCGTTGCCGCCCTCGTAGAAGTCGCTGATGAGGGCGACGATGGTACGGCGGGGCTGCTCGATCAGCTGCGTGCCGTAGGCGACGGCCCGGCCGATGTCGGTGCCGCCGCCGAGCTGGACCTTCATGAGCAGCTCAACCGGGTCGTCGACATCGGCGGTCAGGTCGGCGATCTCGGTGTCGAACGCGACGAGGTGGGTCCTGAGGCCGGGCAGGCCCCACAGGCACGCGGCGGTGACGGCCGAGTGGATGACCGAGCCCGTCATCGAGCCCGACTGGTCGACCAGCAGGATCAGCTGCCAGCGCTCGATGTGGCGGCGGGTGCGGGAGAAGAAGTGCGCCGACTCGATGTACAACTTGCGCTCCTCGGGCCGGTATCGCCCGAGATTGGCCCGCAGCGTGCGCCGCACGTCGAAGTCGCGGGCGAGGCGGAAGCGGCTCGGGGTGCGGGCGCGGGTGCCGGTGAACGCCCGCCGCACGTCGGTCGCCAGCCGCTCCAGCAGCTGCCGCACGACGGTCTCCACGATCCGCCGGGCCTGCCGCAGCACCTCGGGGTTCATCAGGTGCTTGGTGCGCAGCACGGCCCGCAGCAGCGACTCGTTCGGCTCGATCCGGGCGAGCACCGCCGGATCGGTCACCACGTCATGGATCTCGTACCGCTCCACAGCGTCCCGCTCGAGCCGCTCGACGGTCTCCTTGGGAAACAGCCGGGTGATCTCGTCGAGCCAGTCCACGGTCGTCACGATCGAGGGCCCGTCCCCGCCCTCGCGCCCGGCGGGTCGCACGCCGCGCCGGCGCAGCTCCTCGTCCCGCCCGTACAGCCACTCCAGCGCCGCGTCCTGGGCCGCCGCCGCGCCGGCCAGCCGCCCGCCGGCGAGGGCCGCCTGGCCGGCCTCGCCCAGCACGAGCCGCCACCGCTGCAGCTGGGGGTCGTTGTCGATCGGGTCGAGGCTCATCGCAGTAGTCCTTCCCGGGCGAGGACGGTGTCGACGCGGGACTCCAGGGCCGCGGCCCGGGCCAGCAGCATCGGGTCGGCGGCCGGGCGGCGCAGCAGCAGCCGGCCGGGCCCCGGGAGGCCGCGGCGGGCCAGCACGTGCCCGGCGATCGTCTCGCGCTCGCGGGGCGGGAAGTACGCGAACGCCTGCCGCAGCGCCGGCAGCGCGATCAGGAAGTCCTCGTCGCCGAGGCCGGCGACGAGCTCGTCGAGCAGGTCGAGCACCCCCGCCGCGTGCAGGACCTCCTCCCGCGCCACGGCGAACAGGCCGGCCAGCCAGTCGCCGAGGGCCAGCGGGCCGCCCGCGCCGCGCACCGCCCGCTCCGGGTCGGCCTCGGCACCGAGCGCCCACCCGAAGCCGAACCCGGCACCGCGCAAATCCGGCGGGGCGCCCGGGTCGGCGCCGATGCGGGCCATCACGCCGAGCGACGCGGCGCGGTCGAGGCCGAGCGGGGCGGCGGCGTGCACGACGGTGTCGCGCAGCGCGGCGACGGCGGCGAGCCGGGCCGGGTCGGCGTCGGCGGTGGCGCCGCGGATTCCCTCCGCCAGCCACAGCAGGCGGTCGTGGGCGGCCCCGATGACGGCGCCGAGCGCCGCGTTGCCGGCCGTGCCGAACAGCCGGTCGTGCCGCCACAGCGCCAGCAGCACGCCGAGCAGCCGACCGAGGGCGCCGAGGTCGGACGCGGCGGCGACGCCGAGGGTGAGGTCCCGCAGTACCTTGTCGGAAAGCCGGGTCGTGCCGCACAGCGCCGCGTCGAACAGGGCGCCGGCCAGGACCCCGACGTCGCCGCCGGCCTGCCCCGCGCGCTCGGCGATCGCCGCGGCGGCGGCCTGTTCGGGCGTCACGCCGTACGCGCCGGCCTCGATCAGCGCCGGCATTCTGTGCTCGTGCTCTTCGAGCGTCCAGTCCTCGTCGAGCACCGGGTCGATGCCGGTCGCCGGTCCCCGGTGCCGGGTGAGCCCGGGGAAGCCCAGCACCCGCAGCCGGTGCAGCAGCCGGCTGCGCCGCAGCCCGTCCGGCTCGGTCAGGGTCAGGGCGATCGGCCCGCCGTCGGCGAGCCCCTCGCGCTCCAGCTCCGCGGTCACGGTGTGCACCAGCGGCGGCAGCGGGGTGTCCGGGTGGAGGCGGCCGACCCGCGCCCCGCTCAGCGCCGCGACCATCTCGACCACGACCGGATGGGTGCCGGGGCGCAGCCGCCCGCGGGTCGACCACGGCAGCGGCTCGTCGAGGGCGTCGTTGACGAGCGCGGCGGCCAGCCCGTCGAGGATGTCGGTGCGGGCCGGCTGGGGATGCCCGCGCACGGTGGCCAGCCCGGCGGCGCTGGCGCGGGCCGCGATGAGGTCGGCGGTCGACGCCGGCTGGCGCCGCTTGCGCAGCCGCCCGGCGACGGCCGCGACGAGGTCGTCGGCGGCGCGGGCCGGCCCGGCCTCCCAGAGCCGCTGGTAGTACTCCGGCGACGGCATTCCCGACTGGTAGCCGTCGAAGGCGTCGAGGCGGCGGAAGGAGTACGGCACCAGGAAGCTCCCCCCGACGGCCTCCGGCGGCAGGACCGGCAGCGGCGGCCACTCCCCCGCGTCGTCCTCGTGGGCGTGGGCGGTCAGGCGCAGCAGGGCCGGGCGGTGGAAGCCGCCGGTCACCACGACGACGGGGCGCTCGCCGGCGTCGCGCAGCGCGGCCCGCACCCATCGGGCCATGTACTCCTCCCGCGCCCGGTCCCCGTCGCCCGTTTCGGACTCGCCGCGCAGCAGGTCGAAGTACGCGGCCAGGCGCTCCTCGATCCCGCTCGCCGGCTCGATCTCGAACAGGTGGTCCCACAGCACGTCGACGTTGTCGACGGCGAAGGTCTGGCAGAGCCGGTCGACGGCCTCGGCGTAGCGTTGCTCGGCGTCCGCGTACCGGTTCTCGCGCCCGGCCAGGGCCTCGTCCCACGCCGGCAGGTCGATGAACCGCACCTGCGCGCCGGCCTCACGCCCGGCCCGCAGCGCGACCCACTCCGGGGAGTACTCGCAGAACGGCGCCCACGACCCGTGGTGGCGATCCTCGTCGCGGTAGCTGCTGAACACCGCGATCGGCAGGTCGTGGCCGAGCAGTAGCTCGTCGATGCGGTCGTTCATGTCCGCGGGCCCCTCGACGAGCACGTGCGCGGGGCGCAGCGCGGCGATGGTCTCGCCGACCAGGCGGGCGCAGGCCGGGCTGTGGTGCCGCACCCCGATGAACGTCGCCGGCATCACGGCCTCACCCGGGAAGCTGGTGGCGGGCGTCGTGCAGGGCCTGCCACTGGCCGCCGCGGCGCCAGGAGACCTGCTGCTCCAGGTACCGCCGCAGCTTCGCCAGGTCCTCCGGGCTGTCCTTGGCCGCGGTGCCGGCCAGGCAGGCCACCACGTCGGCGGCGGAGCCCGGCTCGCCGCGCAGGAACCAGCCCCGCAGCCCGACCGCGTGCGCGACCGAGACCGCCTCGGCGGTGCTCATCACGGAGGTGAGCCGGTCCATGGCGTCGCCGCGGACGGTCTGCCCGGTGCGCAGCTCGCGGAACGTGGTGACCAGCACCTCCAGCACGTCCCGGCGCGGCGCCGCGGTCACCCCGGAGCGGCGCAGCAGCGCCCCGGCCTCGGCCTCGACGAGCGCGAGCTCGGTCTCGAAGTCCGCGATCGGGAACACGGTCTCGAAGTTGAACCGCCGCTTGAGCGCCGCGCTCATCTCGTTGACGCCCCGGTCGCGCGTGTTGGCGGTGGCGATGACGTTGAACCCGTCGCGGGCGAACACCATGGCGTCCGGCCCGGTCAGCTCCGGGATGGCGAGCACCCGGTCGGACAGCGGCGACAGCAGGCTGTCCTGGACCTCCAGCGGGCACCGGGTGATCTCCTCGAAGCGCACCACCCGCCCCTCCGCCATCCCCCGCAGCAGCGGCGCCCGCACCAGCGAACGGGTCGACGGGCCCTCGGCGACGAGAAGGGCATAGTTCCAGGAGTACTTGATCTGGTCCTCGGTCGTCGCCGCGCCGCCCTGGATGGTCAGCGTCGACACCCCGCTCACGGCCGCGGCGAGCAGCTCCGACAGCAGCGACTTGGCGGTGCCGGGCTCGCCGACGAGCATCAGCCCCCGGCTGGTGGCCAGCGACACCAGCGCCCGGTCGATGAGCGACGGGTCGCCGACGAACTTGCGGGTGATCCCGGCGCCGGGGTCGCCGACGATGAACCGGCGGGCCGCGGTGAGGCTCAGCGCCCAGCCGGGGGGCCGCTCCCCGGTGTCGGTCTCGGCCAGGCGCCGCAGCTCGTCGGCGTGCCGCACCTCGGCCGGCGGCCGCTGCACGGCGCGCCCGTTGCCGGTGCCGATGTCCGTGCCCGTGTCCACCACTTGTTCCACCCCGCCGCTCACTGCGCGACCTCCTCAAGGTCCCTGATGATCTCTGACATCGCGACCGCGTCGACGTCGCCGAGCCGCCGGGCCTGCCGCCGGTCCCAGCTGTGTGCCGCGTCCGGCAGCACGTACGCGTCGCCGAGCGCCTGCTCCCCGAACGTCGCCACATCGCCGACGACGATCCCCGGCGTGAGGTCGAGCATCAGCGTGTCGCCGGAGGGCAGGTCGCGCTCCATGACCGGCTGGAGGCCCCCGTCCTGCGGGTCGCCGCGCCGCCAGCCGTGCCGCTCCAGCCCCAGCACCTTGGTGGTGGGCACCTTGACCCCGGCGAAGCGGGTCAACGCCATCGCCACCCGCTCCGCCGGGTCGAGCTCGTGCGTGTCGCGGGCCAGCTGGGGGAAGGGCTGCAGGATCTCGTAGTCGGCGAAGACCTCGGACCAGGCGGCGGCCGCGCCGCCGAGCTGCAGCGGGTGGACCACCCCGACGCGCGCCCCGTCCGGGATCCCGGCCGGCTCGTCGTCCGGCCCGGCCAGGCTGCGGTCCTCGGCGACGCGCAGCGTGGCGAGCACGGCACCGGCGTCGTCGAAGGCCGCCCACACCAGCCGCCGGGCCACGTGCCACACCAGCGGGTGCCCGACGATATGCCGCTCGAACTCCTCCGGCGCCCACCGCCGCTGCCCGGTCATGGCCCGCTCGAACCGGCGGATCTGGTCGGCGGCAACGGTCCGCACGTCCTTCTTCAGCGCGGCGAAGCGCCTGGCGGCGTCCGGGGCGAGCGCCGGGTCGTCCTTGGCGCCGGGCTTGGGCAGGTCGCGCAGGCGCTTGCCGGCGGCGTCGGTCACGACGGGCCGCAGTTGCTCGTCGAAGCCGACCCGGAACTGCCGCGGGCCGTAGTCGAGGCCGAGGGTGCCGTCGGGGTCGAGGCCGAAGCCGGGCACCAGCCGATCGGCCAGCCGCTCCGGCGACAGGCCCAGCCCGGCCGCCACCTCGGCGATCTTCTCCTGGGCCCGATCCTTCAGCCCGCGGAACTTCACCTTCTCCGCGATCCCGTGCAGGTGCATCAGCGCCACGTCGGTGCCGATCTCGGCGAGCACGTCGAGCCCGGCCACTGCCCGCGCATGGCCGCCCGAGCCGGGCCAGGCCCGGATCACGGGGGCCAGCCGCCGCACGGTCTCGTCGTCGCCGAGCAGCCCGAGCGCGTCGAGCGCCCACGACTCCTTCGCCGGGTTGCCGGCGTGCTGCCAGCGCTGGAACAGCGACCAGGCGAACTCGGCCAGCGACGCCCGGGTGCAGGCCTCCGTGACGGCGGCCAGCCCCGCATACGGCTCGCCGATCCGCGACAGCGCCAGGACGGTCAGCACGTGCCCGGCGGCCCGCGGCGGCAGGCTCCCGGCCCCGTCCGCGAGCTCGATCGGGGCCAGCAGCGCCGGGTCGGCCCAGTCGGGCACGACCGGCATCCGGGCCGGCAACAGGTACGCCGGGTCGGTGTCGAGCAGCCGGCCGATCGCCGCGGCCGCCTCCGGCCCATAGCCGGCCGCGGCCGCCTCGACCGCGTCGCGGTGCCCGGCCTGCGCGATCGCGAGCAGCGCCCGCTCGGCATGCCGCCGGGCCACCCCGGGCTTGCCCAGCGCGGCCGGGACCAGCCCGCCGGCCGCGGCCCGCGGGTGCCGGCGCAGCCACGCCGACGCCGCCGGGCGCACCGACTTGAGCCGCCCGAGCCACTCCGCCATGAGCGGCGCGACCGGCGCCCCGGTGAACGGCTGCAGGGTCAGCGCGGCCGCCGCGGCGTCGTGCGCGGCGGCGGCCAGCACGACCGGGAACGCCTCGACGCCGAAGCGCGCCACCGCGGCCCGCAGCCAGTCCTCCGACGGGCCCACGAGGTAGTCCGGCCGCCACAGCCCCAGCAGCGGCGCCACAAGGGCATCTGGCGCCCCCAGGAAGAACCCGGCGACGTCGTACGGCGAACGGGGCCGCCCCGCCTCGAGGTCCTCCGCCACGCGGGCGTGGTCGCGGGGGTGACGCAGCCAGGACGGCGGCGAGAGCCGCGCCCAGGCCTCCCGCTCGCCCGGCGCCCACTCCAGCGCGACCGGGTCGGCGCAGGCCAGCCCGGCGACCACAACGGGCTTGGCCGCCTTCGCGGCGCGGGCCCACGGCGGGTCGGCCAGCAGCGGCGGCAGCGCCTCCTCCGGGGCCTCGGCGACGGCGTCGAGCCGGTCGGTGATCGCCGTGATCCGCCGGGCCGCCGCGTCGGGGAGCTGCGCCGCCACCTCGCGGGCCGCGTCGCGGTGCCGGATCGCGAGCGTCCGCAGCAGTTCGGCGAGGTAGGCCCCGCGCGGCCCGGTGCCCGGCTCGGTCGCGAGCAGCCGCATGGCCCGCCGCGGGAACCGCTCGGCGGCCTCGGTCAGCGCCCGGCGCACGTCCCGCTCCTCGGCCCGCTGGGCGAGGGTCCGGAAGGCTTCGTCGTGCGGTACCGCCGCGATCGCCGACAGCAGCGGAGGCCGGTCGTCGCCCCAGCCGGCGTCCAGGGCGAGCAGCTCCAGCAGCACCGGCAGCCCGTCGGTGCCCAGCCCCTCGGCGAGCGTGTAGAGATGTTCCGCCGAGCCGACCACGCGCCCGGCGACGTGGCCGGCGAATAGCGGCCGCACCTGCTCGGGCCGGGTGATGCAGGCGGTCAGCAGCAGGTTGGTCCACTCGGCGCCGCGGCCGGCCGCGGTGGCGCCGATGTCCCGCCGGACCCAGTCCTGCTCGGTCGGGGCCAGGAAGGTGGCGACCACCTGCTGGTGCGGGGCCAGCTTGCCGTCGCGCATCCGGCCCAGCGCCTCCACCGCCGCCGCGTAGTCGTCCTGCGGCGCGGCCGCCATCGCCACCCGCAGCCTCTGCAGCACCGTCGTGACGGCCGAGCCGTCCCAGTGCTGCGGCGGCCGGTCCCGCCCGTGCCGCGTCATCGGCGCCGGCCCGGTCACCGCCCCGCGCTGCTCGCGGGCGTAGGGAAAGCGCAGGTCGACCAGCTCCACCGCGGCGCACACGGCGAACGCCAGCCCCCGGCCGCTCACCCACTCGTCGGCCACCGCCCACGGGGGCGCGGTCGGCCAGCGTTCCTTCGACGCGATCAGCAGCGCCCCGACGGCCGCGACGCCCAGCGGGACCGGGTCGGGCGCGCCGTCGAGCACGGCGAGCCCCGCCGCGCCGACGTCCGGCGGCGTGCCCCGGTGCTCCAGCGTCCCCCGCCCGTCCGGGAGCACCTCCTGGAGCTTCTTCGCCACGATGTCCGACGCGTCCGGATCGGGCGCGTAGCCGACCGGTGCGCCGCCGCGGCGGGGCAGCAGCTTGCGCCGCCACGCATCGGGTGTGACGAACCGGTCCTCGCTCATCGCCGTGCCTCTCGTGCCGCCGGGTGTGATGCCGGGGTGGGTACCGACGGGCGACACGATAGCGAGCCCCACCGACAATTTTCGGCGGCGGAGGCCGCGAGCTGCGCGGATGCCGGGTCTGACCGGACGTGCCCGGCAAAGTTGCCAAATAGGGAAAATCGGATCCCAAGAAAAGTGTCGTACCTGCCTGTTACACCAGAGTCATGGGATTGCGGACCGTACGCGGGGTGAGCGTCGAAGCGGCGCTCCGGATGGTTCTCATGCTGCCCGAGGTGGACGAGCGCCAGCACGGCAACCACATCGGCTTCCGGGTGCGGGACAAGGCTTTCGCATACCTATGCGCCGACGACTGGACGATGCTCGTGAAGGCGTCCAGGGAGGATCAGGCCGCGCTGGTCGAGGACGATCCGCGCGCCTACAAGAAGGCCCACACCTCGGGCCGGATCAGCTGGGTGCAGGTGCGGCTGCGCAAGGCGCACGAGGACGAGCTGGCCGACCTGATCACCGAGGCCTGGAGGATGACGGCGCCGCGGCTCATCGTGGCGCGAGCGGAGCTGCCATTGTGCTGACGCCGATTCTTTGAAACTGCCGCAGTTGTACGTCACGTCGCGGCCTTCTCCGCCGACCGCGCAGCGGGCCGGCTTGAACCCGCCGCGGGCCCGACGTCGGCGCGGCGTCCTCGGACCCGCCGCGCAGGCCCGGACGCGGCGCCCGGACGCCGCAGGGCGACCAAGGCTCGGGGGCACGGCGGAGCCGGACTGCCGCAGAAAGCCCATGCCGGCAGGGCCGAGCGCGAGACCACGGCGCGGAGCCGAGGGGCAAGCGGGGGCAGGAGCACCACGCGCCCGATCGCGGGCGGACGCGGGCGGGCGCAGGCACGGGCGGGCGCAGGCACGGGCGGGCGCAGGCACGGGCGGGCGCAGGCAC
>NZ_BAAARV010000092.1:0-57096 GCF_039532525.1 Dactylosporangium salmoneum
GCCTCGTAGTGACCGTAGTCCACGTCGCCGTGACCGCCGTCGTAACCCGCGTCCATGTCGCTCATGTGGTGTCTCCCCAGGGGTGTCGTCCTCGTTGGTAAGAACGGTACGGGCGCGGCGGGGTCGGTTGATCCCCGAATCGTGCCACCGTGACCGCCATTCGTACGTTGACAGGGGACGCGGCGGTGACCACCCTTGGCCAGCACGAACTGCTGGTCTGCCGGGGAGTCACCGCTTCATGTCGTACCGTCACCGGATCATCGGCGCCGTCCTCGCCGCCGGGCTGTTGGCCGGGGCCGGCCCCGGAGCGTCCGCGGGCGTTCCGGCGGTCGTCGGCCGGGTCGAGGTCGTCAACAGCGCCACGCACCGGCCGGTCCTGGGGCTCAGCCCGCTCACCGACGGCACCGTGGTCGACCTCTCCCGGCTGGCCGGCATCGACCTCGGGCTGCACGCCGAGGGCGCCCCCGCGTTCACGGTGACCGGGCCGGACGGCGACACCCACGAGTGCGCCGACTCGGCCGGCTGCGCGCCGCTGCACGCCCCGGGCCCGCACACCCTCACCGTGGCGGGCGCGCCGCTCTCGGTGCGCTTCACGGTCACGGCCACGGCCGGCACCGGGCCGGCGCTCGACGTGCTGTTCGTGGGCAACAGCCTGCTCGGCACCATCAACCACGGCTCCGGCGAAAACACCCCCAACCTGGTGCGCCACCTGGCCTCGGCGGCAGGGCGGGCGCTCAACGTCACCGAGGTCATCCACTCCGGCTACACGCTGCGCCAGACCTGGAACGACGGGCTGGTCACGAAGGCGCTCGGGGGCGCGAAGCGGTACGACTTCATCGTGCTGCAGGAGTACAGCACCCTCGTGGCCACGAACCCGGCGGCGGCGAGGGACACGCTGCTCGACGTGTACGGCCCCAGATTCGAGCGCGCGCTCAAGCCGGGCGGCCGGGTGGTGCTGTTCAAGAACTGGGCGCTGGCCGACCCGGCCCCGTTCCCGTCCCGCGCCGCCGCGAAGCGCGCCATCGACGCCAACTACGCGGCCCTGTCGGCCGCCCTGCCCACCCCGAACCTGCTCGCCCCGATCGGCGACGAGTTCGAGACCGTCATCGCCGGTAAGGGCGTGTCGTACCTCATCGTCCCCGACGGCAAGCACCCCAACGACACGGCGATCTACCTGGACGCGGTCACGCTGTACGGCATCCTGTTCCGCGAGTCGCCCCGCGACCTCGCCGACCTGTACGTGCCCGCGCCCGACGCCGCCGAACTCCGCTCGGTCGCGGCCTCCGCGATCGGCTACTGACAGCAAAACGGCCGGGCATCCGCCCGGCCGTTTCGTGTGCTTGGAAGCTGTTAGTTGGAGGCCATGCCCAGGCCGGCCTGGCCGCCGTGGAACTCGGTGCCGTTCATGAACGCGGTGTCGAAGCGCTGCGAGAGGGCGTCCATCTGGCCGAACTCGGCCTGGTGCGCGTTCTCGCTGCCCTCGGCGGCGAAGACGTGGTCGTCGACGTTGGCGTCGTGGCTGTAGTTGGTGTAGTCGTCGGCCTCGTAGTGCACGGCCGGGCCCTGGTCGAACTCGACGTGCGTGCCGTGGTTGTAGTCCGTCGACGTGTCGGCGTGGTGGTCGTTCTCGTACACGCCGAACTGGTTGTTGTAGTCGGCCTCCGACCCCTGGGCCTGGTGCAGCTGGTCCACACCGTCGTGCTCCTGGCCGGCCTCGAAGTGACCGTAGTCGACGTCGCTCATCGTGTTATCCCTTGTTCGTCTTCTTCGTCATCGCTGTTGAGAAGAACGGTACGGGCGCCGCGACCACGACGAATCCCGGAAACGTGCCACCCGGGGTGGCCTGGACAGGGGCATCGCTTTGTGCGGAGATGATCGCAACGAGCTCTGAGGGGTGGCCATGGAGTCGTACGACGTCATCGTGATCGGCATGGGCGGCATGGGCAGCTCGGCGGCGTATCACCTGGCCGCCCGCGGGCAACGGGTGCTCGGGCTGGAGCAGTTCGGGCCGGCGCACGACAAGGGGGCCAGCCACGGCGGCTCGCGGATCACCCGGCAGTCGTACTTCGAGGACCCCGCCTACGTACCGCTGCTGCTTCGAACCTACGAGTTGTGGGAGAAGCTCGAACGCGACTCGGGGCGGGACCTCATGACGCTCACCGGCGGGCTGTTCATGGGGCCGGCGGACTCGCTCACGGTGGCCGGCAGCCGGCGCAGTTCCGAGCAGTGGGGCCTAACACACGAGGTGCTCGACGCGGCCGAGATCCGCCGGCGGTTCCCGGTGTTCCGGCCCGGGCCCGACGACGTGGCGCTCTTCGAGGCGAAGGCCGGGATCCTGCGGCCTGAGGCGGCGGTCGAGGCGAACCTCACGCTGGCCGCCCGGCTCGGCGCGCAGCTGCGCTTCCACGAGCCGGTCGAGGCGTGGTCGGCCGACGGCGACGGGGTCACGGTTCGCACCGGCGTCGCGACGTACCGCGCCGGCTCCCTCGTGATCTGCCCCGGCGCCTGGGCGCCGCGGCTCCTGGCCGACCTGGGCGTGCCGATGACGGTCGAGCGGCAGGTCCAGTTCTGGTTCGCGCCCGAGGGCGGGATCGAGCCGTTCCTGCCCGACCGGCAGCCGATCTTCATCTGGGAGGGGCCGCCGGGCACGCAGGTGTACGGCTTCCCGGCGCTCGACGGGCCCGACGGCGGGGTGAAGGTGGCCTTCTTCCGCCGCGGCGAGGTCACCGACCCGGACGCGATCGACCGCAGCATCCGGCCGGAGGAGGTCGCGTTCATCGCCGAGCACCTGCGCACCCGGGTGCCGGCGGCGGCCGGGCGCTTCCTGCGCGGCAAGACGTGCATGTACACCAACACCCCGGACGAGCACTTCGTCGTCGCCCGCCACCCCGGGCACGAGCGGGTCACCGTGGCCTGCGGATTTTCGGGGCACGGGTTCAAGTTCGTCCCGGTGGTGGGCGAGATCCTGGCCGACCTGGCCCTGACGGGCGCGACCTCCCACCCGATCGCGCTGTTCGACCCGGGGCGGCCCATGCGAGGGTGACGGCGGGGGTCGAGCCCGGCGGATCGGCGATAGCGTCCATCGAGGTAGAGAACAATCTCGATGTGGAGGGTACCGCATGATCCGTCTTCGAAGAGCGCTGCTCGCGGTCGCGCTCCTGCTCGGGCTCGCCGGCGCGGTGGGAGTGGCCGGGCCCGCGGCGGCGGCCGAGACCGACATCAAGGCGCGGCTGGCGGCGGTGCCCGGGCTGACCGTGATCGAGGAGCAGCCGGTCGCTGCGCCCTACCGGTTCTTCATCCTGAGCATCACGCAGCCCGTGGACCACCGCAACCCGCGGGCCGGCACGTTCCAGCAGCGCTTCACGCTGCTGCACCGGGGCACCGACCGGCCGACGGTGCTGCACACCACCGGCTACAACGTGCCCGAGTACGCGTTCCGCTCCGAGCCCACCAGGCTCATCGACGGCAACCAGATCTCGGTCGAACAGCGGTTCTTCACCCCGTCCCGGCCCGCCCGCCCGGACTGGGAACAGCAGCTCACGATCTGGCAGGCGGCCACGGACCACCACCGCATCGTGCAGGCGCTCAAGCCGATCTACTCGCAGAAGTGGATCTCCACGGGGGCGAGCAAGGGCGGCATGACCTCGGTGTACCACCGCCGGTTCTACCCCGACGACGTGGCCGGCACGGTCGCCTACGTGGCGCCCCAGGACGTGGTGAACAGCGAGGACTCGGCCTACGACCGGTTCTTCACCAAGGTCGGCACCCCCGAGTGCCGGGCGGCGCTGGACGCGGTGCAGATCGAGGCGCTGCACCGGCGGACCGAGCTCGTGGCGCGCTACCAGGCCTGGGCCGACGCCAACGGGCGCACCTTCGGCATCGTGGGCAGCGCCGACCGGGCCTTCGAGTTCATGGTCAACGGCACGACGTGGGCCTTCTGGCAGTACAGCCTCCAGAGCGACTGCGCCGATGTGCCCCCGCCGAGCGCGTCCAGCGATGACCTGTGGGCGTGGCTGGACCTCATCTTCGGCGTGGACTCCAACACCGACCAGGGCATCGAGCCGTTCATCCCGTACTACTTCCAGGCGTCCTACCAGCTGGGCTACCCCGACATCAAGCTGCCCCACCTGGCCGGCCTGCAGCACTACCGCGGCCAGGACCGGGCCCAGTCCTACATCCCGCAGGAGCTGGTGCCGCGCTTCCAGCCGCTGGCGATGCTCGACATCGACGCCTGGGTGAAGTTCGCCGGGCAGCGGCTGCTGTTCGTGTACGGCGGCAACGACCCCTGGGGCGCGGAGCCCTTCCGCCTCGGCCCCGGCACGCGCGACTCGCAGTGGTACGTGGCGGCGGGCGCCAACCACGGCGCGAACATCGCGAAGCTGACCCCGGCCGAGACCGCGACCGCCACGGCCGCGGTGCAGCGCTGGGCCGGCGTCTCCGCCCCGGCCGCGTCCCTGGCCGCGCCGGCGCGCATCGCGTCGCTGGACGACCGCGACCCGGTCATGGACCGGCGCTTCAACCGGTAACCGCCGCGCGGCCGGGCCGACCCGCGAGGGCCAGGCCCGGCCGCGCCCGGACTACGCCACGTGATGTTCGCGCTGACGGTCTTGTCGAACAGCACCTGCGGCGCGGTCGCGTAGTCGCCGACCGCTACCGTGACCTGCGCAGCCGCGTCGCGGTCGCCGGTGCCGCCGGTGGCCGCCCCGCTGGCCCGGTCGGTCATGTTTCACCCGCACCGTCGCGCCCGGCCGCAGCGCCACCGCCGCCTGGAAGGACGTCACGCCGCCGTTCCACTGCTCGAAGGCGTTGCGCACCCGGAAGTCCAGCTTCTACGCACCGGCCGGGCATCTGCCCGGCCGGTGCGTAGAAACGTGCCACCCGGCGCACCTGCAAAACGTGGCCCGGACACGACGAAACGGCCGGGCAGCTGCCCGGCCGTTTCGTGAAAAGCTGTTAGTTGGCGGTCATGCCGAACTGGCCGCCGTGGAACTCGGTGCCGTTCATGAACGCGGTGTCGAAGCGCTGCGAGAGGGCGTCCATCTGGCCGAACTCGGCCTGGTGGGCGTTCTCGCTGCCTTCGGCGGCGAAGACGTGGTCGTCGACGTTGGCGTCGTGGCTGTAGTTGGTGTAGTCGTCGGCCTCGTAGTGCACGGCCGGGCCCTGGTCGAACTCGACGTGCGTGCCGTGGTTGTAGTCCGTCGAGGTGTCGGCGTGGTGGTCGTTCTCGTACACGCCGTACTGGTTGTTGTAGTCCGCCTCCGACCCGTGGGCCTGGTGCAGCTGGTCCAGCGCGCCGTGCTCCTGACCGGCCTCGTAGTGACCGTAGTCCACGTCGCCGTGACCGCCGTCGTAACCCGCGTCCATGTCGCTCATCTTCAAGAACCCCCAGGAGAAGTCGCTGTCGTTGGTAAGAACCGTACGGCCGGGCCCGGCCCGTCGAATCCCGGAAACGTGCCACCCGGGCGAGTCACCCGCGGGGTTGTGGGGTGAGGAGCGGTGGCGCCGACGGTGGGTGGAACGGCGGGGGGTTGTCGATGCCGGCCGCCCGGGCCAGCAGCGCCACCAGGCCGGCCCGGGTGGCCACCACGACCATGGTGTGCGTGCGGTCCAGCGTCCGCCAGCGGTTCTGCTCCGGGGCCCAGAAGGTCTGCACGCCGACCCCCAGGCCGGCCCGCCCGGTCTGCACGGCCACCAGGCGGACCAGGCCCGGCTCGCTCACCTCGCGGAAGTACGTGCCCTCCAGCTGGGAGCCGGCGCCGACCGGCACCTCGGCCAGCAGCAGCACGCGGCGGCCGACCGGGATGGTGTCGATGACCTCGCTGCCCACCATGGAGGCGGCGAAGGCGGGCGCGGCCAGGTACGACACGCTGCGCGACAGGTCGATGTCGAACGCGGTCTTGATGCGCCGGGCGAAGTCCTCCTCGAAGAGGCGCAGCACGACCCGCAGCTTGACGTCGGGGTCGGCCCGCCGGGCCAGGTCGCGGCCCAGCAGCGCGGCCTCCAGGTTGGTCACGTCGGCGGTGGTGACCACGACCAGGCAGCGGGCGGTGGCCACGGAGGCGGCGGTCAGCGTGTCCGGGTTGGTGGCGTCGCCGATGATGACCGGCAGGCCGAGGTCCCGGCTGGCCTGCACGCCGCGGGCCCGCTCGTCGCGGTCCACGGCGACCACGTCGATGCCCTGGTCGTACAGCTCGCGCACGACTCGGGTGCCGACGTTGCCCAGGCCGACCACCACGACGTGGCCGGAGACCGGCTCGGTGAGGCCGCCGGAGGCGATGGCCAGGCGGGCCTTGACCACGATGCCGACGACGGCGGCGGTGAGCGCCGGGATGATGGCCACGCCGGCCACCACCAGTACGACGTCGACCGCCTGGGCGGTAGTGGTGGCGTCGGGGTCGGGGTTGGCCCCGCCCAGGGCCGTGAGCACGGCGAAGTACACCGCGCGCCAGACGCCGACGTGCCGGGCCACGGCCACCGCGACCGTGCCCAGGGCCAGGATGGCGAGCGAGCTGACCAGCACGCGGCGCAGCCCGCTGCCACGCAGCAGGATCCGCGTGGCCCGCAGCGGGTGCCGGCGCTTGCGCCGCCGCCGATCCAGCTCCGCGCGGCGGCCGTAGACGCTGGCCAGGACCAGGTCGGCGCGGTCCTCGTCGACCGGCAGGCTGTCCGCGCCGGCGGTGTCGGCCAGGGCGCACCGGATGTCGCCGGGGTTGGCCAGGGACCGGTCGGTCGCCACGAGCTGCTGGCCGTCGGAGAGCCGGACGGTGGTCGGGCTGCTGTCGCCGAGCGCCGCGGCGACGAACGCGGGTGCGGCGATCTCGGAGGCCGACAGCACCGCGCAGTTGGAGAGCCGCTCCACGACGCCGGCGCCGAGGACGGTGTTGAACATGCGCAGGACCACCCGGATGGTCGGGTCGACCTCGCGGGCGATGAGGGCGGCGTCGACGTTGGCCACGTCGTCGGTGTCGACGAAGGCGATGGCGTCGGCGTCGCTCAGGTCGGCGGTCTCGAAGACGGCCTTGGTGAGCTTGCGGGCGGCGATGACGACCGGGCGCTCGCCGGGGTCGTCGTCGGCGCGGATGTCGGCGATCTCGGGAGCCTGGTTGGCGGTGAGGTCCGGCACGATGACCGTGACCTGGGCACTGTACGTGTTGATCAGCTCGCCGACCAGCCGGCGGGCGAGCGCGTTGTCACCCCAGACGACGAACTTGCGCACGATCGCGATCGTATCGACACCGAGCTAGCTGCAGGGTGGGGGAAATCCGTCGAGGAGGTTCACGTTGTACAGCAGAATCGCGTATTTCCCGATGTCGTGCCGCTCGGCCGGCGGGCCCCACACGTGCTCGGCCTGCTCCGGGGTCCCGTAGAACGGGCGGTCTTTCTCCAGGACGACGAACCGGGCGTCGTGCTGTTTCGCGTCGTACATCGCCCCCTTCGACTGCCAGCAGAAGGGCACGAGCCGGTCGCCGCCGCCGGTCACCGGGGCCACGGTGACCGCGCGCTCGGTGGTGACCGTGATGTTGTTCGACGCCCAGTAGGCGCCCAGCCCGTAGCCGAGGTTGCGCGAGCGCAGGTAGTCGGCCGCGACCTGGGCCTCCGCGGGGTCGGCGCGCGGCGGGGAGTAGATCACGACCGTGAGCGTGGCGATGGCGAGGACCGCGGCCAGTACACCTTGGCCGATCTTGCGACGCTCGGCGGTGGCGAGCCAGGGCCCGGCGAAGCGGGCGGCCAGGGCGGCGCTCATCGGGAGCACCGGGGCGATCTCGCGGGCGGCCATGAGGTCGACGGAGATGGTGGAGACGATCTCGGCGCCGAGGTCGCAGGCGATCGCCGCGATCATGATGGTGTCGACCCGGTCGGCGGTGCCGCGCACGGCCCGCACGAGGGTGACCGCGACCGCGGCCAGCGCGACCAGGAAGCCCACCAGGTGCAGGAGGGACAGGAAGACCTCGAGGACCGGCGGGTGCCAGCCGGGGCGGTGGGTGCCGAAGATGACCCCGACCATGCGGGCGGTCATCCAGGCCCGGTGCGGCCAGTCGGCGAGCGGGGCCAGCTCGATCGGCGGGTGCGGCGACTGGAAGGCGCCGAGCGCGTCGAGCAGGTGGCGGAAGCCGCGGGAGACGGCCACCGAGACGGCCGCGGCGAGGATCAGGCTCGCCTCGTACCAGCGCTCGGCGCCGCGGGAGCGGATCGCCCGGTAGGCGCAGACGACGATCACGGGCACCGCGCCGACGAAGGTGACCAGCGGGTCGCCCATCGCGCCGAAGCCGAGCAGCGCGGCCAGCAGGACCGGCGTCCAGATTTTGTGCCGCCACCGGTCCAGGACCAGCCAGGCGAGCAGCAGCGGTACCGCGGTCCCGGTGTGGTTGGGGGAGGAGAGCAGCGTCTGGTAGCCGGTGCCGGGCACGGGCAGCAGCAGGATGGCGACCGCCACGCCGATGCGCAGCCAGGCCTCCAGCCCGGTGGCGCGCCCCTTGGCCAGCCACGCGGCGACGAAGACGATCATCGTGTAGGTGATCGCCGCCGTCACGTGCACCTGGTCCGCGGTGACGCCAGTGAACCACTGCACGATGCCGTACTGCACCAGTTCGGTCGGGTAGAAGGACACGTCCGACAGCGCCCAGCCCTTGAGCAGGGGGTTGCCGTGGAACATGTCCCAGGCCTGCAGCGCGTTGCTCGCCCCGTCGCCGTTGATCGGGAAGGCGCGGGCCATCCTGAGGTACGCCAGGAAGAGCCCGACGGCCGCCACCACGGACCCGACACCGATCAACGCCTTCTGCCGCACCCCGGGAGACTAGCCGATCAGGTGTACTCGTCGGCCAGCTCCCGATACGCGGCGAGCACCACCTCCGTCCGTTCGACCAGATCGGGCTCCGGGCGGGAGCGCAGGGTGCCCAGCAGCGCGTCGGCCGCGCTGACCCGCATCCGGGCCCTGGTCTGGGCGTTGCGCTGGTCCAGGAAGTCCTGGCACAGCACCGCGAGCCGACGCAGCTGGGCGGCCCGGCGGCGTACCTCCGCATCGACCTTGGTCAGCCGGTGTGCGATCTCCGCCTGCCGGTCGGTCACCGCGCTGAAGAGGGTGCCGGCGCCGATCGGGTCGCCGACCGAGGCGCGCAGGTCGCGGTCGGCCGCCCGCAGCTCGCCGCGCTCGGCCAGGGCCTGGGCCAGCTCCCACAGCGCGCGCTCGAGCGTGTCGGTCGGGTCGTTCGGGTCGGCCAGCCGCTCCAGGGCCGGCCAGGTCAGCCGGATGCGGTCGGCGTTGGCCACGGCCGCCTCGAACTCCGTGCGGTCGCGGGGGTCGGTGAGGTACCGCCGCATGGCCCGCCCCCGCCGGGTCGGCGCCGCCACCAGCAGGTAGCCGACCAGCAGGAACATCGTCGCCGCGACGACCGCCAGGAACGTGCGGATGACGGCCGGCGGGGCGAGCCAGTTGATCGCGAGCGCGACCCCGGCGGCCGTGGTGAGCCCGGCGGCATAGAGCGCGTGGACCCACTTGTCGACGGGCCAGAAAGGGCCTGCACCTGTACTGCGGGAGCCTCGCGGCGGCACCTCGTCGCCGACCGCGGCCAGGCTGCGCTCGACGGCGTTCCCGCCCTTGCGCAGTGCCCCGACCCGAAGCCCCCGCAGGTACTCGATCACGTGACCGGTCCGGGCCGGCGGCGCCGGCGCCGGATCCGCGCCCCGATGCTGGCCAGGACCAGGGCGGCCAGGGCGCCGAAGATGCCCCACAACGCGCCGCCGAGGACCACCGCGGCCGCGGCGGCCGGGATGGAGAGCGGGCCGAGCACCCCGGGCGGGTGCTGTGCCGGCGCCGCGGCCAGCGTGACGAGGGCCGCGGCGGCCAGTCCCAGCAGCAGGGAGTGCGGGTGCGGCACCGTGGCGGCCAGGCCCGCCGCGAGCCCCACGCCGAGCAGCGGGCCGAGCCACGGCAGGACCGTGAGCAGCCCGACCGCGACCGCGCCGAGCTCGGCGTGGGTCACGCCGCAGGCCCCCAGCGTGGGCCAGGCGATCGCGGCGGCGAGCGCACCCCAGAGGCAGCGGTGGGTGGCGGCCGTGGCGGCACCCACATCGGCCCCGACGTGGAGCACCTTGACCAGCTGCGCCTGCTTCGCCGTGCTCGCCGGGGAACTGGGACTCACAGGAGTCGCAGTTCCCGGGCGCGCTCGACGGCCTCGCGCCGGCGGCCGGCGTGCAGCTTGCGGTAGATGTTCTTCACGTGGGTCTTCACCGTGTTGACCGACACGTAGAGCGTGGAGGCGATCTCCAGGTTCGACATGGTGCCCTGCAGGTAGCGCAGCACCGTCAGCTCCCGCTCGGTCAGCGGCTCGACCAGGTTGCCCTCCCCGCCGCCGCGGGCCCCGCCGGCCAGCGGTGACGAGCCGGCGGCCAGCTCCGCGGCGAGCGGGTGGTAGACCGGCAGCAGCGGTGCGAAGTTGGCCAGCAGGTCGCGCACGGGGTGCCCACCCACGAGGAACGGCCGGCGGAAGCTCTCCTCCTCGGCGATGTCCAGGGCCACCTCCAGGCCGCGCAGCACGCGGTTGCGGTCGCCCAGGGCCCGCCCGGCCAGGCTGGTGAGGATGGCCGCCTGCACGGTCCACGCCAGCGAGGTGTCCGCCGACGGCGTGGCGAACTGCGCGGCGGTCGTCGCGGCCGCGGCCGCCTTGCCCTCGATGAGCGCGGCCGAGGCGTCCACGCACGCGGCCCAGCCCGGGAACACGTCCGGGTCGCCGCCGGTGGCCACCAGGCGCCGGGCCGCGCCGAGGTCGCCGCCGCTGATGCGCAGCTCGGCCTCGGTCAGCGCGAGGGCCCGGTCGACGGAGGGGGCCAGCGGTGCGCCGCCGAGCTCGCGGCGGGCGGTGTGCAGCACCTCGAGGGCGGAGGCGAGCCGGCCCGAGCCGTGGCGGAGCTTCGCCCGTACCGTCGCGATGGAAACCAGCAGGTCGGGGTCGCCGGCGGCGAGGTCGAGGGCCTCGTCGAGCAGCCGGTCGGCCTCCGCGATGCGGTCCCACTCGCCGTAGACGCCGGCCAGGGCCATGCGCACCCAGCCGAGGTCGGTGGCGTCGGTGATGCCGAAGCGGTCCGCGGTGACCAGCGCCTGGCGGCCGAGCCGGGCGGCGGCCCGCAGCCGGCCGCGCAGCGACTCCAGCACGGCGAGCTGGCTGGCCGCGCAGACCTGGGCCTGCGCCATGCCGGCCCGCTGGGCCAGCACCAGGGCGCCGTGCAAGGGGGCGCCGGCCGCGCCCAGTTCGCCGAGGCGGAGCCGGGCCTCGCCCTCGTCGAGCAGCGCGAGGGCGCGGCTCTCGTCGGTGGGCGTTGCATCGGTATTTGCCGATATTTCGGACATCTCGGAGATCATGCGGTGGGGGTCGCCGGCCAGCCAGGCCTCGGCCGCGGTCAGCGCCTTGAACATCGGCGCCGAGCGGTCCCCGCCGCAGCGGCGCAGGAAGTCGCGGGTGCCCTCCAGGTCGCCGACCCGCAGCCGCTCGGCCGCGAAGGCCAGCGGCAGGCGGGGGTCGGTGCTCTCCTCGGAGGCCGGCGCGTGCGGCGCGGCCTCGTGCGGCCGGTCGTAGCGGACCCCGCCGACGATGTCCGGCCAGTGCCGGTCGAGCGTCTCCACCGCGCCCGCCCAGTCCTCGGCCAGCAGCGCGTGGCGCATCGCCTCGGCCGGGATGCCGTAGGTGCCGTGCCAGGCGGCGGCCCGCCGGTGCAGGTCGGCCACCCGCTCGGGGCTGCGGCGCAGCAGCTCGGCGTGCAGGGTGCGGGCGAAGAGGGGGTGGAAGCGGTACCAGCCGCCGGGTCCCGCGTTGCGGGTCAGGAACGCGTTGGAGCCCTTGAGCTCGGCCAGCACCCGGGCCCCGTCGTCGCGGCCGGTGATCGCCTCGACCAGGCCCGCGTTGAGCCGCGGCGCGATCGCCGCCTCCAGCAGCAGCCGCCGGGTCTCGGCCGGCAGCGGGTCGATCACCTCGCCGGTGAGGAAGTCGCCGACCGCGGTGCTGAACGCGCCGCCGTCGTCGAGCACCCGCTCCGGCTCCGGGTGCCCGCGCATCGCCATCGCGGCGAGGCGGACGCCGGCGGGCCAGCCCTCGGTGATCGAGTGCAGCGCGTACAGCGTCGAGCTCGGCAGGACCACGTCGTGGGCGGCCAGCAGCTGCGCCGTCTCGGTGATGGTGAGCGACAGGTCGGCCGTGCGTACCTCGGTCAGCGAGCCGTTGACCCGCCAGCGGTACAACGGCAGTGAGGGATCCCGCCGGCAGGACAGCACCAGCCGCAGCCGGCCCATGCCGTGGCGCACCAGCGATTCCAGCTCGGCCAGCGCGTCGGGGTCGCTGATCTCGCGCACGTCGTCGACGACCACCACGTGGGGCTGCTGCAGCGAGTCCACCGCCCGCAGCAGGTCGTCGCCGTCGCTCTTCTCCGAGTGCGCCGACAGGGCGCCGAGCAACTGCCCGGGGACGTCCGCGCCGTGCTCGGAGTGTGACGTCACCCAGCGCACCACCGGCACCTCGGTGCTGTCGCCGATTCGCACCGCGCGAGCCCACGCCACCAGGGCGGCGGTCTTGCCCCAGCCGGCCGGCGCCGTCACCAGCGTCAGCGGCGATCGCACCGCGGCGTCCAATTGGGCGACCACCCGCTCCCGCATCACGTACCCCGGCGGGAGATCCGGCACCGCCAATGACGGCGGCGCGAAACCTCGGCGATCCTGCTGTACCAACGCTTGTGACACCCGTGCCCCCCGAAATCGCTTTCCCGGCCTGGTTTTCGCTTCGTCTTTCATCCGGGTCAAACGTGACGAGCAAAGCACCGCCGCACGCTGCGGCGCCTCACCCTGGCTGGGTGGTCTGCCAGCCTCCGGTAAGCCGCATTCCCTTACGTGCCAACGGTTCCATCGACACAATTGCACCGCCACGCGCGCCGCCGGAGGCTCACCCGGAGAGGATGAAGCGCGGTCACCATTCTCATCGGCAGCGTTCGCCTGTCGCCCGTCACGGGAACGGGCCGGGGAGGAGGGTGAGCCAGCATGAGCGCGGTTGTGGGCGAGATCGAACTACGCCCCGAGAACGGCTTCGAGCTGAGCCTGCGGGGCTATCATCGCGCCCAGGTCGACCGGTACATCGCCACCTTGCAGATGCGCCTCACCACGGCGGAGACGGAGGTCGCCTCGGCCCGCTACCGGGAGCAGCAGCTCACCGGCCGAGTGGAGAGGCTCGGCGCCGAGCTCAAGAAGTGCACGTGCGCCGACGAGTCCTCCAAGGTGGTGGGCGGGCGCATCCAGCGGATGATCGAGCTCGCCGAGGAGGAGGCGGGCGCGCTGCGCCTGCAGGCCCAGCAGGACCTCGACAAGGCCCGGGAGGCCGGCGAGGCGCTGCTGGTCGACGCCCGCAAGCACGCCGACAACGCGATGCGGGAGTTCCAGGAGACCCTGTCGAAGCGCCGCGCGGACGAGGCCCGCGCCGAGGCGAACCGGCGGGCCCAGTGGGACGCCCGCCGCCAGCGCCAGCGAGAGGCGGCCGAGAACCTCCTGGCCACCACCCGCTCGGTCGGGACCGACAGTGTGCAGGTGACCAGGCGTCTGCTCGACGCGCTGATCGCCGAGCACACCAAGCTGCTGGCCGAGGTCGAAATGGCCGAGAAGGAGATGGCCAACCTTTCGTCCGCATGATGTCGATCCGGCAGGTGCTTCACCCATGACGGGTGACGACGGATCATCCCGGCAGCAGACAGGATCTCTTACGTGACAAGGCAAACGACGGGTGGAACTGCGACGGTGACTGCTGCACCGTCCACAGTGCACCACCCGGTCCCGCCAGCCGCGGGCGTCGCGTCGTCGGTGGTCCCCGGCGCGACGGACCCAGCTGGGCAGGTCGGTGAAAACCGTTGAGCAGGGGGTACTCAACGGTCCAGGAGTCAGCGGTGAACACGGCCCGCGTCCTGAGCACCGGCCGGCCTTCAGCGAGGGCGGCGGGAGCCGATGGGTGGGCGGCTGATCCGGAGGAGGCCGCCCACCCATCGCAAGTCATGACGCTCGTTTCGTAGGCGTTTCCGCTCCGCACGCGTTCCGCTCCATTCACTCCGTGAAGCGTTCTGCTCCACCAGGACGGCGCTCGGCGCCGGCGCGCTCCCAGGCCCGCGCCGGCGCCATACGCGCCGTTTTTCTGCGATGGTGGAGTCCATGGCTTCGTCTTGGTGGCATCGCGTCCGGCACGCCGTAGCCCCGCACTCGCACGACGCCGCCGACAAGGTCGACCCGGCGATGGAGGGCTCCCGCGAGGGCATCCGGGCGCTGTGGATCTCCCTGGCCGTTCTCGGCCTCACCGCCGCCCTGCAGGCCCTGGTCGCGGCCTGGTCCGGCTCGGTCGCCCTGCTCGGGGACACCCTGCACAACGTGGCCGACGCGCTGACCGCGGTGCCGCTGGGCATCGCCTTCGTCCTGGGCCGCCGCCCGCCGACCCGGCGCTACACCTACGGCTACGGCCGCGCCGAGGACCTGGCCGGCATCGCGATCGTGCTGACCATCGCCGCGTCGGCCGCCCTGGCCGCCTATGCCGCCCTCGACCGGCTCCTGCACCCGGCCGTGGTGACGCGCCTGCCGTACGTGGCCGCGGCCGCCCTGGTCGGCTTCGCCGGCAACGAGCTCGTCGCCCGCTTCCGTATCCGGGTCGGCCGCCGGATCGGCTCGGCCGCCCTCGTCGCCGACGGCCTGCACGCCCGCACCGACGGCCTGACCTCCCTGGCGGTGCTGCTGGGGGCCGGCGGCGTGGCCATCGGGTGGCCGTGGGCCGACCCCGTGGTGGGCCTGCTCATCACCCTGGCCATCCTGTTCGTGCTCAAGGACGCGGCGCGCGAGGTGTACCGCCGCCTGATGGACGCCGTCGACCCGGCCCTGCTGGCCGCGGCGGAGGAGGCCCTGTCCGGCACCCCGGGCGTGCGGCGGGTCTCGGGGCTGCGGATGCGCTGGATCGGGCATCGGCTGCACGCGGAGACGAACCTGGTCGTGGCGGCGGAGCTGTCACTGGGGGAGGCGCACGCGATCGCGGTGGAGGCGGAGCATCGGCTGTTGCACGCGGTGCCCCGCCTGGCGGGCGCCACCGTGCACCCGGACCCGGAGTCGGCGGACGCCCACGCCTCGCTGGCCCACCACCATGCGCCGGCCGCCCATGAGCACCGCCACGCGGAGCTGGAGGAGCCTCGGGGGCATGGCCACCACCACGGCCACGACCATCCTCACCACGGCTGAGGCCGGCAGACACGGAAAAATCCGGCACGCCCTTCTGGCTGGGCGTGCCGGATTTTTCGGCTATGCGGGAGGAGCGGCGGCTCAGGCCGCGCCGGTGCCGTGGCCCGAGGTCGGGGTGGAAGGGGAGGCGGGAGAGCTGCCGTGGCTCGGCGGGTACGGCCCGGCGCCGGGCGCCGACCGGCCCGGCTTCTGGTACTCCGGATACTCGCCGGCCTGCGGCTGCTCGCTGCGCTGCGGCTGCTCGGCGCCCTGCGGCTGCTCGGCGCCCTGCGGGTAGTCGGCGGAGTGGGCCGGGGTGCCGCGGGGCGGGTTCATCGGGAAGGCGGTCTCGCGGGGCTGCTGGTCGCGGTCGGCGCGGTGCACGCCGCCGACCGCCGGCGCCGCCATGGTGTCGATCTCCCGGGGGACCCATTGGACGGTCAGCGCGTAGATGATGATCACGTCGAGGGCGATCATGAGGATGGACCACACCGGGTATGCGCCGATGGACCCGATCTGGGCCAGCACGTGCAGGCAGGAGATCACGATCGCCGCGATCCGGGCCGCCGGGTTACGGAGGAAGAGCCCCATGCCGGCCAGCGTGAGCAGCGCGCCGAAGACGATCAGGACCACGCCGTAGCCGGTCAGGTTGACCACGACCAGGCTGCCGCCGTCGATGAACGTGATCTGGCGCTGTATCAGGGCGACAAGGCCCTCGAGGATGTTCAGCACGCCGAGGACGCAGAGCAGTACCGCCGCGAACGTGATCCAGCCCTGCCAGGCGCCGCTCCTGCGGGTGGTGCCGATCTCTGCCATGACCTCTGTCTCCCTTCGACTGAACGAACGAACGACCCAGGAAGCTCGGGAGGGGTCACGGGGCCCGCCGTCCGGCCGCGGCGGACAAGAGAGGAGGCGCCGCGGCCGAATCCGGCGAAAGCTCGTGTGGCTACCTCCCTCCCTTGCACATGCGCTTGTACCGGTTGTTGGATGCCGTACCGGTCTTTTGAAAGCGATGGTTCGGCCGGCCCGGATGACCGGGCATCACCCCGGACGTGTGAATGCACCCCCGGTACCCTCCGAACAGCTCGGAGTTGCTCGATGGGGCCTCACCCGGGGTGGGTGAGGACCAGTCACCCACGGCCGTTCGCACAATGCGCTGGTGGAGATGGCCTGGATCCCCGGTGGCACCTTCGCCATGGGCGCCGAGGGCTTCTATCCGGAAGAGGCGCCCGTTTGCAAGGTGGCGGTCGATGGCTACTGGATCGACTCGCACCCGGTGACGAACGCGGAGTTCGCCCTGTTTGTGCAGGAGACCGGGTATTTGACGGTCGCCGAGCGGCCGACCGACCAGGGCCCGCCGGGCTCGATGGTCTTCGTGCAGCCGCCGGGCCCGGTGCCGCTGCGCGACTGGCGGGTGTGGTGGGAGCTGCGGCCCGGGGCGTCCTGGCGGCAGCCCTTCGGGCCCGGCTCGGACATCCGCAAAAGGTCCGCGCACCCCGTGGTGCACGTGGCCTACGAGGACGCCGCAGCGTACGCCGCCTGGGCCGGCAAGGACCTGCCCACGGAGGCGGAGTGGGAGTTCGCCGCGCGCGGCGGGCTGGACGGCGTCTCCTATCCGTGGGGTGACGACCCCGAGCCCGGGCGGGCCAACATCTGGCAGGGCATATTCCCCTGGCTGGATCGCAGCGAGGACGGCCACGGGACCAGTCCGGTGGGCGCCTTCGCGGCGAACGCGTACGGGCTGTTCGACGTGGTCGGCAACGTGTGGGAGTGGACCTCGGACTACTACCGCTCCGGCAACGCCCGGTTCGGGGAGGTCGAGGGTGAGATCCCGGAGAACCCGCGCGTAGACTCCCCGCCCGGGGCTAGCGTGTTCGCCAGCCGGGTGGTGAAAGGCGGCTCGTACCTGTGCTCGACGGGGTACGACCACCGGTTCCGGCCCGCGGCGCGGCAGCCCGAGGCGATCGACAACGGTAGTTGTCACGTCGGCTTCCGGTGCGTGAGAAGGCCAGCTCAAGCGAGCGGGTGATCACAGCCCGTCATTGGTTCACCCCCTACGGGTGAGGCGACATCACCTTTTGTCGCCTCACAATCCCGTGGTCATCCGCCGTGCTGCGGTGGGTGGGAGGGGGCGAAAGACGTTGGGGCAGAAAACGCTCGTTGACACCATCACCCGTCCCGCACTGCACTTCGCAGTGCCCGAGCCGCCCCGCTATCACGTGCCGCGACCGCGTCTGCTGGACGCACTGGATCGCGCCGTGGCGGGGCCTTTGACATTGATTTCCGCTCCGGCGGGGTGGGGCAAGACCACCCTGCTGGCCGAGTGGGTGACGGCGGGGCGTGCGCCCTGGCCGCTGGCGTGGTTGACCGTCGAGGCGCACCACGGCCCACGTTTTTGGGAGCACGTGCTCGACGCGATCAGCCAGGTGACCGGCGAGCAGCCGGAGCCCGAGGCGAGTGGTGAGGGACCGGGTGAGGCGCTGGAGGCGCTCATCACCGTGCTGCGCCGGGCGGGGCCGCCCGTGGTCCTGATCCTGGACGACCTCCAGGAACTGTCCGTCGCGCGAGTGTGGGGCGAGCTCGAGACGCTGCTTTCCCAGGCGGGCGACCGCCTCCGTCTCGTCATCGCCTGCCGCACCGATCCGGCGCTCACGCTGTACCGCTTCCGGATCCGCGGCGCGCTCAGCGAGCTGCGCACCGGACCGCTCGGCTTCACCCTCGACGAGACCGCGCAGATGCTCGGCGCGCACGGGGTGCGGCTGGCGGAGTCGGCGCTGGTCGAGCTGCACGCGGTGATGAAGGGCTGGGCCGCCGGCCTGCGCCTGGCCGCGCTCGCGGTGCAGGGGCACCCCGAGCCGGACAGCCTGGTGCCGCGGTTCGCGCTGCAGGACCGGGCGCTGGGGGAGTACCTGGTCGGCGAGGTCTTCGACACGTTGCCGGAGGACGTCCGCGAAGTCGTCCTGTGCACGTCGGTCCTCGACCAGGTCAGCTCCGAGCTCGTGGAGGCGCTCACCGGCCGGGTGGACGGCGCACGCATCCTCGCCCAGCTCGAGCACTCGAATCTCTTCGTGGTGCAGGGCAGCAGCAACGCCGGGATGTACCGGTGCCACCCGCTGTTCGGGCTGATGCTGTACGACGAGCTGCGCCACCGCCGGCCGGAGCAGGTGCGCCAGTTGCACCGGCGGGCGGCCGACTGGTTCGCCGCGCACGACCTGCCGGCCGACGCGCTGCGCCACGCGCTCGCGGCGCGCAACTGGAGCCAGGCCTCGGACCTGCTGGCCGCGAGCTGGCAGGAGCTGGTGCCGGGGGCTCGGATGCGCACCATCAAGGAGCTCGTGCCGCCGCCGCCGCAGGAGGTGCGCAACGATCCGAAGCTGGCCCTGGCCTTCGCCGCCGAGCGGCTCGACGCCAGCGACCCGCAGGGCACGGAGACGTTCCTGCACCTGGTCGACCGTTCACAGCACACGCTCGTCGACTCGGCCCGCGCGGCTTTGCGCCCGATCGTGGACAGCTTTCGGATGGCAGAGGCTCATCAGAGCCAGAAGCCGGAACTGGTACTGGCGACAGCGCCACTCCTGCTGAGGGACGACACCGGCCTCGACGACCAGGACACCGCGCGGATGCGCGCCCTGGCCCTCGTCGCCGTTGGCGGCGCGCGGCTGATTCAGGGTGACCTCAACGCCGCCGAGCACGCGCTGCTGGAGTCGCTCAACCTGGCCCGCCGCTGCGGCGGGGTGCAGTCCCAGCTCGCCGCGCTGCGCCAGCTGGCGCAGCTCAACGCGGCCCGAGGGCGGCTGACGGCGGCGATGCGCTACGGCAAGGAGACCCTTGCCCTGGCCGATCGCGAGGGCCAGACGCAGGGCAGCGACGTGGTGTGGGCCCAGCTCACCGTGGCCGAGGTCTGCTACCTGCAGGCCCGCGTCCGGGCGGCCGAGCACTACCTGGACCGCGCCCTGGACGGGGGCGGCCTGGCCGACCCGGCCCTGGTGGCGGTGGCGACCATGACGAGGGCGCACATCCGCGCCGCGGCCGGCGACGCCCGTTCCGCGTGCACCGAGCTGGCGGCCATCCGCCGGCAGCTCGCCGACTGGCGGTACACGCCGCGGATGCAGCACTGCGTCACCCTCGCCGAGGCGGAGCTGCGCCTTGCGGCGGGTGACGTCGAGGCGGCCAAGCGGCTGCTGAACCTCGACCCGGTGGAGATGCTGGCCCCTTGGCTGGGCGTGGTGCGCGCCAAGGCCCACCTGTCCGAGCGCCGCCCGGCGGCGGCGCTGGGCGCGGTGCAGCCGTACCTGGAGTACACCACGGGCTCGCTGGTCTGGACGGTCGACGCCAACCTCACCAGCGCCCGAGCCCTGCGCGCGCTCGGCGACCGCTCGAAGGCCGGCAGGGCCCTCGAGCAGGCCCTGCGCTTTGCAGACGACGAGACCATCCGCTGGCCTTTCGTCGCCGGCGGGCAGCCGGTGCGGGAGCTGCTCGTGACGTACCTCCCGGCCGGCAGCGGCTACCGCGGCCTGGCCGAGGACATCGCCCAGGAGCTGACCGGCTTCGGGCGTCCCCCGGCCGCGGCGGGCGAGCTCGCCGAGCCGCTGACCGAGCGGGAGCTGGCGGTGCTGCGCTACCTGCAGGGCACGCTGTCGGCGGGGGAGATCGCCTCGATGCTGTACGTCTCGGTCAACACCGTGAAGACGCACATGAAGAACATCTACCGCAAGCTCGGCGTCGGCCGGCGGCGGGAGGTGATCGAGCGCGCGCGTGAACTCAATCTGCTGTAACCCCGCCCGAAGAGGAGCGCGGACCCATTCCCTGGGCCGCGCTCCTTTTTGTATGCCCGCCTTCAGAGGGGTCCGACAGGTCGGGCACCACGGCCACGACATAGCCCGAAGAGGAGCGCGGACCCATTCTCTGGGCCGCGCTCCTTTTGTATGTCCGCTTTCAGAGGGGTCCGACAGGTCGGGTACCGCGGCCATGACATACCTGGCCGGCCCTATGCGTGTCCCGTCAGCGGCTACCGGGGGATTGCCCCGACCGCCCTAACACCCCGGTGGTGGCGGACAGGCACAGAAAAGACAGCGGCGGCGTACCCCCGGAAGGGGAACGCCGCCGCTGTCTGGCGGGGTTTGGGGCTCTCAGCGGTTCACGTACGGCCGGGCGCCGATGGCGGCGAGCGGCTCGCCTTCGCCCGGGCCGGAGACGGAGGCCGCGGCGATGGCCGCCTCGCCGGCCAGGACCATCGGCAGCGGGTCGATCAGCGGGTCCAGGGACTCGAGCGAGGCGCGCTGGATCGGGACTCGCGTCTCGTCGGCCACCTCGTCGTCGAGCGGGACCGGGACCGTGGCCTGGCCGATCGCGCGCACCCACGCCGTCGGGGGCTCGCCGACCAGCTCGGCCTCGACCGTCTCCTCCGCCAGGACGGTGTGGACCGGGGCCCCCACCGAGGCGGTCACGACGACCGTGTCCTGCATCGACAGCGGCGCCCCGTCGGGATCCGAAGCGCTGGTGAGCAGGTCGATGAGGATGATGTCGTCGCGCTCGGTGCTGTGGCGGACCACCGGGCGCCCACCCTTCTTGTGCTTGCCGCGGTACGCGTCCGAGCGGCTGTTGCGGCGCAGGGCCAGCTTCGCCGTCGGGGGGCGGGGCGCGGCGACCGGCGGCTCCTCGTCGAGCGCCGGGGCCGCCTCGACGCTGCCCCTCGGCACCGTCAGGATGAACAGGATGATCACGTCCAGCGTGACCATCAGCAGCGACCACGCCGGGTAGGCCCGCAGCATGGCCAGCTGTGAGATCGCGTGCAGGGCCACCACGCTCACGGCGGCCAGCTTGGCGCTGGGCTTGCGGGCGCGAAGCGCGAAGCCGGTGGCCGCGAGCAGGACGCCCAGCGTCACCGTGGCCGCGGCCCAGGTGCCGGCGCTGGTGAACGCCACGTCATTGCGGTCGAAGCCGACCCCTCCGCTGGCGAAACCCACCAGCAGCCCCTGCGAGACGTTCAGCGTGCCCACCAGCGCGAGCATCGTCGTACCGAACGTCCGAAATTCCTTGACCCGCATCCGCCCGTCTTCTCCCTTGAGTGCTTGAACATGTGGCCGCGACCAAAACCGGAACGCCGAGGAAGACAAGGGCGGGAAAATACGTGAGGCCGTGCCGGTCCCCGGTCGAAACCGAAGACCGGCACGGCCTATATCCCCCGTTACTTGTTCCCCCCGGAACAGGCCCGACCCGTGGTGTCCGGTCCCGCCGCCCGCGGCACCGGACACCGGCGCAGACCCCTCCGCGCCGGGCTGCAGGACACCGGTTGATCCCTCCCGCGGACAGTGGTGGATCCCCCGGCCGCCCCGCTCCCGGACATCGGCGCCTGCCTCAGTCGGCAACGTGTCGTGCCTGGGGACATACTTCGAGCGAGGCGGGTGAATGAGGATCACCCTCGATGGGTGAACGGCCGGGTGGCGGATCTGCAGGTCTAGACGGGCTCGGCGGCGAGCAGACAGGCGTCGTCGTCGGGGTTGCCGATCGGGGCGAGGTCGAGGGCGGTGCGCACGCGCTCGCCGGGTGCGGAGGCGCGCAGGGCCAGCCGGACGTCGTCCGCCAGGTGCCGCACGCCCTCGTCGATGGCCTGGTCGCGCTGCTCGACGACGCCGTCGGTGAACATCAGCAGCAGGTCGCCGGCGTCCACCACCACGCGGGCGGTGTCATAGCGGGCGGCCGGGTCGACGCCGAGCGCCATGCCGCTGGGCTGGGCCAGCTGGCTCACCCCGGCCGCGGTGGCCCGCAGGATCGGCAGGTGGCCGGCCCGGGACCAGGTGAGGGTGTGGTCGGACGGGCGGAAGCGGCCGCACACCGCCGTGGCAAGGGTGGTCTGCGGGCGGCGGCAGAGCATCCGGTTGAGGGCGGCCAGGATCGCCCCCGGCTCGTCGCCGGCCAGCGCGAGCCGGGTCATGGCCGCGCGCAGCCGCATCATCGTCGCGGCGGCGGAGCGGCCGTGGCCCATCACGTCGCCGACGGCGAGCATCACGTCCCCGCCGGGCAGCGGGGTAGTGAGGTACCAGTCACCCCCGAGGCCGCCACAGTGGTCGGCGACGGCGTACCGCACGCCCACCCGAACCCCGTTGACCTGCTCACGCACCGCCATAGCCATGCCGCATATCGTGTCCCCGCCACGGTGTGCGGCGGCTCGCCTAACCCGGGTGAGAGGTTAGATGAGGCTCAGTTCTCGGCCCCGTCGCACGGCGTCGCGGCGGCGGCTGACGCCCAGCTTGCGGTAGACGTGCCGGACGTGGGTCTTGACCGTGTTGGACGAGACGCAGAGCACGGTGGCGATCTCGGCGATGGAGAGCATGCTGCGCAGGTACTGCAGCACCAGCATCTCCCGCTCCGTAAGGGGATCGGCCATCTGCCCGGGCGCCACCTCGAACACGTCGGCGGGCGGCTGGGACGGGGCGCTCGGGGCGCTCGGGGCGCTCGGGGCGTCCGGGGCGGACGGCTCGTCGGGCGCGGACGGCGTGACCTGCGGGGGCGGGTCGTCCAGCAGCTCGGCGATCCAGGCGCCGTGGCCCAGGAACGGGCCGCGGATGCCTTCCGGGCCGGCCAGCCGCAGCGCGTGCTGGATCTGCTCGGCCGCCCCGGCATGGTCGCCCAGCTGCCGCAGGGACTGGGCCAGCAGTACCGTCGCGGACACCGTGGTGACGAGGGAGGCGGGCTGCGCGGCCAGCGCGTCCTCCAGGGTGCGGGCGGCCGGCTCGGGCCGGCCCAGGACGAGGCTCAGCCGGGCGTGGCCGAGTGCCACGGCAGGGGCGCCCGGGAAGTGGCGGGCGAGCTCGTCGAGCACCGCGCGGGCCTTGTCCGGCCGGCCTTCGGCCAGGCACAGGTCGGCCTGCAGCACCCGCGCGCTGATCTCGGGGGTCGGCGGCATGGCGCCGATCCGGCTGCCCAGCAGCGGCTCCAGGGCCTCGGCCGCGCCGGCCAGGTCCTCCTGGTCGGCCAGCAGCTGGGCCAGGCTGATCGCGCCGCTCACCCAGCCGCCGTGCGGGTCGGGCGACGCCTCGGCCGTGATGCTCTCGTCGAGGTGGTAGCGCGCCTCGTCGAGCTGCCCGCGCGCCCGGCAGACCGCGGTGAGCACCAGCCGGGCGTGGCTGATGTTGCGCGACTCGCTGATCCCGGCGTCGCGGGAGCCGTCGAGCACCCGGCGGGCGCAGGCGGCGGCGGCCGAGAGCCGGCCGCGGTGCAGGTGTGCCAGCGCCTGCTGCCGGTTGGCCTGCACGATGAGCAGGTTGAACCCGGACTTGCGGGCCAGCGCCGCGCCCAGCTCCAGCGCGGAGTCGGCGTCGTCGATCACGTCGTGGGCGATGCCGCAGCCGGCCAGGGTCAGGTAGCCGGCGGCGCGGGCGGCGTCGGCGGCGTCGGCGTAGAGGTGCTCGTCGACGGCATCGTCGATGTGGCACAGCAACCGCGCGGCGGCTTCGCCGGAGCGCTCCGGGTCCTCGGAGGTCACCGCCTCGGCAAGCCGCATGGCCGCCAGCACCTCGGCGTCGATCGCCTTGGGCGACTCGCCCAGCGCCCGCTCGCCCAGCCGGATGAAGGCCGACATGCCGGCCACGTCGCCCGTCTCGCGGCAGCAGATGGCCAGCGCGAAGGCGAGCATGGGGCGGTCGGCGATGTCCGCCGGAGGCCGCGGGCCGGTCCGCGGCGCCATCGCGCGCGGTCCCGACCCGCAGAGTTCAGGCCAGTACTGCGCGAATAATCGCTCCGCGGTGACCCAGTCGGCGCCGAGCACGGCGTGCACCACCGCGTCGCCGGGCAGCCCGTTGGCCGCGTACCAGCCAGCCGCCGCCCGGTGCAGGGACCGCTCCTCGGCCGCGAGCGTGGTGCGTACCTCGGCGCGCAGCACCGAGCGCAGCAGGCGGCGGTAGCGGTACCACGAGTGCGAGCCGCCGTAGAAGGTGGCCAGGCCGTTCGCCCGGCTCGCCTGGGCCAGCTGCCGGGCGCCGTTGCGGCTGCCGGTCAGGGCCTCGACGAGCCCGGGGCAGACCGTCTCCACGATCGAGGTGCGCAGCATGACGTCGTACACGTCGGGGTCGAGGTGGGCCAGGATCTCCCGCTGCACGTACTCGGCGAGCCCCACCTGCTCGTTCGGCCCGGCCTCGCCGGCCAGCAGGTCGGTGACGACGCGCTCGGGTTCGTGCCGGCCGACCATCGCCGAGAGTGCCACCGCGACCGCGGCCGCCCAGCCCTCGGTGACGTGCCACAGCGCGTGCCGGAAGTGCTGGGCCAGCCGCACCTCGTGCCACTCCGCGAGCCCGGCGATCTCGGCCTGGGTGAAGGCGAGGTGGTCGGCGCGCAGCTCGGTGAGCTGGCCGCGGACCCGCCAGCGGTACAGCGACAGCGGCGGCTCGCTGCGGGCCAGCAGCAGGAAGCCGATCCGGTCGCCGAGCCGGCTCATCAGGCGCTCGACGCGGCGCAGCACCGTGCGGTTGGTGACGTTGTGCAGGTCGTCGAGGACGACCACCGCCCGCTCGGCCAGCCGGCCGCCGCCCCACGCGTAGGCGGCCGGGTCCAGCGCGATGCCGGCCGCGGTCAGCGCCGAGGTGAGCTGCCGCCAGGCGGCCGAGCCGCAGTTGGGCTCGAAGCGCACGTAGGCGGTGCGCCCGAGCGCACGACCCGCGCGCAGCCACGAGGTGGCGAGCACCGTCTTGCCCCAGCCGGTGGGCGCGCAGACGAGGGTGACAGGCTGCTCCACGGCCGCGTCGAGCTGGTCGAGCAGTCGTCCCCGCTCCAGGTGTACCCCCGGCAGGGCCGGCACCTCCCGATCGGCGACGGCGGCGGGCGGCGCGGGCCGTACCTCCAGGGGCCGGACCGTGGCGGCCCAGCCGGACGAGCCGAGGAACCGCTCGGCGGCGTCGTTGTGCGCCAATCTGTCAAGCGTGGTTTCGCCGTGGTGGCTCGTATGCACCGGCACTCCCGTAGCCGCGGGTTTTCGACGCGTCCGGACTGCGCCCTTCCTGTGTGTGACTGGCCGTGTACCGACGTCGAACACCTTAGAACTCGGAGCGTGTTTCGCGCAGTGCCTCATTCATATATATCGATCAGAGAAGCCGTGGAGTGGCCCCCAGTTTCCGTGCCCGGGTGGCAACTTCTTTGAAGATTATCGATATCTTGCGGCCCTGTGGCAAACGCCCCGTGCCCGCGCGCCGCAGCGTTCGGCGGCGTTTGCCCGGTTTTGCCGACGACGTGAGTTCCGACCGGGTGGCCATCGGTTACGGAGCGTGAGTCTGGCAACAACAGACACCAGTCGTCATCCGGCCGTCATATGCGGCGGCGCGATCGTCCGCGGCGGCGGCCGGGCCTGAATCGCCCTCATTGCGGACAGGCGCGGCGTGTCGTCGCCGATTTTGCTCAAATTCAAGTCGATCATTACTCGGGTAGCGCGCAGTTTATCCGGATTGGCTACCCAGAATTACAAGCCTGTCATCAGTGAAATTCCTCTTAGATCGAGGGCTGTTCACTCAAACGCGTGCCAATCTGCAAATTGCACACGTCAAATATTGTCATATGGCGACAATTCGGTCACCGAGCGACTGCGGGAAACCCGCAGTATCCCGCGGGTGTGCCGCGTCAGCTCGCCTGGGCCGCCGAGTCGCTCTCGACCAGGGGTACCCCGGAGGCGACCGCGAAGGACGACAGGCCCTGCATCAGCGCGGCCCGGTCGTCGGGCGACATGCGCCGCAGCACCGCCGAGATGGTGTCCTGCCGCTGCCGGCCCAGCCCCTCGAGCAACCGGCGCGCGGTCGGCGTCAGCACCAGCCACACCTCGCGCCGGTCCCGCTCGTCGGCGGTGCGCCGGAGGAGGTCGGCCGCCTCCAGCCGGTCGCACAGCCGGCTGGCCGAGGACGGCGCGGTGTGCAGCGCCATGGCGAGCTGGGTCAGGTTGACCGAGCCGGCCTGCGCGACGACGCCGAGCACCCGTAACTGAGCGGCGGACACGCCGGAGTTGTCGTTGGCCGCGCTCGTGGCGAGGACGAGTGCCTGACCGGCCGCATCGACGAGCGCCGCGGCCGTCGCCAGGTCGTCGTGGCCTGACGGGTGCGGTGAGGGTCGGCTCCGCACGATCTCCTCCGGTTGTCGCGGGTCACGGGTCGGCTCGGGGCGACCAGTCCAGGCAGATGATCAACGCATCGTCGAGTGGCTCGTCGCCCGCGTGATAGTCACGAAGGCTCCTCATGACGCTGCTGATCGCCTCGGCCGGAGGCTGCAACCGCGTCGATCGTATGGCACGACTCAACTCCCGCTCACCGTACGTCGCCTCGTTCGGCCGTGCGGCATTGTGCACGCCGTCGCTGACCACGAACAGCCGATCGCCGGGTTCCAGCTGGGTGCTTTCCTCGACGTACCGAGTGTCGCCGAACATGCCGAGCGGCAGCTGCGGATCGAGCTCCATGTCGCGCACCTGACCACCCCGCACGAGCAGCATCCGCGGTGAGCCGGCGTCGATCATGCGCAGCTGTCCGGTGACCGTGTTGAGCGCGAGCAGGAGCGTCGAGAGGTGCTTCGCGCCGCCGTACTGCGAGAAGATCGCGTCCGCTGCCAGCTCCGCCTGGTCGACCAGGTCGCCGCCTTGGCTCTGGCCCGCGGGGACGGAGCGACGGGCGTTGCGCATGGCGTTGACCGCGAGCGAGGTCAGCATCGCCGCGTCCAGCCCGTTGCCCATGCCGTTGAGCGCGGTCACGGTGAGCCAGTCGCCGTTGACCGACCAGTCGAAGTGGTCGCCGCAGACCGCGTACGCCGGCTCCAGCTGTCCGGCGAAGCGCACGCCCGGCTGTGCGTAGCCGCGGGCGGGCAGCAGGTCCCACTGCATCTCCGCGGCCATCGTGAGCCGGCCGGTGCGCCGCCGGGCCATGTGGTAGCGATCGGTGCGCCGGTAGGCGGCGCCCAGCGCGACCGCGAAGCACTCGGCGATCTCCTCCAGCCGGGGCCGCTCCGAGGTCAGCCGGTCCGCGTCGAGGGCGACGCTGAGCACACCCACCCGCTCGCCCCAGGCGGTCACGGGCAGGTGCAGCCGCGCCAGCGCCTGCCCCTCGCGGGTCTCCAGGACCGGCGCCTGGCTGGCGAACGCCCGCTGGGCCGGGGCCAGTTGGTCCGCGACAGCGTCGAGCGCCTCGACGCCGGCCGGTGACAGGGTCGTGGTGCGGTAGTCGGCCAGCCAAACGGTGCTGGTCTTGACCCCGTGGGAAGCGCTGAGGTACACGTCGAGCGTTTCCACCAGCCGGTCCGGTGGAGCCGCGCGCAGTGCCTTTTCGATGGAGCCAACGCCGGACATGCGAGCCTTTCGCCAGCTATTAGTTGCCGTGCGGCAAATAATATAAGGCAGCTATCAGGCTCTTCAGTTACCCACTCCTGGTGCCGGACTACACCCAGCGAGACCCTAACCACATTCGGGCGAACCAGTCCGTGTATGAAATGTCCATTCCGGAGTAGATCGGGTAGAAATAGGCGAAGCAGGCGGCGACCAGCAGGACATACGCTCCCGCCACGACCGCGCCGACCATGCGCTGGTCGCTGTCCGGGCGCAGCCGCCGGGGCGGGCCGATGATCGCGCCGAGCACGTAGACGACGGCCAGGACGAGGAACGGCTCGGCCGGCAGGGCGTAGAAGTAGAACATCGTGCGGTGCTCGGGCATCTCGTTGAACCACGGCAGGATGCCGGTGAGCGCGCCGGCCATGATCAGCCAGGCCCGGCCGTCGCGGCGGGCGATCGCGAGCCAGCCCAGGGCCACCAGCGCCGGCAGGAACGACCACCACAGCAGCGGCGTGCCGAGCAGCAGGATCTCGGAGGCGCAGCTGGCCGCGCCGCACGACCCGGACTGGTCCCAGTAGAAGGCCACCGGGCGGCCCAGCAGCAGCCACTGCCAGGGCCAGGACTGGTACTGGTGCTTCGTGCTCAGCCCGGTGTGGAACTTGTAGGCCTCCTCGTGGTAGTGCCACAAGTTGACCAGCGGGTCGATGAACCGGTCGTGGGGCAGGCCGTTGGACTCGGCGTACCAGTGCCGGAAGTAGCCGTTGTCGGAGAGGTACCAGCCCCACCAGCAGTTGAGGTAGACGAACAGCGCGACGCCGAAGGTGGCGAGGAACCAGCCGGCGCCGTCGCTCCAGACGCCCTCGGCGACCCAGTGCTTGAAGCCGGCGCTGCGCCGGGCGCTCATGTCGAACAGCACCATGGCGATCGCGAAGATCAGCACGTAGTAGACGCCGCTCCACTTGACGCCGCAGGCGAGGCCCAGTGATATCGCGCACAGCAGGCGGTACCACCGGAAGCCCAACTTGAGGCGCGGGCCGGGCTTCTCGGGGTCGTAGCCGTCCTCCAGGGCCCGCAGCAGCCGGGCCCGGCGCTGCTCGCGGTCCAGCACCAGGAAGAAGAACGCCACCACGATCCAGAACATCAGGAAGATGTCGAGCAGGGCCACGCGGGAGAGCACGAAGTGCATGCCGTCCAGCGACATGAGCAGGCCCGCGGTGCCGGCCAGGATGGTGGAGCGGAAGAGGCGGTACGCCGCGATGACGATCAGCAGGATGGAGATCGCGCCGACGATGACCGCCGAAATGCGCCAGCCGAAGGAGTTGTACCCGAAGAGCTGCTCACCGACGCCGATCATCCATTTGCCCAGGGGCGGGTGCACGACGTACTGCGGCGTGTTGTCCTCGGGGTTCCACTCGACCCCGCGCTGGAGGAGGTCCTGCGCCTCGTTGGCGTAGTAGACCTCGTCGAAGATGACTTCCTTGGGGTGCGCCAGGTTGACCAGGCGCAGGACCAGCCCGATGCCCGTGATCAGCGCCGCGACGAGCCAGAAGTTCAGCCCGCCGCGGGGCGGCCGGGCGAGACGCTTGCGGACGATGTCGGGCACCGCGCGCAGGGCCGGCTCGGCGACGGGGCTTTCCGGCTCGCTTGCTTGGGTCAGCACACCCGAGGTCATTGGGCGATCGTAGGGCGCGGGATGCCACCATCGCACATGTGCCGTTGATTCTGCTCGGAGCGCCGCTGGGAAATCCCGAAGACGCGTCGCCGCGCCTGCGTGAAACGCTCGCGACCGCCGATGTGGTCGCCGCCGAGGACACCCGCCGGCTGGGCCGCCTCGCCCAGCATCTCGGCGTCGAGATCAAGGGCCGGCTGGTGAGCTACTTCGAGGGCAACGAGGAGCGGCGCACCCCGGAGCTGGCCGACCTGCTCGCCGAAGGGCTGACCATCGCCGTGGTCACCGACGGCGGCATGCCCAGCGTCTCCGACCCCGGCTTCCGGCTCGTGCGGGCGGCGATCGCGCGCGGCGTGCCGGTGACCGCCGCCCCGGGCCCGAGCGCGGTGGTGACGGCCCTGGCGGTCTCCGGGCTGCCGTGCGACCGGTTCTGCTTCGAGGGCTTCCCGCCGCGGCGGCCGGGGGAGCGGCGGGCGTACTTCGCCGCGCTGGCGGCCGAGCCGCGCACCCTGGTGTTCTTCGAGTCGCCGCACCGCATCGCCGACACGCTGCAGGACCTGGCGCTGGCATTCGGCGAGGACCGCCCGGCGGCGCTGTGCCGGGAGCTCACCAAGACGTACGAGGAGATCCGCCGCGGCACCCTCGCGTCGCTGGCCGCCGACGCCGAGTCGGCCCGCGGCGAGATCACGCTCGTGGTGGCCGGGGCGCCGGCGGCCGCGGCCGAGCGGCCCAGCGACGCCGAACTGGCCGCGGAGGTGGCCGCCCTGGTCGCCGCCGGCGTCGATCGCAAGGCGGCGACCCTGGAGGTGGCCAAGCGCCACGCCCTGGCCAAGCGGGACGTCTACGCGGCGGTCATCGCGCACAAGTAGGCCGCCTCGTCGATCTCCTCGTCGTCGGAGGCCCAGGCCACGTAGCCGTCGGGGCGCACGAGCATCCTCGGCGCCCCCGCGGCGACGGCGTGCGGGCACCCGTCGAGCTTCGTGTTGATCAGCAGCGCCTTGCCGTCGTGGAGGTGCTCCGCCAGGCGCCGCCCGTCGGACAGCTCGAGCTCGGGGGCGGGGCGGCCGGTCAGCGGGTGCCCGCCCGGCAGGTCGTAGCCCTGCCAGACGCCGGAGAGGCGGGTGGCGAGATAGGTGGCGCCGTCCGTGGTGTTCGCCAGGTCGGCCAGGACCGCCCGCAGCGCCCGGGCGTGCGGGTCCGGCCGCATGACGGCGATCTGGGCGCGGGTCCAGTCCAGCACCCAGGCGCCGATCGGGTGCCGCTCGGCCGTGTAGGTGTCGAGCAGGCGCTGCGATGCGCGGCCCTGCGCGACGGCGGCGAGCTTCCAGCCGAGGTTCATCGCGTCGCCGATGCCGAGGTTGAGGCCCTGGCCGCCGAAGGGGGAGTGCACGTGCGCGGCGTCGCCGGCCAGCAGGACCCTGCCCTTGCGGTACATCGTGGCCTGGCGGGCGTTGTCGGTGAACCGCGTGGCCGTGCGGATGCCCGTGACCCGTACGTCGGCCCCCGTGACCCGCCGGATGGCCCCTTCCAGCTCCTCCTCGGTGACCTTGCCCTTTCGCGGGTCGCCTTCGCGGAACTCGACCACGAGCACCCGGCCGGGCATCGGCCCCAGGACGTAGACGCCGGTGTCGGTGGCGTGCCAGCCGCCCGGCAGTCCTTCGGTGCCCTCCATGTCGGCCATCGCCTGGTACGCCGTGATCTCCGGCGACGTCCCGGGGAACTCGAAGCCGGCGTGCTTGCGCACCAGGCTCCGCCCGCCGTCGCACCCGACCAGCCAGCTCGTGGTGAGCGGCCCCTGATCGGTGGCGAGCTCGACCTCGTCGCCGTCGTCGGTGAAGCCGGTCAGCTCGACGCCACGGCGCAGGTCCACGCCCAGCTCCCGGGCCCGCTTCTCCAGGATCGTCTCCAGCTGCTGCTGGCTCACCACCGCGAGCGCGCCGAGCCGGGCCGCGGCGGCCAGCTCGGGGTCGGAGCGGTCGAGCCGGTCGGCGTCGATCATGAGCCCGCCGAAGTGCCCGGCGAACCGCTTGCCCGCCGGCGCCTTGGCGAAGGCCTTGAGGTTGGCCGCGGCCGCCTCCTGCAGCGCCGGGGTCAGGCCCCGGCGGTCCAGCGCCTCGATCGTCGGGCTGTTGAGCGAGCCGGCCTTGATCGTGAGGTCGATCTCGGTCCGGCGCTCCAGCACCGTGACCCGCACCCCGGCCAGCGCCAGCTCGCTCGCGAGCATCAGCCCGACCGGCCCGGCCCCCGCAACCACGACGTCCATGCGTTCCTCCCAAAATCATGCTGTCACTAGAAAGATATAGCGACAGTAAGTTTTCTTCAACTAGAGTTTTCGCCGTGGACAGTGAGTTGGGTCTCCGTGAGCGCAAGAAGCGCCAGACGCGGCAGTTGATCTCCGACGTGGCGAGCGGCCTGTTCGTGCGGCGCGGCTTCGATGCGGTGACCGTCACCGAGGTCGCCGCCGCCGCGGGCGTGTCGCCGAAGACGGTCTTCAACTACTTCCCGCGCAAGGAGGACCTCTTCCTCGACCGCTTGGAGGAGCTGACCGGGCTGTTGACGGCCGCCGTGCGGGACCGGGCGCCGGGCGTGGGGGTGCTCGCGGCCGTGCGGGCGCTGGTTCTCGATCTGCTGGCCCGGCGGCACCCGATGAGCGGGTACGCCGAGCCCTCCTACGTCCATTTCTGGGGCGTGGTGACCGGGTCGCCGGCGCTGCTGGCCCGGGTGCGGGAGTACGTGCAGGAGCTGGAGGAGCTGCTGGCGGGCCTGCTGGCGGCGGAGCGCGGCGGCCCGGTGGGCCTGCGGGAGCGCTTCGCGGCGGCGACCTTCGTGGCGGCGTACCGGACGGTGTACCTGGACAGCGCCCGGCGGGTCTTCGCCGGGGAGGACCACGAGGCGGTGGGCGCGGAGATGGCGTTGCTGTACGGCCGGGCCTTCGACGCGGCGGAGCAAGCGGCCGCGGCGCTGTAGCGGCGCTCAACCCGAAATGCCGGGCCGACGTAGGCGGCCCGGCATTCAGATGTGTACGTCAGTAGGCGGCCAGCACGATGGCGGCGCTCAGCGCCACCGGGGCCGCGGCCGTCAGCAGCCACGCCGTGGCCCGCTCCCGCAGCCGCGCGAACCGCCAGGCCCCCGTCAGCCAGGCCAGCACCACCCCGCACAGCACGATGAGCCCGAGCCCCGCCGCCCAGCGCACCCGCAGCCCCGAGGGGTTGCCCGCGTAGGCGATCCGCCCGCCCGGCAGCATCTCGGCCGCCACCGACGCGCCCGTGGCGCCGTCGACGCCCATCAGCCGGGCGCCGTCCACGGTCTCCCGGCCCGGGGCGGCGAAGTCGGCCCGGCAGTGGCGCAGCAGGCCCGAGCCGTGGCAGGCGGTGACCTCGGCCGTGCCGCGCACGCCGTGCCCCATGTCCAGCCAGAAGGGTTCCGCGCTGGTCCACGCGAAGAACCCGGCCAGCAGCCCGATGAGGAGCATCGCGGTCAGGCCGGCCAGCGGGCCGCGGGGCGGGCGGCTGCGCCGCGGGCGGCGGGTCCGGCGCGGGGGAGAGGTCCGGCGATCGTCGCGCGGCTGGCGCATCGCCCGCATCGCCGGCGGCGGCCACTGCTCGGCCTTGCCCGCGAGGTGGTCGAGCACCGCGGTCCGACCGGCCGCGTGCGCCGCCTCGGCGCCGCCGCCAAGGTCGAGGCCGGGGCCCGGGTCAAGGCTGGGGCCCGGGTCAGGGCCGGGCCCGGCGCCGTGCTCGTGCAGGGCCATGGTGCTCGTCGTGGGCCAGAGCGGGAACACCTCAGGCGGCGTGGCGGCGGTCGGCCCCATGGCTGGTTCGGCTACGGGTGTGGCGACGGCGGCCGGCACCAGGGTCCGGGCCGGCGGAATCCCCGCGGCCTCGCCCCGCCACCCCCGTCGGGCGGGCAATTCGTTCACGTTTTCATTGGACAACGGGCGATCGTCAACATTTCGGACGTGGGTCGCGTGTCGGGATAAACAACCTGTTCGCTGAACGCCCGAGCGGTTCACTACGCTTCTAGCTCATGAGTCGTGTTCTCACCGCGGTCGCCTGGCCCTACGCCAACGGGCCGCGACACATCGGTCACGTGTCCGGATTCGGGGTGCCTTCCGACGTCTTCAGCCGCTACATGCGGATGGCCGGCCACGACGTGCTGATGGTGTCGGGCACGGACGAGCACGGCACGCCGATCCAGGTCCAGGCCGACGCCGAGGGCGTGAGCCCGCGCGAGCTGGTGGACCGCTACAACCGGGTCATCGTCGAGGACCTGCACGGCCTGGGGCTGACGTACGACCTGTTCACCCGCACCACCACCGGCAACCACTACAACGTCGTCCAGGAGCTGTTCCAGGGCCTGTACGACAACGGGTACATCATCGCCAAGACGACCCTCGGCGCGCGGTCGCCGTCGACCGGCCGCACGCTGCCCGACCGCTACATCGAGGGCACCTGCCCGATCTGCGGCTACGACAGCGCCCGCGGCGACCAGTGCGACAACTGCGGCAACCAGCTCGACCCGGACCAGCTGATCAACCCGCGCTCGAAGATCAACGGGGAGACCCCGGAGTTCGTCGAGACCGAGCACTTCTTCCTCGACCTGCCCGCGTTCGCCGAGCAGCTCAACGCCTGGCTCGACACGCGCGACGGCTGGCGCCCCAACGTGCTCAAGTTCTCCCGCAACCTCATCGACGACCTGCAGCCCCGGGCCATCACCCGGGACCTGGAGTGGGGCGTGCCGATCCCGCTGGAGGGCTGGAAGAACCGCGACGACAAGCGGATCTACGTCTGGTTCGACGCCGTGATCGGCTACCTGTCGGCCTCGATCGAGTGGGCCCGCCGGTCGGGCGAACCCGAGGCCTGGCGGAAGTGGTGGCAGGACCCCGAGGCCGAGGGGTACTACTTCATGGGCAAGGACAACATCGTCTTCCACTCGGTGATCTGGCCGTCGATCCTGCTCGGCTACTCCGGCCCGAAGCCGCAGGCCCTGGGCGCGCTGAGCCTGCCGACCGAGGTGGTCTCCTCGGAGTACCTCACCATGGAGGGCAAGAAGTTCTCCTCCTCCCGCCGCGTGGTCATCTACGTGCGGGACTTCCTGGAGCGCTACGACGCCGACGCCCTGCGGTACTTCATCGCCGTCGCCGGCCCGGAGTCCAACGACACCGACTTCACCTGGTCGGAGTTCCGCCGGCGCAACAACGACGAGCTGGTCGCGGGCTGGGGCAACCTGGTCAACCGCTCCATCTCCATGGCCGCCAAGAACTTCGGCGAGATCCCGGCGGCGGGCGAGCTCACGGCGGAGGACGAGACCCTGCTCGCCGCGGTGCGGGCGGGCTTCGACTCGGTCGGCCAGCTGCTCGGCAAGCACCGCCAGAAGGCCGCCATCACCGAGGCCATGCGCGTGGTGGGTGAGGTCAACAAGTACTTCTCCGACCAGGCGCCGTGGAAGCTCAAGGAGGACAAGGCCCGCATGGGCACGGTCCTCCACGTGGCGCTGCAGGCCGTGCAGGACTGCAACACCCTGCTGACCCCGTTCCTGCCCCACGCCGCGCAGCGCATCCACGAGCTGCTGGGCGGCACCGGCGTCCACGCCCCGATGCCCGAGATCCGCGAGGTCGAGGACCTGGACAACGGCGTGACCTACCCGGTCCTGACGGGCGACTACACGGTCGGCACCAAGTGGGAGCACGTGGCCATCGCGCCCGGCACGAAGCTCGAGGCCCCGACCCCGGTGTTCAAGAAGCTGGACGAGTCGATCGTGGAAGAGGAGCTCGCCCGGCTGCAGAGCTAGAGCTGGTACCAGTGATCGCTCTCGTGGGCGTCGACCACCTCGTTGGCCGGCGCCCACGCCTCGTACAGGCCGCGCTCGACGCAGTGGGCGCCCAGGCGGGCGACCTGGTCGCCGTCGGGGCGGGACAGGCGAAGCCGCAGCCAGTCGCCCTCCTGGCGGATGACCGTGCAGCGGGCGTCGCGCCAGGTGGCGCGGGGGACGCGGCGGGCCAGGGACTCCAGGGGATAGCGGGCGGCGCGGGTCTTGGCCGCCACCCGGAACTCGCCCGGCGGGTCCACGATCGCCTCGAAGACGTTGTCGCGGTAGCTGCCGATGTAGCGGGTCATGGGCGGGCTGACCGGGAAGTACTCCTGGTCGGACTGGCCCGGCACCAGGTGGCGCCACTGCGGGCCGTGCATGCGGCTCCAGGCCCGCTGCTCCGGCAGGTACGTGTACAGCGTCACCTCGGTCCCGTCCCCCGTGTAGGCGACCAGCGAGGTGTTCGCGGGCACCGGCAGCTCGGCCAGGTCGGCGGTGACGAACTCGGGGACGATGTGCCGGCCGCTCGGGGCGAAGCCGGTGCCGATCACCGGCGGGCCGAGGCGGTCGTGCGGCGGCATCGAGACCAGGCCGGGGTAGGCGTCGGCCAGCGGGACGTCGTAGTCGTGGGCGTCCACGGCGCGCCAGCGCACGGCGAAGACCACGTCGTCGCTGGGCTCGCTGGACAGGATGGCCAGGTCCTCCGGGGTGCGCAGGTGGGCCACGTCGAAGGCGCGGTAGCAGAAGCCGCTGATCGACCAGCCCTTGAGGTACCCCTGCAGCTGCCGCGCGGAGAGGAACTTGATCATTCGGGTGCCCCGGCGCAGGGCCGCGGTGCGGCGGATCGGGGCGAGCGCGGCGGCGGCCGACGGGGTCTGGCTCAGGCGGTGGATCGTGGCCCAGTCCAGCGCCCGGGTGACCGGCATCAGCAGCGGCTCGTCCTCCAGGCCGTCGAGGGCCGAGGTGACCTCCGTGGCGTGGACGAAGCGCCGGTACGGCCACTTCGCCCCCGGCCGGGGATTGGGCAGGAAGCCCGGGGCGGGGTGGGTGGCGTACAACTCGTAGGCCGCGCCCTGTGCGATCTCCTCGGCCGGATACGCGACCCCGTCGATCGTCACGCTGTGGGTCGCGGACCCTTCCGCGTGTCCGATTACCGTCACTAGCGCGACGCTAGGGGCGGGTGGTTTTCGGGCGGTTAACGCGGGGTTAACTGCGAACCGAGGGTGGCATGCTTGACGCCGATGAGTGCGAGAAGACACAGCCGCCAGGGCAGCTTCCCCCCGGCGCCCGAGCCGTTGCCGGTCGCCGTGCCGGACAGCCACACCCATATCGACATCACGCTCGAGGAGGGCGACAGCGGTGGCCCGGCCACCGTCGAGGACGCCATCGCCCGGGCCGCGGCGGCCGGCATCGACCGGTTGGTGCAGGTCGGGGTGGACGTCGAGTCGTCGCGGTGGGGGGTCGAGGTGGCCCAGCGGCACCCGGCCGTGGTGGCCACCGTGGCGCTGCACCCCAACGACGCGCCGCGCCAGCGCGACCTCGACGCCGCGCTGCGCGAGATCGAGCGCCTGGCCGCCCACCCGCGGGTGCGGGGCATCGGCGAGACCGGGCTGGACTACTTCCGCACCGGCGAGGAGGGGCGCAAGGCGCAGCACGAGAGCTTCCGCGCCCACATCGCGATCGCCAAGCGGCACGGCAAGACGCTGGTCATCCACGACCGGGACGCGCACGCCGACGTGCTGGCCGTGCTCGACGAGGAGGGCGCGCCCGACCAGGTGGTCATGCACTGCTACTCCGGCGACGAGGAGTTCGCCCGGGAGTGCCTGGACCGCGGCTTCCTGCTCAGCTTCGCCGGCACGGTGACCTTCGCCAACGCCGACCACCTGCGCCGGGCCGCCGCCGTCACCCCGCTGGACGGGCTGCTGGTGGAGACCGACGCGCCGTTCCTCACTCCGGCGCCGTTTCGCGGCCGGCCCAACGCCTCGTACCTCATTCCGCTGACGGTGCGCGCGCTGGCCGAGATCACCGGGCACGACCTGGACGCGCTGTGCGCCGCGCTGTCGGCCAACGGCGAACGAGCGTTCGGACGCTGGACGTGACCCTGCTCGGCCCGGCCGACGTGCGGCAGCTGGCGGAGCGGCTCGGCATCCGCCCCACCAAGCAGCTCGGGCAGAACTTCGTGCACGACCCCAACACCGTGCGCCGGATCGTGCGCGCCGCCGAGCTCGCCCCCGACGACGTGGTGCTCGAGGTCGGGCCGGGGCTCGGCTCGCTCACCCTGGCGCTGCTCGAGCACGGGAACCCGGTCTGCGCGGTCGAGATCGACCCGCCGCTGGCCGCGGCGCTGCCGGAGACCGTGGCCAAGTTCGCCCCGGAGCACGCCGACCGGCTGACCGTCGTGGCGGGGGACGCGCTGCGGGTCGACCTCGGCGAACACGCGCCGACGGCGTTGGTGGCCAACCTGCCGTACAACGTCGCCGTCCCGGTCGTGCTGCACCTCCTGGCGACCGTGCCCTCGCTGCGGCGGGGGCTGGTGATGGTGCAGAAGGAGGTGGCCGACCGGCTCACCGCCGGCCCCGGGTCGCGGGTCTACGGCGTGCCGAGCGTGAAGCTGGCCTGGTACGCGACCGCGCGCCAGGCGGGCAAGGTGCCGGCCTCGGTCTTCTGGCCGGTCCCGAACGTCGAGTCCGGTCTGGTCGGGTTCGTCACCCACGATGGGATTAACGGGGACAAAAAGGCGACATTCGCCGTGATCGACGCCGCGTTCGCGCAGCGCAGAAAGACGTTGCGAGCGGCGCTGGCCGGCTGGGCCGGGAGCGCGGCGGAGGCGGAAACGCTGATACGAGCGGCCGGGGTCGACCCCGGGCTGCGCGGCGAGCAGCTCACGGTGGAGGACTTCACGCGCATCGCGAGCCAGCGCCGCCCGGCGGAGGCGTCCGGGTAGGGTGCAGCAGTGACCGAGCCGCTCTTCTCCGAGGACGAGGAGTTCGACCGGCCGCGCCTGGCCGCGCACGGACCGGTCCGAGTGCGCGTGCCCGCGAAGATCAACCTCCACCTGCACGTCGGCCCCACCCGGCCCGACGGCTACCACGAGCTGACCACCGTCTACCACGCGATCGGCCTCTACGACGAGATCACCGCGCGCCGTGGCGACACGCTGACGCTCACCATGGAGGGCGAGGGCACCGGCGAGCTGTCCCTCGGCGAGGACAACCTCGTCGTGCGGGCGGTGCGGGCGCTGGCCGCCGAGACCGGTCACGACCCGCACGCCCGGCTGCACCTGAAGAAGCAGATCCCCATCGCGGCCGGGCTGGCCGGCGGCAGCGCCGACGCCGCGGCCGCGTTGGTGGCCTGCGACCAGCTGTGGGGGACCGGCATGTCCCGCGACGACCTGGCCGTGGTGGCCGCCACGCTGGGCTCCGACATTCCCTTCCTGGTCCTCGGGGGTACGGCCCTGGGCACCGGCCGGGGCGAGCTCGTCAGCCCGATCCTCACGGGCGGGCACACCTGGCACTGGGTGCTGGCCGTCGCCGAGGAGGGGCTGTCCACGCCGGTGGTGTACCGGGCCTTCGACGAGCTCGGCGGGCGCACCAACGCCGGCCCGCCCGACGGGCTGATGGCCGCCCTGCGCCAGCGCGACCCCGAGGTGCTCGCCGGCGAGCTGGCCAACGACCTGCAGGCGGCCGCCCTGCACCTGCGCCCCGAGCTGCAGCAGGTGCTCGACGCCGGCATCGAGGCGGGCGCGCTGGCCGGGCTGATCTCCGGCTCCGGCCCGACCTGCGTCTTCCTGGCCGAGGACGGCCGGCACGCCGCGCTCATCGCCGCCGACCTGGAGGAGCGCCGGTGCTGCCGCGCGGTGCGCACCGCCGTCGGCCCGGTCCCGGGAGCGAGGGTCCTGTAGTGGCCAACATCGTCAACCTGGACAAGGTCTCCAAGACGTACCCCGCCGGGCGCATCTTCGACGAGGTCTCCCTCGGCATCGACGACAGCGACCGCATCGGCATCGTCGGGCTCAACGGGGCCGGCAAGACGACCCTGCTGCGCATGCTCACCAAGGCCGAGGAGCCGGACGAGGGCCGGGTCACCCACCGGCGGGACCTGCGCGTCGCCGCCCTCCCGCAGCGCCTCGACCTGCCGCCCACGGCGTCGGTCCGGGATGTCATCGTCGGCACGGCGTGGCTGCCGGCCGGCTTCGCGGCGGAGCACGAGTGGGCGGGCGACGCCGGCGTGCGCACGGTGCTCAACGGCCTGGGCATGCCGCACCTCGGCCTGGACGCCCCCGTCGGCCCGATGTCCGGCGGCGAGCGGCGCCGCATCGCGCTCGCCGCGCTGCTGGTCCGCCCGGCCGACCTGCTCATCCTCGACGAGCCGACCAACCACCTCGACGTGGCCGGCATCGCCTGGCTGGCCCGGCACCTGCTGCAGCGCCGCGGCGCGCTCATCGTGGTCACCCACGACCGGTGGTTCCTCGACGCGGTGTGCACGACCACGTGGGAGGTCGCCGACGCGACCGTGCGCTCGTACGAGGGCGGCTACGCGGCCTGGACCCTGGCCCGGGCCGAGCGCGTGCGGGTGGCCGCCGAGACCGAGGCCCGCCGGCAGAACCTCCTGCGCAAGGAGATCGCCTGGCTGCGCCGCGGCCCGCCGGCCCGCACCAGCAAGCCCAAGTTCCGCATCGACGCGGCCAACGCGCTCATCGCCGACGTCCCGCCGGCCCGCGACACCGTCTCCCTGCAGCGCCTCGCCGTGACCCGGCTGGGCAAGCAGGTGTACGAGCTCGACGGGCTGCGCCTGCAGGCGGGGGAGCGGACCCTGCTCGACGGCGTGGACTGGATCGTCGGCCCGGGCGACCGGATCGCCATCCTCGGCGCCAACGGGGCCGGCAAGACGACGCTCCTGCGCGTGCTGGCCGGCCTGCGCGAGCCCGACGGCGGCCGGGTGCTGCGCGGCACCACGGTCCGCCCCGCGTTCCTGTCCCAGGAGCTGCACGAGCTGCCCAACAACCTGCGCCTGCTGGAGGCGGTCGAGGAGGTCGCCAAGCGGGTCAAGCTCGGCGACCGCGAGCTGTCGGCCGCCCAGCTGGCCGAGGTCTTCGGCTTCACCGGCGCGCGGGTCTGGACCCCGGTGTCCGACCTCTCCGGCGGCGAGCGGCGCCGGCTGCAGCTGCTGCGCCTGCTGGCCACCGAGCCCAACGTCCTGCTGCTCGACGAGCCGACCAACGACCTCGACATCGACACGCTGGCCGCGCTCGAGGACCTCCTGGACACGTGGCCGGGCACGCTGGTGGTGGCCAGCCACGACCGGTACCTCGTCGAGCGCGTCGCCGACACCGTCTACGGCATGCACGGCGACGGCCGCCTGGTGCACCTGCCCGGCGGCGTCGACGAGTACCTGGCCCACGTCTCGGCCTCCTCGGGCTTCGCGCCGTCCGCTGCGGCTGCTGCGGCTCCCGCCGCCTCGGCCGACCGCGCCGCCGACCTGCGGGCCAGCGAGAAGGACCAGCGGGCCGCGCGCAAGGAGCTGGCCAAGCTCGAGCGCAGCATCGACCGGCTGAGCCAGAAGGAGGAGGCGCTGCACGCCCAGCTGGCCGAGCACGCCACCGACTACACGAAGATCACCGAGCTGGACACCCAGCTGCGGGCCGTACAGCAGGAGAAAACCGAAATCGAGGAGCAATGGCTCGCCCTGGCCGAGATCGCCGGCTGAGCGCATCTTAAGATCTCCCCATGGCGTCTCACTTCCCGATCAACCACCACCTCCGGCCCCTGTACCGGCTGCTCAGTGCGGTGGCAGGCCTCTACATGCTGGTCTTTGGCGTGGTCGGCTTCGTGCAGACCTCCGGCGCCCCGTTCTTCACCCGCGACGAGACCGCCTGGGCCCTTGGCCTGCGCACCAACCCGGCCTTCGCGGTGCTGTCCATCATCGCCGGCGTGGTCGTCCTCGGCGCGAACGTGATCGGCCGCAACATCGCCCACCAGATCAACCAGCTGGCCGGCATCGTCCTGACCATCGTCGGCATGGGTTCGCTCGCCGTGATGCAGACCGAGGCGAACATCTTCGCCTTCTCGATGGTCAACGTGATCGTCACCTTCATCCTGGCCGGCGTGGTCGGCACCGCAAGCCTCTACGACCGGGTCGGCTCGACGACCGCCGAGGAGCACCACCACGCCCACGCGTAACGAGCGCTGCTTTCGAGAGCGGCAGGCCCGGCGCCTGCCGCTCTTTCTGTTGGCGGCCGGGCCGTTTTGCACGAAATGTCGGGCGCTGGCGCGCCACGACATTTCGGACTTATAACCTGACGGGGTATAAATCCGATAAGTCGCGGCGCGGAGCGCCCGACTTATCGCTTCGGCGGTCTTTGTCGGAGTTCTGGTCGCCGTTGCTTCGCCGGGCGTTCGCCGGGGGCTCGACTTCGTCGTGTTCGCTTGGGGGCGTGGGAGCCTCGACCCTGCTGATCGACGGTGACGGGGCGGCGCACGGCCCCGGCGAGCTCCTGCTCCACGCCGATCTGCACAACCACACGGCGCTGTCCGACGGGGACGGCGCGGCCGAGGACGCGTTCGCCTCGATGCGGGCCGCGGGGCTGGACGTGGCGGCGCTGACCGACCACGCGTACGGGCCGGTCGAGCCGGCCAAGACCATCGACGAGGACGGGTGGCGGCGGCTCGGCGAGCTCGCCGACGGGGCCGACGAGCCGGGGGCGTTCGTGGCCGTGCGCGGGTTCGAGTGGTCCAGCACGTCGCTCGGGCACATGAACGTGTGGGGCGGGGCGCGCTGGGTCGAGCCGCTGCCGCAGCAGGGGTTGCCGGCCGTGCTCGCGCTCCACGACTGGCTGGCGGCGGGGGACGAGCTGGCCGGGTTCAACCATCCGGGGCGGGAGCGGGGGCGGTTCGGCGCGTTCCGGTACGACGCCCGCCTCGCCGGACGCATGGTCGCGCTCGAGCTGTTCAACCGCGACGAGGACTACCTCTTCGAAGGAGACGTCTCGCCGCTGGTCGAGTGCCTGGACGCCGGCTGGCGGGTCGGCGTGGTCGGGGTGACCGACGAGCACCGGACGGGCTGGGGCTTCCATACGGGGCTCGGGCGGACCGGGCTCTGGGCGCCCGAGCGCAGCCGGGCCGGGGTCCGGGCGGCCATGCTGGGGCGGCGCATGTTCGCCACCCGGGAGCGCGGCCTGAGCGTCGACGCGACCATGGACGGCGCGGCGATGGGGGGCACCGTGCGGTACCACGGCGGCATCGCGACCATCGTCGTGGACTTCGCGGCGCCGCCCGAGTGGGCCGGGCACACCCTCCGGCTGCAGGCGCTGCAGTCCGGGCGCCCGATGCCGGCGGTGGTGGCCGAGCGGGACTTCCGGGTCGGGGCGCCGGTCGCGCTGCGGACCCCGCTGGCCGAGGGGGACTGGGTGGTACTGCGCATCAGCGACCCGGCCGAGCCCGCCGACCCGCGGGCCGAGGCCCTGGAGGGCTTCCGCTCGGCCGGCCGCAGCGTCGCCTACCTGAGCCCGTTCTTCATTTCCCGGACCGGGTGACCAGGGTCGGCTTGCCTTCCATGTTGGACAGGCCGTTCCACGCCAGGTTGACCAGGTGCGCGGCCACGACCTCCTTCTTGGGCTTGCGCACCTCCAGCCACCACCGGCCGGTGAGCGCGACCATGCCGACCAGCGCCTGGGAGTACAGCTCGGCGAGCTTGGGGTCGAAGCCCCGGCGCTTGAACTCGGCGCCGAGGATGTGCTCGGCCTGGTGGGCCACGTCGTTGAGCACGCTCATGAAGTTGCCGGTCGGCGACATCACCGGCGACTCGCGCACGAGGACCCGGAAGCCGTCGGTCTCCGCCTCGATGTAGTCCAGGAGGGCCAGCGCGGCCTGCTCGAGCAGCTCGTGCGGGTGGCCGGCGGTCAGCGCGTTGGTGATCCGATCCAGCAGCGAGCGGACCTCGCGGTCCACCACCACCGCGTAGAGGCCCTCCTTGCCGCCGAAGTGCTCGTAGACCACCGGCTTGGAGACCTTCGCCCGCGACGCCACCTCCTCGATGGAGGTGGCGTCGAAGCCCCGTTCGGCGAAGAGCGCGCGGCCGATGGAAATGAGCTGCTCGCGGCGCTGGGCGGAGGACATCCGCACCCGCGACTTGGTCGAGATCGACGGCGGCGGGGTGGGTGGCCTCGGCTGTTCGTCGTCCTCCGGGCGCTCGGTCACCCGTTCATCGTGCCAGCCCCGACGCGCTTGGCGTCGAGCCGGTCGCGCTTCGGCCAGCGGACGTCGGTCGCCCAGCCCAGCTTCTCGAAGATCCAGATGAGGCGCGCATTGATGTCGATCTGGCCCCGGTCCACCCCGTGGCGGGCACAGGTGGGGTCGGCGTGGTGCAGGTTGTGCCAGCTCTCGCCGAAGGACAGGATCGCCAGCGGCCAGAAGTTGCTGGCCCGGTCGCCGTCGCGGGTCTCGAACGGGCGCTCGCCGTACACATGGCAGATCGAGTTGATCGACCAGGTGACGTGGTGCAGCAGGCCGATGCGGATGAGGCCGGCCCAGAAGAACGCCGACAGCGCGCCCTGCCACGACCAGGTGACCAGGCCGGCGATGATCGCGGGCAGGGTGGCCGACAGGGTGACGATCAGCGGGAACGCCTTGTCGATGCGCCGGATGTCCTTGTCGGCCACCAGGTCGGGGGCGAAGCGCTCGCGGTTGCTCAGCTCGCGGAAGAACAGCCAGCCCACGTGGGCGTAGAACAGGCCCTTCACCAGGCCGCCGAAGGACTCCCCGAAGCGCCACGGCGAGTGCGGGTCGCCCTCGCGGTCGGAGAACGCGTGGTGGCGGCGGTGGTCGGCGACCCACTGCGTCGGCTCGCCCTCGATCGCGGTGCTGCCGGCAATGGTGAGCGCGATGCGCAGGCCGCGGTTGGCCTTGAAGGAGCCGTGGGTGAGGTAGCGGTGGAATCCGGTCCCGATGCCCAGGCCGCCGATGACGTAGAACACGAGGCCGAGGACGACGTCGAGCCAGCTCAGGCCCCATCCCCAGGCGACCGGGACGGCGGCCACCAGCGCGACGAACGGCAGGACCACGAAGGCCCACAAGGCCACGATGATGCCGGGGTTCTGCTTGCCCTCGGTGAGTGGCTTCGGCCCGCGATCGGGGCTGTCGCTGTGCGCGGGGTCAAGGACCGAAACGGACATGGCACCTCTCAAGGAAGTCGTCACCGGCGGGGGCTACGCCTACGTCACCGTAACTTACGGGGGCGTAGGTTGGCCATACGAAGCCCGTGTCAAGTCGATTACCCGTCGCTTCGTGTGATCTTCGTCGGTCCTTTGCCCTGACAGGATCGGCTGAACCGTGCCGAGGGTGAGACAAGGTGAGGGAACGTTGCCCTGGGGGCAAAAGGGATCGACGCGCAAGTTAGGCTTCGAGGGCGCGCGCGATTGGGGTGTGGGGTAACGGCAGCCCGCAGGCCTTTGGAGCCTCGCAGTCCTGGTTCGAATCCAGGCACCCCAGCCACCTGACTACGATGAGGCGCACCGACACCGTCGAGGAGCCCTCCGTGAGAAACGTGATCATCCTGGCCGCCGGCGAAGGCAAGCGGATGAAGTCGTCGGTTCCCAAAGTCCTGCACCCCCTGCTCGGCCGCACGCTGCTCGGGCATGTGCTGGCCGCCGCCGAGCCGTTCCTGGAGAGCGGCACGGTGACGGTGGTGGTGGGGCACGGGGGCGACCAGGTCCGCGAGCACCTCGCCCGGGTGGCCCCCGAGGCGGTGCCGGTCACCCAGACCGAGCAGCGGGGGACCGGGCACGCCGTGCGCATCGCGCTGGACGCCAGCCCCGAGCTGTCCGGCACCGTGGTGGTGCTCAACGGCGACATCCCCCTGCTGCGGGCCGAGACCCTGGCCGCGCTGGTGCACGCCCACGAGACCGCCCAGGCGTCGGCCACCGTGCTGACGGCCGAGGTCGACAACCCCACCGGCCTCGGGCGGATCGTGCGCAACGCGGGCGGCGAGTTCGCGGCCATCGTCGAGGAGCGCGACGCGACGCCCGAGCAGCGGGCCGTCCGCGAGATCAACTCGGGCGCCTACGTCTTCGAGGCGGCCGCGCTGCGGGAGATGCTCGGGAAGCTCTCCACGAACAACGACCAGGGTGAGGAGTACCTCACCGACGTCATCGGCATGCTGGCCGCGGCCGGCGCCCCGATCGTCGCGCACCGCGCCCCCGACGCCACCGAGACCCTCGGCGCCAACGACCGGGCGGAGCTGGCCGGCCTGCGGGCGCTCATGCGCGACCGGATCAACGACGAGTGGATGAAGGCCGGGGTGGCCATCATCGACCCGGCCACCACCTGGATCGACGTGACCGTGACGCTCGAGCGCGACGCGGTGATCGAGCCCAACACCCACCTGCGCGGGGCGACCAGCATCGGCGAGGCCGCCGTGATCGGCCCCGACACCTCGCTCATCGACGTGGTGGTCGGCCCGGGCGCCGCGGTCGTGCGCACCCACGCCGTCTCCTCCGAGATCGGCCCGCAGGCCTCCGTCGGACCCTTCGCCTACCTGCGTCCCGGCTCCCAGCTGGGTCGCAAGTCGAAGGTCGGCACGTTCGTGGAGACCAAGGCGGCGACCCTCGGCGAGGGGGCCAAGGTTCCGCACCTGTCCTACGTCGGCGACGCCACCATCGGCGAGCACACCAACATCGGTGCGGCCACCGTCTTCGTCAACTACGACGGTGTGCGCAAGCAGCGCTCGGTGATCGGTGCCCACGCGCGCACCGGCGCGGACAACATGTTCGTCGCCCCGGTGCACGTGGGCGACGGCGCCTACACCGCCGCCGGCAGTGTGATCGTCAAGGACGTCCCGGCCGGTGCGCTCGGCGTTTCCCGCGCCACGCAGCGCAACATCGACGGCTGGGTCGAGCGCAAGCGGGCCGGCACCGCCGCGGCCGAGGCGGCCAAGGTGGCCCGAGCACGTGAAGAAAACCACGCCGAGGCCGGTCAGGTGGCTGAATCGAGTCCACGCGACGAACAATGAGCGCAACGACGAGATCGGGAGCGGACGACCCCAATGGCCAGCATTAGTTCGGAGAACCGCAAGAACCTCATGCTCTTCTCCGGCCGGGGTTTCCCCGCGCTGGCCGAGGAGATCGGCGCCGTGCTCGGGGTGGACCCGACCCCGATGGACGCCTACGACTTCGCCAGCGGTGAGATTTTCATCCGGTACCGCGAGTCAGTCCGCGGTTCGGACGCGTTCGTGGTCCAGTCGATGGTCTCGCCGATCAACGACTGGCTGATGGAGACGCTGATCATGGTCGACGCGCTCAAGCGCGGTTCGGCCAAGCGCACCACGGTCGTGCTGCCGTTCTACCCGTACGCGCGGCAGGACAAGAAGCACCGCGGCCGTGAGCCGATCTCGGCCCGGCTGATCGCCGACCTGCTCAAGACGGCCGGGGCCAACCGGATCCTCACCGTCGACCTGCACACGGCACAGATCCAGGGCTTCTTCGACGGGCCGGTCGACCACCTGTTCGCCATGAACACGCTGGCCGACCACATCGACGCGAAGTACGCGGGGCGGCCGATCACCGTGGTCGCCCCCGACTCCGGCCGGGTGCGGGTGGCGGAGCGCTGGACCGACCGGCTGGGCGGCTGCCCGCTGGCCTTCATCCACAAGACCCGCGACCCCAGCAAGCCCAACCAGGTGGTGGCCAACCGGGTCGTCGGCGAGGTCGAGGGCCGGGTCTGCCTGATCGTCGACGACATGATCGACACCGGCGGCACGATCGTCAGCGCGGCCGACATCCTCTTCAACGAGGGCGCCGCCGACGTCGTGGTCGCCGCCACCCACCCGGTGCTGTCGGACCCGGCCTGCGAGCGGCTCGACGCCAGCCGGATCAGCGAGGTCGTGGTGACCAACACACTGCCGCTGCCGGCCGACCGCAAGGTGGAGAAGATCACCCAGCTGTCCATCGCCCCGCTGCTGGCCCGCGCCATCCGCGAGGTATTCGACGACGGCTCCGTAACGACCCTTTTCGGTGGTCTGTCGTAATTCCCGCAATAAGAACCACCCCCCTGTAACCCAGCCACCCCGGCCGGGCCGGTCCTCCGGCCCGGCCGGTCCCGTCCGGGCAGGTCCTCTGGCCAAGGCCAGTCCTCCGGCCGCGCCCAGAGCACGACGAACCCGCACATTTCCGACAAGAGCGAGCACGTGTGCCAGGGGGTGTGGGTGGGCGGAGCCCCCCACTTGGAGCGAAGCGACGGCAGCTCAGCGTGATTCGCGCAACCGGGCGGGGAGGGTGTTAGAGAGCCCCCCAGGCTTTGGGTAAGATAGTGCGGTTGCCACGGCGAGGGTGCTCCCACGGGCCGGGCGTGCGGTTCCTGTGTGACCGCCGGGTGGTTGCCACCCCGGCGGCCACACAGGAACCGGCATGACGGCCGAGCGGGCTCCGTGATCGACGCGGTGCTCCGGGCTGCTTGTGCCCCGTGCGCCCCCTCGCCCGAGCGCCGCACCAAGACAAACTGTTACCGGTCGCGCCGGCCGGTGCCCGCCGCACAACCGCATCAGGAGTTTTGTCGTGTCCGAGGTAAAGATCAGCGCCGAGCCCCGCACCGAGTTCGGCAAGGGTGGTGCCCGCCGCACGCGCCGGGCCGGCAAGGTGCCCGCCGTGCTGTACGGCCACGGCGAGAAGCCCCGCCACATCGCCCTCCCCGCCCGTGAGTTCGCCGCGGCGATCCGCCACGGCGGCATGACCCAGGTCTTCAACATCGAGATCTCCGACGGCAGCGCCGCCCTGGCCCTGCCGAAGGCCATCCAGCGTGACCCGATCAAGGACACCTTCGACCACGTGGACCTGCTCGTGGTCCGCCGCGGCGAGAAGGTCACCGTCGACATCCCGGTCCAGCTGACCGGCGAGGCGGCCCGCGACACGCTGATCATGCACGAGAGCAGCACGCTGTCCGTCCTGGCCGACGCGACCAAGCTGCCCGACCACCTCGAGGCCTCGATCGAGGGCCTGGAGGCGGGTAGCCACGTCACCGCCGCGGACGTCCAGCTCCCGGCCGGCGTCGAGCTCGCCGCCGACAGCGAGCTGGTCATCGCGGTCGTCACCGTGGCGCCGACCGGGGCCGTCGAGGCCGAGGGCGCCGAGGCCGAGGGTGCCGAGGCTGGCGCCGAGGCCGAGTCCGCCGCCGCCGAGGCCTGATCAATCCGTAACGAGTGAGGCCGCGGATCGCCGGGAACGGCGGCCGCGGCCTTCATCGTGTGAGGAGGCACGCGTGACGGACGCCGCTCCGTGGCTGGTCGTCGGCCTGGGCAACCCCGGGCCGGAGTACGCCCGGCACCGCCACAACGTCGGCTTCATGGTCGTGGACCTGCTCGCGCAGCGGGCCGGCCTGCGCTTCGGCAAGCACCGCCGGGTGGTCGCCGACGTGGCCGAGGGCCGGCTGCGCGTCGGCGGCCCGCGCCTGGTGCTGGTCAAGCCGCTGACCTTCATGAACCTCTCGGGCGGCCCGGTGGCCGGGCTGGCCCAGTTCTACAAGGTGCCGCGGGAGCAGATCATCGCGGTACACGACGAGCTGGACATCCCCTGGACCCAGCTGCGCCTCAAGCAGGGCGGCGGCGAGGGCGGGCACAACGGCCTGCGCTCGATGTCGAGCTCGCTGGGCGGCAAGGACTACCTGCGGGTGCGCTTCGGCATCGGCCGCCCGCCGGGCCGGCAGAACCCCGCCGACTTCGTCCTGTCCGACTTCTCGTCGGTCGAGCGCAAGGAGCTCGACTTCTTCGTGGACCGGACCGCGGACGCGGTCGAGATGATAATCGACCAGGGCCTGGAGGCGGCCCAGAACCGGTATCACGCGGACTGAACATCGCGGTCATCCATCGACCGAACGTACTGTTCCGCTCGTCCCGCCCCGCGCGGTGTCGTGACGAATGTCCGACTTGCACGTTGTACTCAAGGTTGCACCGTAAGGAACGGTTCCCCTTGAGGAGGCGGCGTGGCGATCGACAGCGGGCGAGCTCGGGAAGGCTTTCACCGGCCGGCCCACCTCCGCCGCGAGGACCGCCCCGGCACCGCCCGCCGCGAAGAGCACGCCGTCGCGGCCCGCCGCGAGGAGCGCCCGGGCGCGGCCCGCCGCGAGGAGCACACCGCTGTTGCCCGCCGCGAGGAGCGAACGGGTGCGGCCCGCCGCGGGGAGCACACCGCTGTTGCCCGCCGCGAGGAGCGCACCGTTGCCGCCCGCCGCGAGGAGCGCGCCCCGAACGTCCGCCGCGAGGAGCGCCCGCCGTCCCAGCAGCGCGCGCTCGCCCCGGACGACCAACCGGGCAGCCCAGGCGGGCGGCCCGCCGCCCCCGCGGCCGGGACCGCGCCGACGTCCCCCGCCCAGCGGCCGGCCGCCGACCCGATCGTGCACCAGCCGGCCCCGGTCTACGGCCGCCCGGCCGCCCCGGCCCGCGGCCGCCGCCCCAGCCCCGCGACCGGCCCCCGCCTCGGAAACCGCCGTTCGCATGCCGGGCGGCCCGCCCGGGCGCGGGTCGCGGCCCCGGTTTCGCCGGCGCCGGGCCCGGTCCCGCCGGCCGAGGTCGATCCGGAGCTCGCCGCCCAGGTCGAGGACGCCGTCCAGGGCAGCACCCCCTTCGTCAGGACGCGCGACCCGAAGCCGGCCGTCGCGCCCGAGCCGGGGCGCGCGTCCCGGCACCGGGCGCGGTGGGCGTGGGAGGGGCGCTACCTGCGCACCCTGCTCGTGCTGGACTTCGCGATCGGCCTGATCGCGGGCGGCGTCGCCTTCCAGGCCCGCTTCTCCAACGGCCTCACGACGTACAACCGCTGGTACGTGCTGCTGTCGGCGCTCCTGCCGATCGCGTTCACCGCGAGCCTCGCCGCCAACCGGGCGTACGAGAAGCGGTACCTCTTCGTCGGCACCGACGAGTACCAGCGCGTGCTGCGCGCCGGCCTGGCCCTGACCGCCGCCGCCGTGTTCGTGGCCTACGCGACCGAGACCCGCATCGCCCGCGGCTGGTTCGTGATCGCCCTGCCGCTGGTCACGTTCGCCTGCCTGCTGGCCCGGTTCGTCCTGCGCAAGCTGCTGCACCGGGCCCGCAAGCGCCGGGGCGCCTGCATGCGCCGGGTGGTGGTGGTCGGTCACGAGCTCGCCGTCGAGGCCATGGCGCGGCAGTTGCACCGCGAGCGGTACCACGGCCTGAAAGTCGTCGGCGCGTGCCTGCCCACCGCCGGCGAGGTCGCCGACGTGCCGGTCCTGGGCACCTTCGACGAGATCGCGGCCGCGGTCCGCCGGGCGCGGGCCGACACCGTGCTCGTCCTGTCCTGCCCGGAGCTGGACGGCCACGCCCTGCGCCGGCTGGCCTGGCACCTCGAGCGCGACGACATCGACCTGATCGTGGCCAGCACCCTGATCGACGTGGCCGGCAGCCGCACGACGATCCGCCCCGTGGACGGCCTGCCGATGCTGCACGTCGAACACCCGACCCTGACCGGGGCCCGTCGATTGGTCAAGTCCTTCGTCGATCGGGTGGGCGCGGCGGTACTCCTGGTGCTCACCAGCCCCTTGTTGGCCTTCTTGTCGCTAGCGGTTCGCGTGGACTCCACCGGCCCGGTACTGTTCCGTCAGGTACGAGTGGGCAAGGACGGTCACGAGTTCGTGATCTTCAAGTTCCGCACTATGCACATCGACGCCGAAGCCCGCCTGGCCGAGCTGCGGCACCTCAACGAAGTCGACGGCGCGCTGTTCAAACTGCGCAACGACCCGCGGGTGACCCGCGTCGGGCGGCTTCTGCGCAAGTTTTCACTCGATGAGCTGCCGCAGTTACTCAATGTGATCGGCGGCAGCATGTCACTGGTCGGGCCCCGCCCGCCGCTGCCCGAGGAGGTCGCCGTGTATCCGGACGACGCTCGGCGCCGGCTGGCGGTGCGGCCCGGGATGACCGGCCTCTGGCAGGTGTCCGGACGGTCGGACCTATCGTGGGACGAAGCGGTCCGCCTCGACCTGCAGTACGTGGAGAACTGGTCCCTTTCCCTGGACCTGGTGATCATGCTGCGGACGTTGAGCGCGGTGACCCGAGGGGCTGGAGCGTACTGAAATGACCGACTTACCACCTGCCACGGACGGTGGGTTCGCCCGCTGGCTTGCCCAGCGCTCCGGCGACCTGTTGCTGAAGCTGCGCGAGGAGATGGGCTACGCCGACCCCGACGCGCTGCGCAAGGCCGGCGACCGGCTCTCGCACGAGTTCCTGGTCGCCCAGCTCGCGCGCTGGCGCCCGGCCGACGCGGTGCTCTCCGAGGAGGGCGCCGACAGCCCGGCCCGGCTGAGCGCCGAGCGCGTCTGGATCGTCGACCCGCTGGACGGCACCCGCGAGTTCGGCGAGGAGGGCCGGGCCGACTGGGCCGTGCACGTGGCCCTCTACGCCGGCCGCCTGGTCGCCGGCGCGGTGGCGCTGCCGGCCCAGCACTGCGTGCTCGGCACCGACGTCCCGCCGCCGTTCCCGCCGATGCCGGGCGTGCTGGGCGAGCCGATCCGGCTGGCCGCCTCCCGCACCCGCCCGCCGGCGCTGCTGGCCGAGCTGGCCGAGAAGCTGCCGATCGAGCTGGTGCCGATGGGCTCGGCCGGTGCCAAGATCGCCGCGGTCATCGACGGGGCGGTCGACGCCTACGTCCACGCGGGCGGCCAGTACGAGTGGGACTCCGCCGCGCCGGTCGCTGTGGCTCTCGCCACGGGTTTGCACGCTTCCCGTATCGACGGGACTACGTTGGAATACAACCAGCCCGACCCCCGCCTGCCCGACCTGGTGGTGTGTCGGAAGGCATTGGCGCCGCAACTGCTGGCCGCGATCAACAGCTGAAAGGTCCTCGCCGACTCATGAGCGGTACGAAGCAGAGCGGAGTGGCCGCTCGTCAGGTAAGAAGCCTCGAGTCCAGTGAAGCGGAGGTGCTCGCGTGAGCCGCGTGCCCTACCGCGTCTCCCATCTGGACGCGCTCGAGGCCGAGAGCCTCTTCATCATGCGCGAGGTGGTCGCCGAGTTCGAGCGGCCCGTGCTGCTGTTCTCCGGCGGCAAGGACTCGATCGTGATGCTCCGGCTGGCCGAGAAGGCGTTCGCGCCGGGCCGGATTCCTTTCCCGGTCATGCACGTGGACACCGGTCACAACTTCCCCGAGGTCCTGCAGTACCGGGACCGGCGGGTGAACGAGCTCAACGTCCAGCTGATCGTGGCCAGCGTGCAGGAGGCGATCGACTCCGGCATGGTCCGCGAGGCGCCCGACGGCACGCGCAACCGGATCCAGACGCCGGTGCTGCTCGACGCGGTGGAGAAGTACCGCTTCGACTCCCTCTTCGGCGGGGCGCGGCGGGACGAGGAGAAGGCGCGCGCCAAGGAGCGGGTGTTCAGCTTCCGCGACGACTTCGGCCAGTGGGACCCGCGCAACCAGCGGCCCGAGCTGTGGGCGCTGTACAACGCGCGGATCGCCTCCGGCGAGTCGATCCGGGTCTTCCCGCTGTCCAACTGGACCGAGCTGGACGTGTGGCACTACATCGCCCGCGAGAACATCGACCTGCCCAGCATCTACTACGCCCACGACCGCGAGGTCGTCGACCGCGGCGGGATGCTGTATGCGATCAACGAGTTCCTGCCGCTCAAGGCCGGGGAGACGCCGTTCGTCGAGCAGGTGCGCTACCGGACCGTCGGCGACGCCAGCTGCACGGCGGCCGTGCGCAGCGACGCCGACACGATCGACAAGGTCATCGACGAGGTGGCGGCGACCCGGATCACCGAGCGGGGCGCGACCCGGGGCGATGACAAGGTGAGCGAGGCGGCGATGGAAGACCGCAAGCGTGAGGGGTACTTCTAGATGACCGCCGTGATCGAACGCCAGATGGACCTGCTTCGCTTCGCCACCGCCGGCTCGGTCGACGATGGCAAGTCGACGCTGATCGGGCGGCTGCTGTACGACTCGAAGGCCATCTTCGAGGACCAGCTGGAGGCCGTCGAGGCGACGTCCCGCTCGCGCGGCGACGAGTACACCAACCTCGCGCTGCTCACCGACGGCCTGCGGGCCGAGCGGGAGCAGGGGATCACGATCGACGTGGCGTACCGATACTTCGCCACGCCCCGCCGCAAGTTCATCATCGCCGACACGCCCGGGCACATTCAGTACACCCGGAACATGGTCACCGGGGCGTCGACCGCCGACCTCGCGCTGATCCTCGTCGACGCCCGCAAGGGCCTGGTCGAGCAGTCCCGCCGGCACGCCTTCCTGTGCTCGCTGCTGCGGGTGCCGCACCTGGTGCTCTGCGTGAACAAGATGGACCTGGTCGACTACTCGCAGGAGGTCTTCGAGCGGATCGCGGACGAGTTCACCTCGTTCGCCGCCAAGCTCGAGGCGCCCGACCTGACGGTCATCCCGATCTCCGCCCTGCACGGCGACAACCTGGTCAGCCGCAGCGAGAACATGCCCTGGTACGAGGGGCCCTCCCTGCTGCACCACCTGGAGCACGTGCACATCGCCTCCGACCGCAACCTCGTCGACGTGCGGTTCCCGGTGCAGTACGTGATCCGCCCGCAGTCCACCACGGTGTCGGACTACCGCGGCTACGCCGGCCAGATCGCCAGCGGCGTGATGAAGCCCGGCGACGAGGTCATGGTGCTGCCGTCCGGCTTCACCACCCGGATCACGCACATCGAGACGGCCGACGGCGAGCTGACCGAGGCCTACCCGCCGATGTCGGTGACCATCCGGCTGGCCGACGAGATCGACATCGCCCGGGGCGACATGATCTGCCGGCCCCACAACGCGCCGGCCGTCGCCCAGGACATCGAGGCGATGATCTGCTGGATGGACGAGACCCGCCCGCTCACCGTGGGCGGCAAGTACGCCATCAAGCACACCACCCGCTCGGCCCGCACGGTGGTCCGCGGGCTGCAGTACCGGCTGGACGTCAACACGCTGCACCGGGACGACTCGGCGACCCAGCTCGCGCTCAACGAGATCGGCCGCGTGAAGCTGCGCACGACGGTGCCGCTGCTGGCCGACGAGTACCGGCGCAACCGCACCACCGGCGGCTTCATCATCATCGACGAGTCGACCAACCGCACGGTCGGCGCCGGGATGATCATCGAGGCCGGCTGAGGTCTACGACGGCTGGCGCGGCGGGGGAACCGGCCGCGCCACCGCGATCCGGGCCACCCGGCGCCCCTCCACCGTGCTCACCCGCAGCTGCCAGCCGTCGTGGCGCACGTGGTCGCCGACCGCCGGCACCCGGCCCAGCCGCGCCATGAGGAAGCCGGCCACCGTCTCGTAGGGGCCGCTCGGCAGCGCCAGCCCGACGCGCTCGGCCAGGTCGGCGAGGTTGAGCCGGCCGTCGACCTCGTCCACCCGGGGCGGGGCGGGCGGCGCGTCGTACTCGTCGTGGATCTCCCCGACGAGCTCCTCGATCAGGTCCTCGAGGGTCACGATGCCGGCCGTGCCGCCGTACTCGTCGACGACGACGGCCAGGTGATGGCCCTCCCGCCGCATCTCCGACAGCGCGGCGAGCACCCGCTTGCTGGCCGGCAGCCGCTTTACCTCGCGCGTGAGGTGGCGCAGCGTGACGGCCGGGTCGACGACCGGCGGCAGGGTCAGGTCGCGCACGTGGACGAAGCCGAGGACGTCGTCCGGGTCGCCGTCGATCACCGGGAAGCGGGAGTGCGTGGCCCGTCCCACGGCGCAGATGGCGTCGGGGACGGTCAGCGACGCGTCGAGGAAGACCACGTCGGTGCGCGGCACCATCAGCTCGCGCACGTGCGCCGTGCCCGAGCTCACCGTGATGAGGGTGCGCAGCTCGGCCTCGGATATCCGGGCGGCGGCCGGGGTAGCGTGACCGTAAAGGCGCTCAGCCCAGCGGCTCAGCAGGGCGGCCACAGCCTGCCGTATGGTTCCGGGGCCATTCTGATGCTGGCCGGGCTCCGGCATGACACAAAGTGTAGGCGGCCCGCTCCCGCACGTTCATGGGCGACGTGTAAATTTGTTGGAACACGTCGATTTTTGGGGAGGTTTTCGTGAAGCTGCTCGTCACCGGGGGTGCCGGCTACATCGGCAGTATCGTCACCGCACTGCTGCTGGATGCCGGCCACGAGGTGGTGGTGCTCGACGATCTCTCCACCGGGCACGCCGAGGCGGTGCCGTCCGGGGCCCGGTTCGTGCGCGGCCGGGTGCACGACGCGATCGGCGAGGTCCTCGTGCCGTCCGAGGGCTTCGAGGGTGTACTGCACTTCGCCGCCTTCATCGCGGCGGGGGAGAGCGTGCAGCGGCCGGAGAAGTACTGGGACAACAACGCGATCGGCACCCTGCGCCTGCTCGAGGCCATGCGCGCGGCCGACGTGCGGCGCCTGGTGTTCTCCTCCACGGCCAACGTGTACGGCGACCCCGACGAGGTGCCGATCCCGGAGACGGCCGCGGTCCGTCCGCCCAACCCCTATGCGACCTCCAAGCTCGCCGCCGACCACGCGCTGACCGGCTACGCGACGGCCCACGGGCTGGCCGCGGTCAGCCTGCGGTACTTCAACGTCGCCGGCGCCCTGCGCCGCCCCGACGGCTCGATGATCGGCGAGCGGCACGACCCGGAGACGCACCTCATCCCGATCGCGCTGCAGGTCGCGGCCGGCCGCCGGGAGAAGCTGCAGCTCTTCGGCGACGACTACGAGACCTTCGACGGCACCAACATCCGCGACTACATCCACGTCGCCGACCTGGGCGCGGCGCACCTGCTGGCGCTGTCCACCATGGACGGGCCGGGGCACCGGGTCTACAACCTCGGCAACGGGACCGGGTTCTCCAACCGGCAGGTGGTCGAGGTGGTGCGGGAGGTCACCGGGCACGCGATCCCGGTCGAGATGGCGCCGCGGCGGCCCGGCGACCCCGCGCAGCTGGTCGCGTCGTCGGAGAAGGCGAAGCGGGAGCTGCGCTGGACTCCCCAGCACCCGGAGCTGGCCACCATGGTCGCCGACGCCTGGGACTTCATGCAGCACGCCTGATCAGGCACTCCGATCAGCCGGGCACGCCGTGCCCGGCTGATCGCGTTCATCGGCCGCTACTGGGCGTTGATCTTCTGCCAGGTCGAGCCGTCGACCGAGAACGCGGTGTAGATGGAGTACATCTGATAGGCCACGTAGCCGGCCTGCGTGCGGGCCAGCCGAAGGGTCGGGTGCAGCCCCTCCAGGCGGTGCCACGACGCGCCGCCGTCCGCGGAGACCAGCCAGTGGCCGTACCCGTCGACGATCAGGAGCCGGCCGTCGAGCAGCGGCACGGCGTCGCCGCCGATGGTGGCCTGGCCCGCGGTCGGGTGTACGGCGCCGAAGGTAGCCCCGCCGTCCACCGACCGGGCCACCGCCAGCAGGTGGTCCACCCCGGCGGTGGCATCCGGCGGGCTCACCACGGTGGCGAACACGGTCCGGCCCAGCATCGCCGCCCGCGCGTAGGCGTTGGCGGGGAAGCCCGGGAAGGCGTGCACCGCCCAGGTGGCCCCGCCGTCCCGGCTCACGGCGAGCGCCGGGCGCCCGTCCGCGTCGCGGCCGCCGACCCACCACGCGCCGTCGCCGCCGCGCACCGGCGACCACCAGCAGGCGGTGATCGGCGGCTGGGCCGGGACGGGGGCGAGGGCGTCGCCGGCGACCGCGGCCGTGGCGGCGCCGCACCCGCTGCCGAGCGGCAGGAGCCGGGCGGTGCCGGAGGGCGCGGCCGGCGGGCCGGGCGGGGTCGCCACCGGCGCGCTCCAGTGCTCCCCGTCGACGCTGCTCGCCCGGCTGTAGGCCGGGGCGGGGCCGACGATCGTCACGCCGGCCGGGCCGGCCGCGAGCGTGGGCACCCCGGCGATCGGTGAGGGCAGGGTGTGCCAGGTCCGCCCGCCGTCGGTGGTGGCGCTGACCCAGGCGTGGCAGCAGTCGGCGGTGAGCAGGAAGCCCCGGTCGGCGTCGAGGAACTCGGCGGCGCGGATCGACCCGGGAAGGTCGCGCGGCGCCTCGGGCAGGCCCTCGATGGTGATCCCCTCGGCGCTCCAGGTCTGGCCCGGTTCGGCCGCCGACGCGGCGACCACCGGCGGCGGGGAGCCGCGGCCGCGCAGCGCGGTCAGCGCCGTCCCGGCGACCGCGAGGACGGCCAGCGCGGCC
>NZ_BAAARV010000093.1:0-17595 GCF_039532525.1 Dactylosporangium salmoneum
CGCGCCGGTGGTCGGCGGCGGCGAGCGGCACCCCAACGGCGCCGGCACCGCGCAGCCCGCCCACGAGCCGCGCCGCCGATGGGACGCCTACCGGGTCGAGCGCCCCGGCCGCGGCCCGCTGTGGATCGCCTGGGCCGAGGGCGACACGTTCGACGGCGAGGACCAGCCCCCGGTCGAGCTGACCCTGCCGTGGGACTCGTCCACGGCCGCGGCGATCGACGCGTTCGGCGCGCCGGTCCCCGTCGAGTGCCGCGTCGGCGTGATCCGCATCGCCGCCTCCGTCACGCCGGTCTTCGTGGGGTAGGGGCCCCGGTAGGAGAGGCCGCGCGGGCACCCGTCACCACATCCACGAACCCGGCAGCGGCCCGAGCGCCTCCCGAAAGCCCCGCCTCAACCGCTCCGGCGCGGACTCCGGTCGGTGCGGCTACCGATGAACTCACCGTACAGCATCGACAAAAACAAGATTATTTATGGTTACAGAACGCGGTCGCCAGGCTACGCGGAGGGTGGCGGTGCCGTCGACTCCCGCACCACCAGGTGCGTGGCCAGCTGCATGTGCGGCGAGTCCGGCGTGCCGCCGCGCGCCAGCGTGTGCAACGTCCGCAGCGCCACCCGGCCCATGTCGGCGATCGGCTGGTGCACGGTCGTCAGCGGCGGCGAGGACAGCTTCGCCGGCTCCACGTCGTCGAAGCCCACGATCGACAGGTCCTGGGGGACCCGCCGGCCCAGCCGCCGGGCCGCCTCGAACACGCCGAACGCCGTCCCGTCGCAGGCGGCGAAGATGGCGGTCGGCGGATCGGGGAGGCGCAGGAGCTCCAGCGCCATCCGGCAGCCCGCCTCCGCCGAGAACCCCCCGTGCACCACCAGCGAGGGGTCGGTCTCGATGCCGGCCATTTCGAGCGCGTTGCGGTACCCGTGCAGCCGCTCCCGCGACGCCGCGATCTGCGCCGGCAGGCCGGCGAACCCGATGCGCCGGTGGCCGAGCGCCACGAGGTGCTCGGTGGCCTGGGTGCCCCCGGCGAAGTTGGTCGAGGCCACGCTGGCCAGGCCCGCGCCCATCGGGCCGGTCAGGTCGACGGAGACCAGGTGCAGGCCGAGCTCCTCCACGGTGCGCACCTGGCGGGCCGTGAGGGCCAGGGACACCACGATCACCCCGAGCCGCCGGCGTGCCGCGGTCCGGCTGAGCCACGCGTCGCTCAGCGGGGTCTCGGCCCCGCCGGCCCGGTCCAGCACGTCGACGACGACCTCGACGTCCAGCTCGCGTGCGGCGGTCAGGATGCCGTTGAGCACCTGCAGGGAGTACATGCTCGTCATCGAGTCGAAGACCACGTCCACGGCGGCGTCGGCCAGCGTGTCGCGGGGGCCGGTGGTGGGCACGTAGCCCAGGGCGGTGATCGTCTCCTCGACCTTGCGCCGCGTGCGGGGGTCGACGTTCGGGCGCTTGTTGAGCACCTTCGATGCGGTCGCCTTGGACACGCCGGCCGCCAGCGCGACGTCCTCCAGGGTGACGCGCTCACTCATGAGCCCTCCCTGAAACTGTTTCGTCGCGTTGACAGCAGAGTAGGTTACCCATACGGTCGTCACAACAGGAAACGCTCGGAAAAAGTTTCAGCGCAGAGGACGACGGATCGTGGCGACTATGACCGAGAGACTCCCGTACCAGGACGCGGCACTGCCGGTCGGGGAGCGGGTCGACGATCTCGTGGGGCGCATGACGCTGGCCGAGAAGGTCGGTCAGATGCTGCAGCTCGACGCCCGCCTCGACCTCGCCGACGCCGTGCTCACCCGCACCGCCGGCTCGCTGCTGCACGCGTCGCCGGCCCGCATCCGCGAGGCGATGGCGATGGTCGAGACGACCCGCCTGCGCATCCCGCTGCTCATGGCCGACGACTGCATCCACGGCCACGCGTTCTGGCCCGGTGCCACGGTGTTCCCGACGCAGCTCGGCATGGCCTGCTCCTGGGACCCGGAGCTGGTCGAGCGGGCCGCCCGGGTGACCGCCACCGAGATCTCCACGACCGGCCTGCACTGGACCTTCTCGCCGGTGCTGTGCGTGGCCCGGGACCTGCGCTGGGGCCGGGTCGACGAGACCTTCGGCGAGGACCCGTTCCTCGTCGGCGAGCTCGGCGCCGCCATGATCCGCGGATACCAGGGCGACGGCCTGGAGGACACCACCGCGGTCCTCGCGACCGCCAAGCACTTCGCCGGCTACTCCGAGACCCAGGGCGGGCGCGACGCCAGCGAGGCCGACCTCACCCCGCGCAAGCTGCGCTCCTGGTTCCTGCCGCCGTTCCAGCGCGCGGTGGAGGCCGGCTGCGCCACGTTCATGCTCGGCTACCAGGCCATCGACGGCGTGCCGGTGACCGCGAACCGCTGGCTGCTCGACGGCGTGCTCAAGCGCGAGTGGGGCTTCCCCGGGACCCTGGTGACCGACTGGGACAACGTCGGGCGCATGGTGTGGGAGCAGAAGGTCTGCGCCGACGACGTCGAGGCGGCCGTGGTGGCCGTCGAGTCGGGCAACGACCTCATCATGACCACCCCCGGCTTCTTCGAGGCCGCCCAGCGCGCCGTGGCCGAGGGGCGCCTCTCCGAGGCGAAGATCGACGCGGCGGTACGGCGCATTCTCCGCCTCAAGTTCGAGCTGGGCCTGTTCGAGAACCCCCGCGGGGCCGACGCCGAGCGCCAGGCCGCGGTCATCGGCTGCGGCCCGCACGAGGCCCTGAACCTCGAGGTGACCCGCCGCTCCCTCGTGCTGCTGCGCAACGACGGCACGCTGCCGCTGCCGGTCGAGGGCGGCCCGCGCCGCATCGCCGTCGTCGGGCCCAACGCCGACGACCCGCACGCCCAGCTCGGCGACTGGGCCGGCGCCTCCGGCCAGGTCGACTGGATGCCGGACGGCCACCCGCGCGAGACGATCAGCACGGTCCTGGACGGCCTGCGCGCCTCCGTGCCCGACGGCTGGGAGGTCACGCACGCCCTCGGCGCCGAGATCGGCAGCCTGCAGCCCGACCCGGAGGGCGACTACTTCCCCGACGGCCAGCCCCGCCCGCCGCTGTTCCAGGCGGCCGCCGCCGACCCGGCCGCGATCGCCGAGGCGGTGGCCCTGGCCGAGGCCAGCGACGTGGTCGTGGCCGTGCTGGGCGACAACGTGGCCCTGATCGGCGAGGGCAAGTCGACCGCCACCCTGGACCTGCAGGGCGGCCAGGAGGCGCTGCTCGACGCGCTGGTAGCCACCGGCAAGCCGGTGATCGTGGTGCTGATCCAGGGCAAGCCGTCGACGCTGCCGGCCTCGGCGTCGAAGGCCGCGGCGATCATCGAGGCCTTCAACCCGGGCATGCAGGGCGGCCGCGCGATCGCCGAGCTGCTGCTGGGGACGATCGAGCCGGCCGGGCGCCTGCCGATCTCGTTCGCCCGCCACGTGGGTCAGCTGCCGGTGTACTACAACCAGATCCGCGGCCAGCACGGCTCCCGTTACGCCGACCTCACCCAGGAGCCGCTCTTCGCGTTCGGGGAGGGCCTGTCGTACTCCACCGTCGAGTACTCCGGCCTGACCGTCGCCGACACCGAAGTCCCCGCGAGCGGCGAGATCCGGGCCACCGTCACCCTGACGAACACCGGCTCCCGCCCGTCGCTGGAGACCGTCCAGGTGTACGTCACCGACCTCGTCACCAGCGTCACGTGGGCCGAGCGCGAGCTGAAGGCGTTCACCCAGGTGCTGGTGGCGCCCGGCGAGCGGGTGGACGTACCGCTGACGCTGCCCGCGGCGAAGTGCACGCTCGTGACGGCCGACAACCGGCGCGTGGTCGAGCCGGGCCGCTTCGAGCTGCTCGTCGGCCGCAGCTCCCGCCCGGCCGACCTGCTGCGCGCCCCCTTCACCATCACCGCCTGAGTCACAGCGGGGCGGCGAGGCGGGCCGCCCCGACCCAGAACTCGCCGTCCGGGTACCGGCCGTCGGGGTACCCGCACGGCTCCCGCGCTCATGCCGACGGCTTGGCGTCCTGCCAGGCCGAGACACGACGGACGATGACGGCCGCGAGGCCCGCGGCGAGGATGCCGGCACCGCCGGTGACCGCCGCGATGAACACGGGGGTGTGCGCCTCGGTCACGCCGTTGGAGCGGGTGGTGCTCTCGGTGTAGGTGATGAAGCTGACCAGCATCGCGATCCACCACGCGTTGACGAGGCGGGTCGAGGTCCACGTGCGGTCGGGCGAGCTGCGGGCATAGATCTCGCCGACGACCCGGTTCGGGATGACGAGGTTTGCCAGCGGGACGAACCAGCCCGGTGGACTACGGCACGGCGAATGCGACAGACGCTAGGCGGGGCGGGCGGCGATGCGGGCGAGGCGCTCGCGGGTCGGCCAGCGCACGTCCCAGGCCCACCCGGCCTTCTCGAAGAGCCAGATCAGCCGGGCCGAGATGTCGATCTGCCCCGGCAGCACCCCGTGCCGGGCCGAGGTCGGGTCCGCGTGGTGCAGGTTGTGCCAGGACTCGCCCATGCTGAGGATGGCGAGGGGCCAGAAGTTGGCCGAGCGGTCGCGCGCCGCGAAGGGGCGTTCGCCGATCATGTGGCAGACCGAGTTCACCGACCAGGTCACGTGGTGCAGCGCCGTCACCCGGACCAGGCCCGCCCAGAAGAAGGCGGTCACCGCGCCCTCCCAGGTCCAGCTGATCAGGCCGCCGAGGACGGCCGGCAGCAGCAGCGTGACGATGGTCAGCGGGCCGAAGAGGCGGTGGACGACGCGCATGTCCCGGTCGGCCAGCAGGTCCGGGGCGAAGCGCTCCTGGTTGGTCAGGTCGCGCTCCAGCACCCAGCCCAGGTGGGCGTGCCAGAAGCCGCGGGCCAGGGCGGCCGGGCTGGTGCCGAACAGCCACGGGGAGTGCGGGTCGCCCTCCTTGTCGGAGAAGGCGTGGTGGCGGCGGTGGTCGGCCACCCAATGCAGGATCGGCCCCTGCACGGCCATGCTGCCGACGACGGCCAGGGCGATGCGCAGCGCGCGCTTGGCCTTGAAGGCGCCGTGGGTGAAGTACCGGTGGAAGCCCACCGTCGCCCCGAGGCACGTCACGGTGTAGAAGACGGCCGCCAGGATGACGTCCAGCCAGGCCAGCCCCCAGCCCCAGGCGATCGGGACGGCGGCGATCAGGGCCAGGAACGGGATGATGACGAACGCGTAGACCGCGACGTGCGCGGGGATGGGGCGCTTGCGGCCGAGGATGGGCTTCACCGCCGTGGTCATGGCCGGACCGTAGACGGCGGTCATGGCTGGCATCCCGCGGGAAGGATGCCAGCCCACGACGTTCAGATGACGTGATTGGCGACGAACAGCCCGTCCGGGTCGGCGGCGCGGCGCACGTCCTGCAGGCGGCGCCAGGTGGCCGGGTCGAACGCCCGCGAGGTGTCGACCTTCGTCTCGGCGAAGTTGAGGTACTCCCGCCCGTTCGCCCACGGCCGGAGCGCCTCGACCACGCGGCGGGTGTCCGCGTGCGACGCCGCGGCCATCTCCGGGGTGGCGGCGATGCCGCAGGTGAACAGCGCGAACGTGGCGTCCAGGCGGGGCAGCGCGCCGTGGCGCGGCGCGGGCCGGCCCAGCGCCCCGCCGAGCTGGCGCAGCTCCGCGGCGACGAGCAGCGAGGTGCCGGAGCCGGGGCCGGCCGCGCCGAGCAGCGCGTCGAAGGCGGCGCCGTCGAGGTCGCCGAGCATGGCCGCGGCGCCGACCGCCGGCGTGGGGCCCTCGGGGTCCATGTGCAGGCGGGACAGCGACGGCGCCGGCACGTCGGCGAACGTGTCCATCTCCGGCTTGAGCGCGCGCAGCGGGGCGAGCACGGCCGGGTCGCCCAGCACCGCGCCGTCGACGACGAGCAGCTGCCGGTTGCGGAAGACCTCGGGGATCTGCGGCATCGGCGGGATCTGCAGCAGCCGGGCCGCGGTGGTGACGTGGTCGGGGGCGGCGACGGCCCACTCGGCCCAGGCCGGCAGCACCCGGGCCGCCTCGCGCCAGTCCCAGACCAGCCAGCCGGCGTGGGCGGTGGCGATCGGGAAGAGGTCGAACTCGACCGCGGTGACGACGCCGAAGTTGCCGCCGCCGCCGCGCAGGGCCCAGAACAGGTCCGCCTCGGTGTCGGCGGTGGCCCGCACCAGCTCCCCGCCGGCGGTGACCAGCTCGATCGCGGTCAGGCTGTTGGTCTGCAGGCCGTGCTGCCGGGCGTACCACCCGATGCCGCCGCCGAGGGAGTAGCCGACGACGCCGACGTCGGGGGAGGAGCCGTGCAGGGCGGCGAGGCCGTGCGGGGCGGTCTGCTCGACGACGTCGATCCACAGCGCGCCGGCCTCGGCCCGGGCGGTACGCCGCGCCGGGTCGACGGTGACGGCGGTCATCGCGGACGTGCGCAGCAGCACGACGTCGTCCAGGGGCCCGAGCGGGCCGGCGTTGTGGCCGGTGCCCTGGGGCGCGACCCGCAGGCCGGCGGCCCGGGCGGCCCGGACCACCTCGGCCACCTCGGCGGCGTCGGCCGGGAAGGCCACGGCGGCCGGGCGCTGGTCGACGGCGACGTTCCAGGGCATGCGGGCGGTGTCGTAGCCGGGGTCGCCGGGAAGGTGGATCGCGCCGCCGCACAGGCCGCGCAGGGAGTTCGCAATGGTGGTCATGGCGAACACGGTGCGGCCGGGCGGTTGGACCGCACTTGCGGCCGACCTGAGGCCGACGTGAGCCGAAGTGTCAGCCGGTTGTCTGTTTGCGGCGGATCGCGGCGAGGGTGTCACGCACCGTGCCCGGGGTCAGGAACAGCTGCTGGGCGATCTCCCGCTCGTCGGCCCCGCCCTCGGCCAGGTTGAGCATCCGCCGCTCGCCGGTGGTGAGCTGGACCGGCGGCTCGGCCGGCACGTCCTCGCCGCGGGCGCTCAGCGCGGCGGCGACGTCGGCCCGAAGGCCCAGCGCCCCGCACTCCTCGGCCAGCTTGAGCGCCTCCCGCAGCAGGTCGACAGGGTCGTCGACGACCCGGCCGAGGGCGAACAGGGCCCGGGTGTACTCCAGCCGCGCCTCCGTCGCGCCGAGCAGCTCCACCGCCTCGCGCAGCCGGTCCTCGTCGGCGGCGAGCTCCCCGGCCAGGCGCAGCGCCTGCCCGACGGCCCGGCGGCTGCCCCACACCCGCATCGCGGCGAGGTCCTCCTCGGCCGCCGCGAGGGCCTCGGCGCCGCGCCCGAGCGCGGCCAGGGTCCGGGCGCGCAGGCTGCGCTCCTCGAACCACTGGGGGTTGCCGGCCGGCGGCGCGGCCGGCAGCAGGGCGAGCGCCTCGGCGAGCCGTCCCTCGGCCACGAGCAGCGCGGCGTGGGCCTGCGAGACCAGCCGCACCCCGTCGCCGACCCGCGGCCGGTCCCGGTGGGTGTCGTAGAAGGCGCGGGCCTCGGCCAGGCGGCCCTGGTCGACGAGGACCCGGATGAGGCACGCCTCGCCGTAGGAGATGCCCAGCGCCGGCACGCCGCCCCAGGCGAGGTTCTGCTCGTTGGCCGCGGCGAGCCGGTGCGCGGCCTCGGGCAGGTCGCCGCGCTGCCACTCCCGCCAGCCGGACCACAGGTGGGCGGCGAGGACCGTGAACAGCGAGCCGCGGGTGTGCCCGAGTGCCAGCGCGTCGTCCCAGAGCGTGCCGGAGCCGGCGTCCGCGGCCTCGAGGACCACGCCGGCGATCACCCAGAACAGGCCCGGGTCGCCGTCGAGCAGGACGCCGCCGTCCAGCGCGAACCGGGCCAGCCGGACCGCCTCGTCGCGCTGTTCGCCGCGGGCCATCAGCTCCCACGAGCGGTTCGCGGCGAGCATCCGGGCCCCGAGGCCGTCGCCGGCGATCTCGGTGTCGAAGCCGCCGGAGACGAAGGCGTCGCCGCTGTACATGTACGCCGCCATCCGCTCCAGCGCGGCCATGGCCTGCCGCTCGTCGGCGAACTGCGGGGCGAGGCGCCCGGAGGCCCGCCGGGCGAACGCCGGGGCGTTGCCCTCCGGCCCGGCGAAGATCAGCGTGTGCAGCAGCATCCGGGCGACCGCCGCGAACGTGGCCGGGTCGGCCGCCGGGTCGTCGTAGGCGGCCCGCAGGTGGGCGATCGCGGTGGGCCCGTCGCGGAGCGTCTCGACCTGGCCGAGGGCGAGCAGCACGGCGGGGCGCAGCGCGGGCTCCGGCGGCTCGGCGAGGGCCCGGCGCAGGTATGCGGCGGCCCCGTCCGGCGCGCCCCGGCGCACCGCCGTGCCGGCCGCGGCCCGCAGCACCTCGACCACCCAGGCCTCGCCGCGCTCGGGCATCTGCAGCAGGTGGGCGGCGATCTGCTCGGCTGCGGCCCCGGCGGCGGCCAGCGCCCGGGCCGCCCGCTCGTGCTGCAGCTGCCGCTCGCCGGGCGGCAGGTCCTGGTAGACGGCGTCGCGGACCAGCGGGTGGACGAAGGCGACGGGGTACTCGTGCCGGACCACCTCGGCCCGGGCGAGCGCGGCCACGGCCTGGGCGGCGGCCGGCTCGCCGACCCCGGCCAGCGCGGCGATGGTCGGCAGCCCGGCCCCGTCGCCGAGCACCGCGACGGCCCGGGCGACGGCGGTGCTGTCGGCCGGCATGCGGCGCAGCCGGAACAGCACCATGCTCGACACGGCCCGGGAGCCGACCGCGGTCACCGTCCCGGCGTGCGCGGCGGTCGGCCGGACCCCGCTGGCGTCCAGGGCCCGCAGCAGCTGGCGCAGCAGCAGCGGGTTGCCGGAGGTGGTGCGGTGGCAGGCGGCGACGAACCCGTCCTCGGCCGGCACGCCGAGGCCCTCGCGGACCAGGCCGGCGACCCCGGCGACGCTGAGCGGCCCGGGGCGGATCGCCGTCGTGGCGGGGTCCAGCTGCAGCTCGGCCAGCAGCGCCTCGTCGTCGTACTGCTCGCCGGTGCGCAGGGTCGCGACGACTAGCACGGGCATGCCCTCGAGGCGCCGCACGAGGTACGCCAGGAACCGCAGCGACCCCGTGTCGCACCACTGCAGGTCGTCGACGACGATCGTGAGGGGGCGGGCCGAGGCGGCGTTGGCGGTGAGCCAGTACAGACCGTGCAGGGCGGCGAAGGTGTGATCGCCGCGGCCCTGCGCCTCCCCGGTCAGGTCGAACACGGCCGTCGCCGACGCCGCCGCCCCGGACAGCAGCCGCTCCCGGGCCGCCGGGTCGGTGAGCGGCGCCTCGAACAGCTGCCGGGCCACGCCGAAGCCGAACTCCTTCTCCAGCTGGCTGCCGCGGGCGGTGAGCACGAGCGCCCCGCGCGCGCCGGCGATGCGGCGGGCCTCGGTGAGCAGGCGGCTCTTGCCGATCCCGGCCGGGCCCTCGATCATCACCAGGCGCGCGAGCCCGGCGAAGGCGTCCTCGGCCGCGTCGCGGAGCGCGGCGACCTCGCGCTCGCGGTCGACGAGCTGTTCCCGACCCCGTGATCCGGCATCGGTACCGCCCGGAGCCCGCCCGCCCGCACCGGTTTCCGGCGCCGGCTCCGCCCGCTCTCGTGCCGGATGAGCACCGGTTTGCGGGCCTTCGGCGGGATTTGCCGCCCCGCTAAATGCTGATATGTCCGAAAAATCTGGCGCTTGCGCCGGATTTTTCGTGACCGCGACCGCTTCGGGGGATACGGCGTTCAGGGTGGGGGACTGGGCCAGGACCTCGGCCTCCAGGGCGCGCAGGGCCGGTCCCGGGTCCACGCCGAGCTGGTCCGACAGCGTCTGCCGGGCCCGCCGCAGCGCGCCGAGGGCGTCCCCCTGCCGGTGCGCCCGGTACAGCGCCACGACCAGCAGCCGCCACCGCTTCTCCCGCAGCGGCTGGTCGGCGACGAGCGCCTCCAGCTCCGGCACGAGCACCGCGCTCTCGCCCAGGGCCAGGCGGGCGGCCAGGACCTCCTCGCGGGCCACCTCGCGCAGCTCGCCCAGCCGGGCCGCCTCGGCCTGCGCCCAGGGCTCGTCGGCGTACTCCGCGTACGCCGGGCCCTGCCACAGGCGCAGCGCGCCATCGAGCAGGTCGCGCTGTTCGGCGTACGACCGCAGCCGCAACGCGCCGTGGACGAGGGCGTCGAAGCGCCAGGCGTCGACCGCCTCCTCGTCGAGGACGATGGCGTAGCCGGGCGGGCGGCTGGCGATGACGTTGCCGCGCGACCGCGCGGTGCCGCCGGGCTCGAGGCGGCGGCGCAGGTGCGAGATGTAGGCCTGCAGGGCCCCGGCGGCGCTGACCGGCTGGTGGTCGCCCCACACGCAGTCGACGAGCCGGTCGGTGGGCACGATGTCGCCGCGGTTGAGCACGAGCACGGCGAGGACCGCGCGCTGGCGGCGTCCGCCGAGGTCGACGGGCTCGCCGCGCAGCGTCGCGGTCAGGTCGCCGAGCACGCTGACCGACAGCTCCACCCGGCACGCTCCCTGCTCGAACTCGCCTCGAGCAGACAAGTTACCGCGTGCGCGACCTACAGGTAGACGTCCAAACGGCCGGTGAAGAGACTCTGGGTCTGCAGCCGCTGCTGCTGGATGGCGTCGAAGTTCGCCCGGGCGTCCTCGGCCCGCTGCCGCAGCTGGGCCTCCAGGTCCAGCTGCTGCTGGATGCGCTGCTGGTCGTCGAGGCGCTGCTGCTGCTGCAGCCGCTGGTCCTCGAGGCGCCGCTGTTGCAGCTGGTACTGCTGGTCGTCGTACTGCTGCTGGTCATCCCGCTGGACGAGGGCCTGCTGGTCGGTCCGCTGCCGGTCGAGGCGCTGCAGGTCGTCGGTGCGCTGCTGGTCCAGTCGCTGGTCGGCCAGGCGCTGGTCGTCGAGCCGCTGCTGCTGCAGCCGCTGCTGCTCGAGGCGCTGCTGGTCGAGGCTCTGCTGCATGTCCCGCGAGGTGGGGGCGCCGGCCGAGGTCGCCGTGGCCGCGCTGGTGCCGGCGGCGTTGGTGACGGTCGTGGTCGTGGCGGCCGGCGCTATCGGCGTGATCGACATCGCATACCCCGATTACTCTCCGTTTGAGATTGCTTACGTCAAGTTACCACGCTGTCGCCCTCCGCCAGTGCCGCAAGGTTGAGCAACTGCCGCCGCATCATGACCAGGTCGCCGGCGGCGAGGAGGGGCCTTGTGGCCCGCTCCAGCTGCCCGCGGGGCGGCGGAAGGTGCAGCTTGGCCACCAGCCGGCAGCGGTCCGGGCCCAGGTCCCGGATCGCGTACGTGATCAGGATGTCGCCGAAGATCCACCGCGCGCCCGGCGTGGCCATCCGGAACGTGAGCTGCTCGCCGGGCTCGAAGGCGACCAGGTCGAAGATCGTCATCCAGCGCTGCCCGGTGGCCAGGTCGTCCACGCCCGGGGTCAGCCCGCGCGGGCTGCGCCGGCCGCCGTTGTCGATCCAGTCGTAGCTGTACGGCGCGACGCGCAGCTGGCAGAGCCGGCGAAACGCGGCCGGGGCGCCCGTGCGCACCTCAACCGCCCGCAGCCAGCCCTCGCGGCCGGGCGTCACCCGGTCCCCGCCGAAGTCGAGCCCGGCGTCCCCGGGCCGGGCCCCCCACACTTTTAGAGACATGTCTCTAAAACTAGCACTGCCGTCTCCGCCGCGAGGTCCTCGGCCCTGGCCGGGATCCCGCCGCCGGCCCGCAGATGCCGCCTGACCAGCGCCGCGGGCAGGTCGACCAGGGCGAGCACCACCTTGTCGAAGTCGCCGCCGAGCGCCCGCAGCGCGGCGATCACTGCGCCGTTCATCCGGTCGAGCGAGGCCCGGTCCTCCTCGCTCCAGGCGTCCCGGTCGAAGTCGGCGGCGCCGTACAACAGGATCCGCCCCTCCCCGGGATGCTGCCGGCACCAGGCGACGACGTGCCGGGCCGCCTCCGCGGGCGCCCCGGCGGCCAGCGCGGCCAGGAACCCCGCCTGGAACCGCGCCACCGTGCGCAGCCACAGCGCCGCCGCGAGGGCCGGCCGCCCGGCGAAGCGGTGGTACACCGAGCCGCTCGGCCCGCCGGCCTCCCGGGCCACGGCGGCGACGGTGAGCGCGCGCGGGCCGCCCGTCTCGACCAGCCGCACGGCGGCGTCGAGCAGGCTGTCCGTGTCGTGGCGCGCGGGCCGTCCCATGGGCCCAACCTAACCGCCTAGGCTGGACGGAGGTCTGGCAGAGACGCCGGTCACGTTCTGGAATCGTTGCTGCACGCTTCGGTTGACTCGTAATGTCACGGCGGCAGTCCGACGGAGAGGCTCACCCATGTCCAGCGGCACGGTCCTGCAGGAACCCGACAACCGATACGCCCCACCGGCGACGGTGGTCATCTTCGGCGCGTCGGGCGACCTGACCCGCCGCAAGCTGATCCCGGCGATCGAGAGCCTGGCCCGGCACAACCGGCTGACCGAGCGGTTCGCGGTCGTCGGCGTGGCCCGCACCCCGATGGACGACGAGCAGTTCATCCACGCCGTCCTCGGCGACCGGGGCCTGGCCGGCATGCCGCAGCTGGCCGGCGCCGTGCGCTACATCGCCGGCGGCTACGACGACCCCGAGACCTACAAGCGCCTCGCCGCCGTCCTCGACGAGCTCGACCAGCAGCGCGGCACCTCCGGCAACCGGGTCTTCTACCTCTCGACCCCCGCCGAGGCCTTCCCGCTGGTCATCAACGGCCTCGCCGGGGCCGGGCTGCACCAGGCCCACGAGGGCTCCTTCTCCCGCCTGGTCATCGAGAAGCCGTACGGCCACGACGAGGGCAGCGCCAAGCAGCTGGACCAGACCGTGCACGCCGCCTTCGACGAGTCGCAGGTCTTCCGCATCGACCACTACCTGGGCAAGGACACCGTCCAGAACGTCCTGGCCCTGCGCTTCGCCAACTCCATCTTCCAGCCCATCTGGAACCGCACCTGGGTCGACCACGTCCAGATCACCGTCGCCGAGACGCTCGGCGTCGGCACCCGCGGCAGCTTCTACGAGCACGCCGGCGCGATGCGCGACATCGTGCAGAACCACGTGCTGCAGGTCCTCGCCCTGGCCCTGATGGAGCCCCCGGCGTCGTTCTCGGCCGAGGCCGTGCGCAACGAGAAGGTCAAGCTCCTGCAGGCCATCCGCCTCCCGCGCGGCCGCGACATCGACGACATCGCCGTGCGCGGCCAGTACACCCGCGGCGGCACCCGCGAGGAGCTGATGCCCGGCTACCGCGAGGAGCCCGGTGTCGACCCGCTGTCGCGCACGGAGACGTACGCCGCGCTGCGCCTGGACGTCGACAACTGGCGCTGGGCCGGCGTGCCGTTCTACGTGCGCACCGGCAAGCGCCTGCCGAGCCGCGTGACCGAGGTCGCCCTGCAGTTCCAGCGCCCGCCGCACCTGCCGATCCCGGACTCGCAGCTGACCGAGCTCCAGCCGGACGCCCTGATCCTGCGCATCCAGCCCGACGAGGGCATCGCCCTGCGCTTCGGCGCCAAGGTTCCCGGCCACTCCTTCCGGGTCCGCTCGGCGAGCATGGACTTCTCCTACGACAAGACCTTCCGCGAGGAGTCCCCGGAGGCCTACGAGCGCCTCCTGCTCGACGCCCTGATCGGCGACACGACGCTGTTCATCCGCTCCGACGAGGTCGAGCAGTGCTGGCGCATCGTCGACCCGATCATCGAGCGCTGGGCCGAGGACACCAGCCCCATCCCCACCTACGAGGCCGCCTCGTGGGGCCCGACCGACGCCAACCGCCTGATCGAGCGCAGCGGCCGGGCCTGGCGCAACACGGTCGCCTGACCGTCCTGCGGATCGGCGGGACCCGGGTCTTGTGCTGCGACAGGGCCCGGGTCCGCGGCGTTCGGCCGCCCGGCTGCGGTCATCGGCCGGCCAGGCGGGGCAGGACCTCGGCGGCGGCGCGGCGCTCCACGGCCAGGTTGGCCGCGTCGCTGGACTTCGGGGTGGCGTACACGTCCACGTCCCGGCCGTCCTCCCAGACGAACAGGTGCCCGCTGAGCGAGTAGGCGGCGGCGCCCACCCCGGCCACCGACGTGGCCTGCCGGTTGCGGATGTCGAAGTTCTCCCTGGTCTCCAGGCTCACGGTGATGGTGAGCTGGCCCTGGGACAGCTGCCACTGGCAGTAGCGCGAGGTCGGCGAGTTGCCGCCGTCGTCGGTCATCAGCGTCACCTGCTCGCCGGTCAGGCCGGTCACCTCGGCCTTCGTCAGCAGCTTGCAGATGTCGGGGAGCGGGGCCGGCGCGTGGGAAGGCGACGCGGCGGCGGACGCGTGCGACGGCGCCGGCGCGGCGGCGGACGCGGCGGCGGACGCAGTGGTGGGCGCGGCGGAGGGCGCCGGCGCGGAGACGGTCGTGGCACCGCGAGCGCATCCGGTCAGCGCGAGCGCGGCGAGGACGGGGGCAAGGTATCTCGGCTGCATGCACCGACGGTGCGCCACCGCCGGGCCCGGCGGCGGCGGAACCGGCCGACGTGGCACGGTTCCGGTAGCTCGCGCGGCTACAGGGCGACGAACTGCAGGCCCCGGGCCTGCAGCGCCGGGATGACGGTGCTCAGGGCGGCGCAGGTCTGCGAGCGGTCGCCGCCGCCGTCGTGGCAGAGCAGGATGTCGCCCGGGCGGGCGGCCAGCAGCCGCTGGGCGATCGCGCCGGTGCCCGGCTTGGTCCAGTCGCGCGGGTCGTCGTCCCAGTTCACCGGGGTCATCCGGGCGTGCGCGGCGGCGGCGAACACCGCGGGCGACACGGCGCCGCCGGGCGAGCGGAAGACCGTGGGCACGTGGCCGGTGGTGTCGTAGATCTTCTCCTGGGCCCGTTCGATCTCCTGCTGGACCTTCTCCGGCGGCAGGCTTGCGATCCCGGCCGGATGGCTCCACGTGTGGTTGGCGACCTGGTGACCGGCGGCGACCACGCTGCGGGCCACCCCCTCGTGGCCGAGCACCTGGTTGCCGATGAGGCAGAACATCGCCGGCACGTGGTAGCGCTCCAGCAGGTTGAGCACCTTCGGCGTCCACATCGGATGCGGGCCGTCGTCGATCGTCAGCGCCACGGCGTTGGGCGGGAACTCCGGGCCGGGCACGGCCTTGCGGTACTCCGCGAGCGTGAACACCGGCCGCGTGAGGGGCGCCATCGGCGGGGCCTCGGGCGGCGGCGGTGGTGGCGTCGAAGAGGACGACGGCGCGGGCCGCGGGCTTGTTCTCAGCAGCGCCGGCGTGGCGCGCACCACGGAGTCGCCCGCGACCAGGGCGGCCCCGCCGACGACCAGGCCGGCGCTGAGCAGTCGTCGGCGCGAGAGGGCGCGGGTCATGTAGGGCACCTCCTAGTCCCAGCGGACGGCGTTGTCCTCGCTGAGGGTACCGGGACGATCGAGCACCACGCAGAAGACCAGACCGGCAGGGTCCCGCATGACCTGCCAGTTTTTCGCCCGCTCCAGCCGCGTGGCGCCGAGCGCCTCCAGGCGGGCCACCTCGGCGTCCAGGTCGTCGGTGTGGAAGTCGAGGTGGACGCGGGGCGGGCCGTCGCCGAGGCCCTGGGCCAGCAGCAGCATGTCGTGGGTCGGCAGCTTGGCCCCGTGGAACTCGGGGTACTGCGGCACGAGCTCGAGCTGGGTGCCGGCCGCACCCGACCAGAAGGCCACCGTGGCCTCGTGGTCCGGGCGCGGTGCGTCGATCACGATCGCGTAGAGCCTGCTGAAGTGCGTCACGACAGCAGTTTTACCAGCAGGTGCCTGGTTCATGACCCGTTGGTTGTGCCCGGCCCGTTGATCTCGGACGATGCTTGCATGAGCACCGACGACCTCCCGGCGGCGGCGCCCGCCCACGCCCCCGACTTCGACGGCGCCGACTTCGGCCGCATCGACGACCACATCGGCGACGAGCTGACCGACGATGCCCTGGATTTCGATGACGTCGAGGCCGCGGAACTCGGCCTGGCCCGCGACATCTCGCTGTAGCCGTTTGGGCCCGTACGACCCCGGGCGTTCGAACGTATGTTCGAGTATCGTGGTGGTGTCTTCGGTCGTTGCCTGAGGTGGGGGTGGTGACGATGCACCTGATCGATCCGCTCGGCTATGCGGTTCGCCTCGACTGGCCCTCGGCGGACCACGGGGCCAGTCACGAGTTCACGCAGTTCACGACGAGCCTGGACCGGGCGCTGCGCCGGGCCGCGAGCACCCGGCGGTTCTGGTCCATGGGGCCGCTGCGGCCCCTCGCGGTCACGGTCGTGCCGATCGGCCGCGGCGCCTACCGCGCCCACGCCCGGGACTGCACGTCCCGCCGCTGCCCGACGACCGCCCCGCTGCTGGGCCTGGAGGCGGACGCCGGGACGTCGCTGCTGCGCTGACGGCCGGGGCATCCGGCCGGCAAGGCATGGGTGGTTGCCACCGAATTGGGGGGAAACCCCGGAGGTGCGGTTCGCGGCCCGCCTGCAATCGTCGATGCTTGTCGTCGTCTATCGGGGGGTCGTGATGGCCAAGGCTGGTCAAGCTGGGCGAGCACTGGTCGCCCTGGCCATCGCGCTGGTGGCGGCCGTCTCCGTCGCAGCGTGCGGATCGCCGTCGAACAATGCCGAGCCGACCGGCGCTGCCTCCGGCGGGTCCGACCCGCATGCCGGGCATGTCTCGGCACCGCCCGCCGCCCCGCTTCGCGCCGGCGAGCGCTTCCAGGCGCTGAGCATGCCGGCCGCCTACACGCCGCAGGCGCCGAACGGCGGCACCGACGAGTACCGCTGCTTCCTGATCGATCCGAAGCTCACCCGGACGGCGTACCTGACCGGGAGTCAGTTCCTGCCGCAGAACGCCGCCATCGTGCACCACGCGATCTTCTTCCGGATCGCCCCGGAGGCCGCCGACCAGGCGCGCAAGCTCGACGCGGACTCGCCGGGCGAAGGCTGGACGTGCTTCGGCGACTCGGGCGTGCGCGGCGACGCCTGGGTCGCGTCGTGGGCCCCCGGCGCCAACGAGACGCTGCTCGCGCCGAACCTCGGCTACCCGATGCCGCCCGGCAGCATGATGGTGATGCAGGTCCACTACAACCTGCTCGCCACCGGCGGTCGGCCCGGCGGCTCGGACCAGTCGAGCATCCGGCTGCGCCTCAACGACGACACCGCGATGACCCCGCTCCGGACCAGCCTGCTGCCCGCGCCGATCGAGCTGCCCTGCGCCGCGAGCGAGTCGGGCCCGCTGTGCGACCGCACGGCCGCCGTGGCCGACGTCGGCAAGCGTTTCGGCGCCGACATCGGCGGCATGGAGGACGAGCTGGTCGAGCAGTGCTACAAAGGGAGCCCGCCGGTGGCCGGCGTCACGCAGCACTGCGACCACCCGGTTCCGCAGGCCGCCACGGTCTATGCGGTCGCCGGGCACATGCACCTGCTCGGCCGCTCCATCAAGATCGAGCTGAATCCGGGCACGGCCGGCGCCAGGACGCTGCTCGACGTGCCCAACTACAACTTCGACGACCAGGCGATCCACCCGCTCGACCCGCCGGTCGCGCTGCACCCGGGCGACACGCTGCGGGTGACCTGCACGCACGACGCCGGGCTGCGCGGACTCCTGCCACAGCTCAAGGGCACCGCGCCGCGCTACGTGGTCTGGGGCGACGGCACCAGTGACGAGATGTGCCTCGGCCTGGTGGTGATGACCGCGGCGAGCCGCGGCAACTGACGCACGGCGCCGCACACGCTGACGCGTCGTCAGCGTGTG
>NZ_BAAARV010000093.1:17622-24923 GCF_039532525.1 Dactylosporangium salmoneum
CGGCGATGGCGGCCGTCACCGGGTTGCCGGCTGCGACCCGTTCGTCGACGACGGGGCCGGCTGGCTGATCGTCAGCCGGGCGGTCTGCGTGGCCAGCAGGGTGCCGGTGGTGGAGTCGGTGATCCCTCACGACCAGGGCCACCTCGTCGTAGGTGGCGACCTGCTGGGCGGAGGACAGGCGGGCCAGCATCTGCTGCGTGGTCACGGCGTCGAGGTGGCTGCGGCGGAAGCCGTCGAGGCCGGCGGCGGTGGAGCCGATGGCCAGGCGGACGCCCGGGAAGAGCGACATGTCCGGGATGTCGAAGCTGCGCTCGGCGAGCCACTCCGCGGGCGGGTTCAGGGCCAGCTCGGCCCCCACGCGGATCAGCTCCCGCACGCGCGGGGACGGCGGATCCCGCTGCACGGGCCGAGCGTAGCAATCCGCACCAGTGCGGGGGTGAATGTGATGCGTTTCGCCCTTGGTCCGGGCGGCCGTGGCGCGCAGGCTGAAGGCATGCCCCCGGCAGAGCTGGAACACCTCGACGTCGTCATCGTGGGCGCCGGGCTGTCCGGCATCGGCGCCGCCTACTACCTGCAGCGCGAGCACCCGCGGCGCAGCTACGCGATCCTCGAGGCCCGGGCGGCCAGCGGCGGGACGTGGGACCTGTTCCGGTACCCCGGCGTGCGCTCCGACTCCGACCTGCACACGTTCGGGTACGAGTTCCGGCCCTGGCGCGACGAGCGCTCCATCGCCGACGGGCCGGCGATCCTGGCGTACCTGCGCGAAACCGCGGCCGAGCACGGCATCGACCGGGCCGTGCGCTACCACCACCGGGTCGTGGCGGTGCGCTGGTCGACGCCGCAGGCCCGGTGGCGGGTCGAGATCGAGCGGGCCGACACCGGCGAGCGCACCGCCCTGACCTGCGCGTGGCTCTTCTGCGCGGGCGGGTACTACCGCTACGACGAGGGCTACACCCCGGCCTTCGAGGGCGTCGAGGGATTCCGCGGTACCGTCGTGCACCCCCAGGCCTGGCCGGAGGACCTCGACTACGCGGGCAAGCGGGTGGTCATCATCGGCAGCGGGGCCACCGCGGTCACCATCCTGCCCGCGATGGCCGGCACCGCCGCGCACGTCACCATGCTGCAGCGCACCCCGTCGTACATCCTGCCGGCCCCGTCCCGCGACGCCCTCGCCGCGCGGCTGCGGCGGCTGCTGGGCCCCGAGCGGGCGTACCGGGCGGTGCGGCGGCTCAACATCGCCCGGCAGCGGGCCATCTGGCGCTTCTGCCAGCGGCACCCGCACACCGCGCGCCGGCTGATCCGCTGGGTGAACACCAAGCAGCTGCCCGAGGGGTATCCGGTCGACGAGCACTTCAACCCGCCGTACCACCCATGGGACCAGCGCCTGTGCCTGGTGCCCGACGGCGACCTGTTCCGGGCCCTGCGCAAGGGCACCGCGTCCGTGGTCACCGGGCGCATCGCGGGCTTCACGGAGACCGGGGTGCGCCTGGAGTCGGGCGAGGAGCTGCCGGCCGACGTCGTGGTGACCGCGACCGGCCTCAACGTGCAGGCCTTCGGCGGGGTGGCGATCAGCGTCGACGGCACGCCGGTCAGCGTGCACGACACCATCGCCTACAAGGGCGTGATGCTGTCCGGGGTGCCCAACCTGGCGTTCGCGATCGGCTACACGAACTCGTCGTGGACGCTCAAGGTCGGGCTGTTGTGCGAGTACTTCTGCCGCCTGCTCGCGCACATGGACGCCCACGGCTACGACGTGTGCCGCCCCGAGCCCGCCGACCCCGCCATGCCGACCCGGCCGCTGCTCGACTTCGGCGCCGGCTACATCCAGCGGGCGCTGGACCGGCTGCCGCGGCAGGGCGACCGGGCACCGTGGCTGACGTCGATGAGCTACCACTCGGACGTGAAGCTGCTGCGCCACGGCCGCATCGCCGACCCGGAGCTGCACTTCGAGGCCCGGCGTGCGACGGTGCCGGCGTGACGGAGGACGACTTCCTCGACGCCCCCGGCGGCATCCGGGTGTGCTTCCGCGCCGATGGGGATCCCCGGGGCGTACCGCTGCTGCTCATCGCCGGCCTGGGCCTGGACCTGACGTCGTGGCCGGGGCCGATGCTCGACGGGCTGACGGCCCGCGGCTTCCGGGTCATCCGGTTCGACAACCGCGACGCCGGCCGCTCCACCCGGGTCGCCGCCGCGCCACCGGGCATGCTGCGCCAGCTGTTCGCCCGCCCGCCGCGCGGGGCGTACACCCTGGAGGACATGGCGGGCGACGCCCTCGCCGTGCTCGACCACCTCGGCGTGCAGCGCGCCCACGTGACCGGCATGTCGATGGGCGGCATGATCGCGCAGGCCCTGGCGGTCGGCCACCCGGACCGGGTCGCCGCCCTGACGTCGATCTTCTCCACCACCGGCGAGCGCCGGGTCGGCCAGCCGGCCCGCTCGACCATGGCCCGCATGGCCCGCGGCCCCTCCCGCACCCGCGAGCAGTGGGTCGCCCGCCACCTGGCGATGCTCGACCACATCGGCTCGCGCCACTACCCCTACGACGAGGCCGCCGAGCGCTCCTGGGCCGCGCTGGCCTGGGACCGGGGCAACGGGCCGGCCCGCCACGCGGGGGTGGCCCGGCAGATCGGCGCCATCCAGGCCTCGGGCGACCGGACCGCCGCTCTGCGCGCCATCACCGCCCCGACCGTGGTCGTCCACGGCGACGAGGACCGGATGGTGCACCCGAGCGGCGGGCGGGCCACCGCCGCGGCGATCCCGGGCGCCCGGCACGTGGAGATCGAGGGCATGCGCCACCACCTCTCCCCGGGCGTGCTCGACCGCCTGGTCGACCTGATCGCCCAGCCCCGCTGAACCTCACCCAGCCCCGCTGCACGGCGGCCCCACGCCGCCGGCCGTGCGGCGTGGGGCCGATCGGGTCAGGACGCGACCGGACGCAGGATCCAGGACTGGGCCAGGCCGCCATTGCAGTCGTACTCCCAGATGGACGTGCCCGCGGCGGCCCGGTCGTTGTCCAGGTCCAGGCACTTGCCGGAGAGGGGCGTGACGAACCGCACCACCGGCGCGGACGGAGGGCCGGAGAGGTACTCGACCGTCCAATACTGCGCGAGCATGTACGGCTGGGTGGCCACCCCGTGGCAGCCGTTGCGGCCGATCGGGGTCATGTTGGCCGTGTTCGCCCAGGCGACGTCGTAGCAGGTGTTCGCGACGTCGGCGGGGTGGATCGACACGTACTGCGCCCCGCGCCGCTCGATCGTGACGTACTGCGTCGCCACCGCCGCGCACGGCTGGCCCTGCAGGTTGCCGGCCACGTCGTCGGCGCAGGTGCCCGAGCCGGCGTTCACGACCTGGTACTTCTGCTGCGCCGCCCCCAGCGCGGTGTCCAGCGACACCGACGCCGTCCCGGCCGGCCCGATGCCGCCGCCGGCCACCTCGGCCGGCGCCGAGAACGCGGTCCCGGTCGACGTGGTGATCCACAGCTGGGCCTGGTAGGCGCCGCAGCAGCGGTACACCAGCCCGACGTCGGTCCTGCCGTCGCCGTTGTAGTCGCCGGGCACCGGCGTGACCGGCCCGAAGCACCAGGCGTTCTGTCCTGAGTCCCACTGGGTGATGGCGTTGCCGTTGAGCGTGGTGGCGTTGACCGTCATGAAGGTCCACAGCTGGCTCTGGCAGGTGCCGCGGTCCGCGACCGCGCCGACGTCGTCGAACTGGTCGCCGTTGAAGTTGCCGGCGAAGAACTTCAGGGCGCCGTAGCAGAGCTTGCCGGCGCCGGAGCTGTACCGCACGATCCCGCCGCCCATCGCCGGTGGGCTGGCCGCCGAGGTCTGGTGGAAGCGCATCTCGGTGAGGCAGCCGCCACCGTCGGAGATCTCGTAGACGTCGGCGCGGCCATCGCCGTCGAAGTCGCCGGCGACCGGGGTGATCGCCGACCAGGCGAACAGCCCGCCGCCGAAGCCGATCGGCGCGGAGAGGCTCGGGCTGCCGGGGCCGGTGCCGTTGGCCAGGAACAGCCAGCCGAGCCAGCCGTTGGGGTTGTTGTCATAGGCGACCAGGACGTCGGACTTGCCGTCGGCGTTGAAGTCCCCGGCCACCGCCTTGATCTTGCTCGTCGACCAGCCGTTCATGGTCTGCACCACGGTGCCGGTCAGCTGGTTGCCGTCGGAGCGCTGCACGCCGACGGCGACGCTGGTCCCCGCCTGGGTGAACGTCACGGTGTCGGACCGCCCGTCGCCGTCGACGTCGGCGTTGACCGCGACCGTTCCCGAGGCGTAGAGGCCGTCGACGCCCTGCGGGGCGACCGCCGTGCGGCGGCCGGCCACCGCCGGGTCCCACCGCCACAGGGCACTCTTGCCGCCGCCGATGTCGGAGAGCAGGGTGACGTCGGCCCTGCCGTCGCCGGTGGCGTCGCCGGCCACCCGGGTGACGGCGTCGGCGGCGTTGGCCCGGAACTGGCGGGTGCCGGCCGCATCCTCGGCGGACAGCGCGATCGGGGACCGGTTGCCGGCCGCGTCGATCGCCACGACGCTCAGGAAGTTCTTGCTCAGCCCTGAGACGAGCGGGACGACCGGGATCGTCGCCATGCCGCCGCTGCCGGCCGGGACGTACATGGCCGGCATGTTCGGGTTCGCCACCGTGGTGACGCTGTAGAGGTAGCCGGCGATGTCGGTGTCCCCGCCGCCGGGGGAGACGGTGACCGTGGCGGCCTTGCCCACCTTGGTCGTGGCCGGCGCGGAGGCCGGGTAGGCCGGCAGGTCGGCCGAGGTCAGCACGGGCTGGCTCGGGGTGGCATTGTCCACGCCGAAGCGGCACCAGGGGGAGTACGGCCCGTAGTCCTGCCCGTCCCAGCCGCGGACCCGCCACTGGTAGCTGTGCCCGGCCGGCAGCGACGCGCCGGGCACGCTGGTGGTGAAGGCGTGCGGCGCGGATGGGGGCGAGTCGAAGGCGGGCGTGTCCGGCTGGGTGGTGACGCCGGCGCCGGCGGTGAGGTCCTGCCACTCGAACTTGGCCACGACGTGGTCGTAGCCGCCGCCGGGGTTGACGTCGGAGTCGGTGACCTCGGCCCGGAACGTGACCCCGTTGGTGACGTTGATCCACGGCTGGGAGGCCTGGGCGCCGGTGTAGCAGTCGATGGTCTGCGACGTGCCGAGGGTGGCCAGGGCGGCGGTGTTCGGCGCGTTCGGCGGCCGGTTGTAGTTCACGATCAGCGACGTCGACGACGCGTTGAACTTCATCCAGCCGTTCTTGTCGCCCTCCACGTGCGAGCCGAGAGTCAGCGTCACCCGGGACAGGCCCTGGTTGGCCCAGGACTGGGCCTGGGGGAGGAAGTCGGCGGTGTTGGCGAAGGTGAGCTCCTGGTCGGGCTGCGGGTCGCCGGCGCAGCCGCCGCCCTCGCTCGGCTTGTGCGCGTGGCCGCTGCCGGTGGCCACCTCGACGTACAGCGCCGGGGTCCACCCGGTCCGCCCGGTCACGTCCACGTCGGCGCTGCGCCACAGGTCGGCCTGCACGTTGGAGCACGCCGCGGTGTGCGCGAGCGTCGACTTGAACGCCACGCCCTTGATCAGTGCGCCGGCCACCGCGCCGTACGGGAACTCGAAGTGCTCCCGCCAACTGCCGCCGGTGCCGTCGGGGTTGGTGCCGACCCGGGCCACGCCGCCGAGGTTGGAGTACGAGTAGTTGCCCGAGTTGGAGTAGGTCCAGCGCGAGGAGCCCGAGGACCACTGCGGGTCGACGTACACCGGCAGCTGCAGGCTCGGGTCGGCCAGCCAGGCCTGGTCCGGGGTGAGGACGATCTCGCCGGCGGCGGACAGGCTCAGTCCGACCCTGCCGACCTTGGCCTCGTCGCCGGAGGAGTCCCACGCGGTGGCCGCGCCCGAGGTGAGCAGCGCCTGGCCGTCCTTGCCGACGACCTCGAGGTGGTCGCCGGCGGCGCGCACCGCGGGGCCGGAGGCCGCCATCGGGATGCGCCGCAGGGCCGCGGAGCGCAGCGCCTCGCGGGTCTTGACCACGAGGGCGTACGTGAACCCGTCGGGGAGGGCCTTCACCTGCAGGTCGACGCCCGGGAAGACCTCCGGGTAGGTCGCGGTGTCCCCGGCCACCTGCGCGGCCGGCAGTACCGCCGGCCAGGACAGCTGCCACGGACCGGCCGCCGTCGGCACGCTCACCAGGGTCTGCCCGCCGCCGGCGGAGACCCGTGCGGTGGTCTGCGCGACCGCCGCCGCCCAGGCGCCGTCGGCCTGCCGGCGCAGCGTGGCGTCCAGGTCCGCCCACGTGCCGTCGGGGCGCTTGAGCCGCTTCGGCACCGCCGAGGTCTCCAGGACCATCGACCCGTCGGCGGCGGCGAAGGTCTGCGAGCGCTCCGAGCGCTCGCCGAGCACCTCGACCCTGCCCGCGCACGACTTCGCCGCGGCCACCGCCCCGGCGGCATCGGCCTTCGCCGCCGGGCACGCCTCCCGGGCCCGGGCCGGGGCGGCCGCGACCGCCTGGAGCAGGGCGAGCGCAAGAGTCGCCACCAGGCCGCCGGATAACCAGCGGCTCCTTCTCATGGACATGCAATTTCCCCCGTCGATGTTCAGATCCGTGATCGGACAACTTATGGCCTCGCGATGACATTCGCAATCACCACTGGGTAAACAATTCGCACGCTTGCGCGATCGACGGTCGGGCATCTATGTTTCCCCCGTTCATGTAGCGCACCGGACGGGGGAGTGCCGCATGTCGACGCCTTATGCTGCCTGCATATCTGGGCATACACCGAGATGTATCGATTTGATCGCCCGGTTGTATCGCCGTGCATTTCTGCGTGCCCGCGCTATGCCCCCTGTCCGATTTTCGCCGGGTTTTCCCGGGAAGGTTCGAGCCTAGGGAGCTGCGTTGTCACATCGACGCGAACAAGCATCACCGCCGCCTTTGTGGCGGCGCCGGGCGGGGCTCGTGGCCGCCCTGACCGGCGCCGCCGTGGTGGCGGCGAACGGGGTGCAGGTCACCGCCGCCACCGCCGCGCCGGCCCTGCCGCACCGCTCGGTCCAGCGGCCGTGGGTGAGCGGGCAGGACGTGCCCACCACCCGGCCGGCTCCGGCCGACACCACCGCCGCGGTCACCGGGGCGCCGGTTGTGCACTGGCCGGCCGCCGGTACCGCCCAGGTCGCGCTGTCCGGCGCGGCCCTCGCGACCCGCGCCTCGGGCAGCGCCTCCGCCGCCGGCGGACCGGTCTGGGCGGCCGGCCTGCCCGTCGGCGTGGCCCCGGGGGCCGGGGTCGGCCCGCAGAGCCGGCTCGGCGGCGAGGGCGCCGGTGCGACCACGGC